>NZ_SSMZ01000235.1 GCF_004799395.1 Phenylobacterium sp.
CCTGCCGCCCGGTGTGCTGGCCAACATGGTCGACAACACCTGCGGCAAGCGGCCGACCGTGGTGATCATCTCGGCCTGCTTCTCCGGCGTCTTCGTTCCCGCCCTGGCGAGCCCCAATCGCATGGTGCTCACCGCCGCTCGGCCCGACCGCTCGTCCTTCGGCTGCGGCGAGGCCGACAAATATCCCTACTTCGACCAGTGCGTGCTGGAGACCCTGCCCAACGTATCCAACTTCGCCATCCTGGGGACCGGCGTGCAGGCCTGCGTCGCCGCGCGCGAGACCAAGGAGGGCATGAAGCCGCCGTCTGAGCCGCAACTGTTCATCGGCCCGGCTCTGCGGCCCATGCTGCCGCTGTATTCCCTGGCCTCGGGCGGACCCAAACGAAACTGAGGCGTCCCGGCTGGCCCGCGCTCCGCGCTGCAAGCTTGGAATGACTCGCTGCGGCGCCTACAACCGGTTGAGCGTTCCGCTCCAGTCTCCAGGGTTCTCGATGCGGTCAATCGTCTTCGCCGTCGCCGCAGCCGTGCTGTTGCTCGCCCCACAGGCCGGCGCGTTCGCACAGGACGACACCGCCCCGCCCGAGAAACACGCCGCGCCGGCGCCCAGCCTGCCCAAGGCGCCGATCCCCTATATCAAGCTGCATCCGAAGCCAGCCAAGCCCAAGCCGAAGGTCGCGACGCCTGCGGCGACGGCGACGGCGCCGGCCACGGCGGCAGCTCCGCCGAAGCCCGCGACGGTCCCCGCCGCCCAGGGGCCCATCGTCCACGCCGAGTCTGCGCCGCCGGCGCTGCCCGCCGATGAAGGCGTCGCCGCGGCGCCCGCGCCGGCTCCAGCGCCTCCGCCTCCGCCGCAGCCAGCCGGCCCGCCCGCGCCGACCGCCCGGCTATCAGCCGGGCAGGCGATACCGGCGGCCGAGCTGGAAGCTTTCGCCGACGGCCTCTTGAAGGACGCCATGGCCCGCGAACACATCGCCGGCGTCACGGTCTCGGTGGTCCAGAATGGCCAGGTTGTCCTGAAGAAGGGCTACGGCTTCGCCAGCCTGAACCCGCAACGCGCCGTCGATCCGGACAAGACCCTGTTCCGCGTGGGCTCGATCTCCAAGACCTTCACCTGGATCGCCCTGATGAAGGAGGTCGAGGCCGGCCGCATCCGCCTGAACCAACCGGTGAACCTCTACCTGCCCGAAAAGGTCCAGGTGAAGGACCAGGGCTACGACCAGCCGGTCCGCGTCGCCAACCTGATGGACCATTCGGCGGGTTTCGAAGACCGCGCGCTCGGCCAGCTGTTCGAGCGGAACTACGGCCGCGTGCGTCCGCTCGACCTCTACCTGCGCCAGGAGCGGCCCAAGCGGGTGCATGCGCCGGGCGCGGTCTCCAGCTATTCGAACTATGGCGCCGCGCTGGCTGGCGAGGCGGTCACCTACACCTCGGGCAAGCCCTACGAGCGGCTGATCGAGGACGAGATCCTCAACCCGCTCGGCATGGCCCACACCACTTTCCGCGAGCCGCATGACGCCAAGGCGGGGCTGCCCGCGCCCATGTCCGCGTCCCTGGCCGGCGACGTCTCCGACGGCTACCGCTGGACGCCGCTGGGCTTCGCGCGCCGCGACTACGAGTTCATCGGCCAGATCGCGCCGGCCGGGGCGGGCTCGTCCACCGCCGGCGACATGGCGCGCTACATGCTGATGCAACTCTCCGGCGGCCAGATCGACGGGACGACCATCTACAACCCCACGACGGCCCAGGCTTTCCGCACCCCGCTGCGCAAGACGCCGGAGGGGATCAACGGCTGGGCGCACGGCTTCATGGTGTTCGACCTGCCCGGCGGCCATCGCGGGTACGGCCATGGCGGAGCGACGCTGTCGTTCTTCTCCAACATGGTGGTGATTCCGGATTTGAACCTCGGCGTCTTCATCTCCACGAACACCGCCACCGGCCGACCGTTGGCGACCCGTTTCCCGGAGCTGATCGTGCAGCATTTCTACGCCGCGCCCGAACCGTTCCCGCGCGCGGGTTCTCCGGAGCTGGCCCAGCGCAGCGGCGACTTCGCCGGCTACTACCAGACCACCCGGCGCGCCTATTCGGGCCTGGAGGGCTTCGTCGACCAGTTGAAAAGCGGCGCGGCGGTCGACGTGAGCCATGGCGGCCAGCTGACGGTCAGCGACGCCGGTGGGGTGCGCACCTTCGTGCCCGAGGGTCCGCCGGACGACGGCCGCTTCATTGCCTCGCAGGGGTCCGAGCGGATCGCGTTCGACCTTGCCCAAGGCGGGGCGCGCGCCTTTCACGTGGCCAACGGGACTCAGGTCTTCGAGCGCGCGCCGTTCTGGCGCGAGCCCACGATCCTGGAGCTCCTGACCGCGCTCGCGGGCTTCACCGCCTTGATCACCCTGATCGGGGTCGGCGTGCGCAACCGCCGCGAGTTCCGCGAGAACCAGATCCAAACCCGCGCCAGCCTGGTGCAGAACATCCAGGCGGTGCTTTGGCTGGTCGCGTTCGGACTGTTCGGACTGTGGCTGTCGAGAAGCGGCGACCAGGCCGAGGTCATGTACCGCTGGCCCGGCGTGCTGATGATCACCGCCTCGGCCTGCGCCCTGGTGGCGGCGGGCCTCACCGCCACCACGGTCCTGGTGCTCCCGGCCATCTGGCGCGGCGGGCGGCGCGTCGATAGCTGGAGCCCCCTGCGCAAGGCCTTCTTCACCCTCACCGTGCTCGTCTACGCCGCCTTCTCGGTCGACCTGGCGCTCTGGGGCGCGCTCAGCCCCTGGAGCGGCTGAGCCGCGCGGCCAAGGCCAAGCATTCGCCGAGCGTCTAAACCCCGCGTTTACCAAGCACTGGGTAAATCCTGCCTAGCGGTAGGCAAGAACGACACGCCCGTCCGCCAATTGGGTTTTTCGGAAGGGCTCGGCGTTGAACCAGATCCTGGCTGCGCTTCAGAGGTTCGGGATCGGACGGCTCGCCGCCATCCTTGGCATCGGCGCCGGCGTGGCCGCCGCTCTGTTCGCCATCACCACAGGCCTGGGCCAGCCTAAAGCCCTGCTCTATTCCAACCTCGACCTCAAGGAAGCCGGAACGATCACCCAGGCGCTGGACCAGGGGAACATCAAGTATGAGGTCAAGGGCGACGGCTCGACCATCATGGTGAACCGCGACCAGGTCGCCTCGACGCGGCTGATGCTGTCGTCCAAGGGCCTGCCGACCGCGGCCAGCGTCGGCTACGAGATCTTCGACAACACCAACGCCATGGGCCAGACGGACTTCGTCCAGCAGCTCAACCGCCAGCGCGCCCTGGAGGGCGAGCTCGGCCGCACCATCATGGGCCTGGACGGCATCACCGCCGCGCGGGTCCACCTTGTCCTGCCCAAGCACCAGCTGTTCGAGGAGGAGGCCGACCAGCCTTCAGCCTCGGTGAGCCTGGGCGTCGGCGGCCGCGAGCCCGGACCCGACCAGGTCCGCGCCGTGCAGAACCTGGTGGCCGGCGCCGTGCCCAATCTGAAGCCCGACCGCGTCACGGTCATCGACCAGCACGCCAAGACGCTGTCCGGCGGCGACACCGGCATGGCCGCCGAGGCCGACGGCCGCAAGAGCGAAGTCGAGCAACGCATCGCCAAGCAGGTGAAGACCCTGGTCGAGGGCATCGTCGGCGCCGGCAAGGCCCGCGTGAACGTCAGCGCCGACGTCGACATGGCCCACATCACCACCCAGAAGGAAGCCTTCGACCCGGACGGCCAGGTCGTTCGCTCGGAAAGCACCACCGACGAGAACTCCAAGGAAGCCACGCCCGGCCAGGGGACCCAGGCCTCGTCCGCGGCCAAGGTCCCGGGCGGCGCCTCCATCGACCAGGGCGGCGACAGCAGCAACGCCAGCGGCAAGCAGGAATCGACCACCAACTACGAGATCACCAAGACCACCACGACCCAGGTCTCCGAGCCGGGCGCAGTGAAGAAGATTTCCGTCGCCGTCGCCGTCGACGGCGCCTATGGCGCGCCCGACAAGAAGGGCAAGCCTGGTCCCTACGCGCCGCGTTCGGCCGCCGAGATGGCGCAGATCGAACAGCTGGTGCAGGCCGCCGTCGGCTACGACCAGAGCCGCGGGGACGTCGTCAAGGTGGTCAACGTCAAGTTCCCCACCGCCGAGGATCCCGACGGCGTCACCGCCGCCAACCCGCTGATGGGCTTCGACAAGAACGACATCATGCGCGCCGCCGAACTGGGCGTGATGGGCATCGTGGCGATCCTGATGATGCTGTTCATCGTCCGCCCGCTGCTCAAGGGCGCGATGGGCGGCGGCGGCGGTCCGATGGCCATGGTCGGCGGCCAGGGCGTCACCCGCATGGTCACCAGCCCCGACGGCCAGCCGATGCAGATCACCGTCGACCCGGCCACCGGCCAGCAGATGCTGTCTGGCCCGGTCAACGAGGGCCTCGAGCAGAAGATCGATATCGCGCGCATCGAGGGCCAGGTGAAGGCCAGCTCCGTCAAGCGCGTCGCCGAGTTCGTCGACAAGCACCCTGATGAGTCCGTCGCGATCATCCGCGGCTGGCTCCATGAGTCCGCCTGACCATGGCGCTGAAACCCAAGGGCGTCGCCGAACTCTCCAGACTCACTGGGCCTGAAAAGGCCGCGGTGGTGCTGCTGGCGCTGGGCGAAGACCACGCCAGCGTCTGGCGCGGCCTCGACGAGGAGGAGATCAAGGTGATCTCGCAGGCCATGGCCGGTCTGGGCCAGGTCACCTCGTCCGTTGTCGAGGACCTCCTGGTGGAGTTCGTCTCCGGCATGGGCTCGGGCGCCATCACCGGCTCCGTCGAGATGACCCAGAAGCTGCTGGCGTCGATCATGCCGGAGGACAAGGTCGACACCCTCATGGAGGAGATCCGCGGTCCGGCGGGCCGCACCATGTGGGACAAGCTCGGCAATGTGAACGAGGCCGTGCTCGCCAACTACCTGAAGAACGAATACCCGCAGACGGTCGCGGTCGTGCTGTCAAAGATCAAGTCGGAGCACGCCGCGCGCGTGCTGACCTGCCTGCCCGAGGACTTCGCGCTGGAGTGCGTGACCCGCATGCTGCGCATGGAGCCGGTGCAGCGCGAGATCCTCGACAAGATCGAGCAGACCCTGCGCACCGAATTCATGTCGAACCTGGCCCGCACGTCCAAGCGCGACAGCCACGAGATGATGGCCGACATCTTCAACGCCTTCGACCGCCAAACCGAGACCCGCTTCATCACGGCCCTTGAGGAACGTAACCGCGAGGCGGCCGAACGTATCCGGGCCCTGATGTTCGTCTTCGAGGACCTCTCCAAGCTCGATCCGGGCGGCGTGCAGACCCTGCTGCGCACCGTGGAGAAGGACCAGCTGGCGCTGGCGCTGAAGGGCGCCTCGGACTCCCTGCGCGACATGTTCTTCTCCAACATGAGCGAACGCGCCGCCAAGATCATGCGCGAGGACATGGAGACCATGGGCCCGGTCCGCCTGCGCGAGGTCGAGCAGGCGCAGATGGCCATGGTGCAGGTCGCCAAGGACCTGGCCAACAAGGGCGAGATCGTCCTGGTCGGCGCCGGCGGCGACGACGACGAGCTGGTGTACTGATGACCGGTCCCGCTCACGAGAAATTCCTGTTCGGCACGGTCTTCGACCCGACGGGCGCGGTGCTGTCCGCGGCACCGCGGCCCAAGCGTTCCTTCAGCGCCGACGAGGTCGAGCAGATCAAGGGCGCCGCCGAGGCAGCCGGGGAAGCCCGCGCCATGGCCAGCATCGCCAATCGCCAGGCCGAGGCGCTGGCCGACATCGGGCGCGCCGCCCAGCAGGCCCTGCCCGGCCTCGCCGCTGTCGCTCACGAGCACCGGGTCGGCTCGGCCGATCTGGCGCTGGCCTGCGGCCGCGCCATCGCCGCGGCGGCTCTCGACAAGTTCCCGCAGGCCCCCGTCCGCGCCGCCCTGGAGTCCCTCGCCCGCGAGGTCGAGGCGGCTCCGCGACTGATCGTGACCGCCGAGCCGGAGCTGCTGGAAGGTCTGCAGGCCGTTCTGGAGGAGACCGCCCAGGCCGTGGGCTATCCCGGCGCGATCCAGGTGCGCGCCACCCCCGGCGTCGGCGCCCACGCCTTCACCCTCGATTTCGGCGACGGCTCGGCCAGCTTCGACCCCGCCGCCGCCGCCGAGCGCGTCGCCCAGGCCCTGCGCGCGGCGCTCGCCGCCGAGGGCCTGCATGCCGAACCCCTGATCCCTGGCGGCGGAGCCTCCGCCCCAGACACCCAAGAGCCCTGAAAGCCAGGCCATGTCCGAAACGCCAGATCCCAACACCGCCGAAGAGCTGAAACTGGACGAGTTCGCGCCCGGCGAAGGCATGCTCGCCGAGACCATGAGCGACGAGGATAAGATCGCCACGGACCTGGCGCCGGTCTTCGACGTGCCGGTGAACATCTCCGCGGTGCTCGGCCGCGCCAGCCTGTCGGTCGCCCAGCTCCTGCAACTCGGCCAAGGCAGCGTCCTGGAGCTCGACCGCAAGGTCGGCGAGGCCATCGACATCTACGTGAACAACCGTCTGGTCGCCCGCGGCGAGGTCGTCATCGTCGACGAGCGCCTGGGCGTGACCATGACGGAAATCATCAAGGACGGCGACAACGCGGCCTGAGGCCACGGTTGTCTGAGGGAGAATATCCATGCGGCTTCTAGTCGTCGGAAAATTGAACGGACAGCTTTCCACCGCCGTGAAAATGGCGATGAGCGCTGGCGCGAAGGTCAGTCACGTCGAGACCATCGAGGCTGCCACCCATGCGCTGCGCGCAGGGCAAGGGGCCGACCTGATGATGGTCGACTACGAGCTCGACATCGCCGGCCTGATCGCCGCCAACGAGGCGGAGCGGATCCGGGTGCCGGTGGTGGCCTGCGGGGTCGGAGCCGGCGCGGACGGCGCGGCCGGCGCCATCCGGGCCGGGGCCAAGGAGTTCATCCCGCTGCCGCCGGACGCCGAGCTTATCGCCGCTGTGCTGGCCGCCGTCGCCGACGACAACCGCCCGATGGTCGTCCGCGACCCGTCGATGCAGGCGGTGATCACCATGGCCGACCAGATCGCGCCCTCCGACGCCTCGATCCTGATCACCGGCGAAAGCGGCGTGGGTAAGGAAGTCATCGCCCGCTACGTCCACCAGAAGTCGCGCCGCGCCAGCCGCCCGTTCATCAGCGTCAACTGCGCCGCGATCCCGGAGAACCTGCTGGAGAGCGAACTGTTCGGCCACGAGAAGGGCGCCTTCACCGGCGCCGTGGCCCGCCGCATCGGCAAGTTCGAGGAAGCCAACGGGGGCACCTTGCTGCTCGACGAAATCAGCGAGATGGACGCGCGCCTGCAGGCCAAGCTGCTGCGCGCCATCCAGGAACGCGAGATCGACCGGGTCGGCGGCGCGAAGCCGGTGAAGGTCGACATCCGTATCCTCGCCACCTCCAACCGCGACCTGGCCCAGGGCGTGCGCGACGGGACCTTCCGCGAGGATCTGCTCTACCGCCTGAACGTCGTGAACCTGCGCATCCCGTCGCTGCGCGACCGGCCCGGCGACGTGCTGGCGCTCTGCGAGTTCTTCATCAAGAAGTACGCGGCCGCCAACGGCATGCCGGAGCGACCGCTCTCGGCCGAGGCCAAGCGGCGTCTGGCGACCCACCGCTGGCCCGGCAACGTGCGCGAGCTGGAAAACGCCATGCACCGCGCAGTGCTGATGGCGAGCGGCCCGGAGATCGAAGAGGACGCCATCCGCCTGCCGGACGGTCAGCCCCTGGCCTCCGCCGACCCCGGCGCGCGCGCCGCCCAGGCCGCGTCCCTCGCCGCCGAGACCGCCAACCGCTCCTACGTCGGCCAGACGGTCGCCGCCATGGAGCAGCAACTGATCATCGACACCCTGGAGCACTGCCTGGGCAACCGCACCCATGCGGCCAACATCCTTGGCATCTCCATCCGCACCCTGCGCAACAAGCTCAAGGAATACACCGAGGCCGGTGTCTCGGTGCCCGCGCCTCAGATGGGGGCGGCGTCCGCCGCCTGATGAGCTGACCCGTGGCTGACGCGTCCCTTCCCTCCCGGCACGGCCAGACTCCCACCCCGCGAGAGATGCTGGGCTGGGTGGCGCGTGGCGAGGTTGGGCTCGCCATCGGCGTCGTCGGCATCGTCGTCCTGCTGATCCTGCCGATCCCGGCGTTCCTGCTGGACATGCTGCTGTCGATCTCGATCACCAGCGCCGTCCTGATCCTGATGACCTCGCTGCTGATCAAGAAGCCGCTGGAATTCACCGGCTTCCCCATGGTGTTGCTGGTCACCACCCTCTTCCGCCTGTCGCTGAACATCGCCTCCACGCGGCTGATCCTCGGCCACGGCCACGAGGGCGTCCACGGCGCCGGGCATATCATCGAAGCCTTCGGCAAGCTGATGACCGGCGGCAGCTTCGTCATCGGCATCATCGTCTTCGCGATCCTGGTGATCGTGAACTTCGTCGTCATCACCAAGGGCTCGGGCCGGATCGCCGAAGTGGCCGCCAGGTTCACCCTGGACTCGATGCCCGGCAAGCAGATGGCCATCGACGCGGACCTGTCGGCGGGTCTGATCGACGAGACCGAGGCCAAGAAGCGCCGCAAGGAGCTGGAGCAGGAATCGACCTTCTTCGGGGCCATGGACGGCGCGTCGAAGTTCGTGCGCGGCGACGCCGTCGCCGGCCTGATCATCGTCGCCATCAATATCATCGGCGGCATCCTGATCGGGGTGCTGCAGCATCACATCCCGATCGGCGTGGCCGCATCGACCTATACGCTGATGACCGTCGGCGACGGCCTGGTCAGCCAGATCCCGGCGCTGATCATCTCCATCGCCGCCGGCTTCCTGGTCTCCAAGTCTGGCGTCGAAGGCTCGGCGGACAAGGCCCTGGTCACGCAGCTGGCCATGAACCCGGTCAGCCTGGGCATGGTCTCGGCCGCCGCCGGCATCATCGCCATCGTGCCGGGAATGCCGATCCTGCCCTTCGCGGCGATCTCCATTGGGGCTGGGACCCTGGCCTGGCGCCGTTCGCAGAAGGCCATGGAGCCGCCGCCGGTCGAGATCAAGCCGATGGCCGAAGCTCAGGAAGAGCCCATCGCCCAGACGCTGGCCATCGACGAGATCAAGATCGAGCTGGGCTATGGCCTGCTGGGCCTGATCAATGACCTGGAGGGCCGCCGGCTCACCGACCAGATCAAGGCGCTGAGGAAGACCCTGGCCTCCGAATACGGCTTCGTCATGCCGAGCGTCCGCATCCTCGACAACATGCGCCTGCCGTCGCAGGGCTACTGCATCCGCATCAAGGAGATGGAGGCCGGCGCCGGCGAAGTGCGGCTTGGCCACATGATGGCCATGGACCCGCGCGGCGGTCAGGTCGAGCTGCCCGGCGAGCACGTCAAGGAGCCCGCCTTCGGCCTGCCCGCCACATGGGTGGACGAGAACCTGCGTGAGGAAGCCACCTTCCGCGGCTACACCATCGTCGACCCGGCCACGGTGCTCACCACGCACCTGACCGAGATCCTCAAGGAGAACATGCCCGACCTGCTCTCCTATTCCGAGGTCCAGAAGCTCTTGAAGGACCTGCCGGGCGAGCAGAAGAAGCTGGTCGAGGATCTGGTGCCCTCCATCGTCACCGCCACGACGGTCCAGCGCGTGCTGCAGGCCCTGCTGCGCGAGCGGGTCTCGATCCGCGACCTGCCTGCGATCCTGGAAGGCATCGGCGAGGCCGCGCCGCACACCTCCTCGGTCACCATGCTTGTCGAGCAGGTCCGCGCGCGGCTGGCCCGCCAGCTCTCCTTCGCCTACCGCGGCGACGACGGAGCCCTGCCCATCGTCACCCTGACATCGGAGTGGGAGAACACCTTCGCCGACAGCCTGGTCGGCCAGGGCGAGGACCGCCAGCTGGCGCTCGCGCCGTCGCGGTTGCAGGACTTCGTGCGCGGGGTGCGCGAGGTGTTCGAACGCGCCGCCCTCGCCGGCGACAGTCCGGTGCTGCTGACCAGCCCCACCATCCGCCCCTACGTCCGTTCGATCATTGAGCGCTTCCGCGGCCAGACCCCGGTGATGAGCCAGAACGAGGTCCATCCCCGCGCCAAGCTGAAGACCGTCGGGACCATCTGAGCCTCTTTCCGGGCGGGCCCGGATCGGCGAGGGCTGGTTGAGCCGTCAATTGAGAACCTCTCAAGGCCCAGCCCGCCGGCGCCCAGCCTCAAGAAGGCGCCCTGAGGCCGTTCCGTGCGCCGCCGCGGCGTGCGACGCTGCCGTGAAATCCGCGGCGCGCAAGGGGCTCCGGCCGTCATGATCCTGATCTTGCTGTTGTCCGCCCTGGCCCTGGCGAGCGCGGTCTTCCTGCTGGCGTTGGCGGCGGCGCTCCGCCGACGGCCGACCGCCCCATCGTTCGAGGGCCTCGCGATGAGCGCCGTGACCAGCTTCTTCGATGCGCTCGGCATCGGCTGTTTTGCGCCGACCACCGCCTACATGAAGGTCCGCCGCCTCGTGCCGGACGAGCTGATCCCGGCGACCATGATCTCGGGCTACGCCCTGGCGGCGGCCACCGAGGGCTTCGTCTTCATCACCGCCGTTCAGGTGGACCCGCTGCTGCTCGGGCTGTCGATCGCCGCTTCGGTTCTGGGCGCGGTCCTTGGCGTCTCGATCGCCGCGCGCCTGCCGATCACCCCGATCCGGCTGGCCATGGGCCTGGGCCTGCTGATCGCAGCGACCACCCTGGCGCTTTCGAACCTCGGACTGATGCCGCACGGCGGAGTGGCGACCAGCCTGCCGCCCGTCGCCTTCGCCCTGGTGGTCGGCGTCAGTTTCCTCTTGGGAATCCTGATGAACCTCGGGGTGGGCAACTTCGCCCCGACGCTGATCCTGATCAGCCTCCTGGGCATGGACCCGCGGGCGGCCTTCCCGATCATGATGGGTTCGGCGGCGCTGCTGATGGTGACCAGCGGGGCCAGGATCGTCGCCTCCCGGCCGCTGAACCTTTCGCTGGTGCTTGGCATGGCCCTGGGCGGCGTCCCCGCGGTGCTGATCGCCGCCTTCATCGTCCGCTCGCTGCCGCTGGAGCTGCTCCGCTGGGGCGTCGTCGCCGTCGTGACCTATGCCGGGGCCGCCATGCTGCACGCGGCCGCGACCGGCCGATCCGCCCCGACCGTCGCCGTCACCGAGGAGCCCGCGGCCTGACCGCCCAGCCGGGCCGCCCGCCATTGCCGCCGCCCGCCCGGGCTGGTAGCGGTGCGGGCCGGGGCCGGATCGATGCTCCGAAAGAGTCTTGGGAAACGGATGCGGCGACCTCTCAATCGGCCCAAGAGTGCGGGCTCCGCGGTCCTCTGGGACCTGCTCACCTTCGAGCACCTGATGACCAATCAGGTGATCCACGTCATCTATTGGGCGGGCCTGGCGCTGATTTCGCTCGGCGCCTTCGGGACCATTGGCGCAGCGGTCGGCGTGGCGATCCGCGACCCCTTCCCGTTCGGTCTGCTGCTGGCGATCCCGGTGGTGGTCGGCGGCCTGCTGGTGATGGGCGCCCTGGTGCTGCTGTGGCGTTCGTTCTGCGAGTTCTATGTTGCGATCTTCAAGATCAGCGAGGATCTGGCCGTGCTGCGCGCCGACGTCGAGGCCGAACGCAAGCGCACGCCGTAGTCGCAACGCGGCGGAACACAATCGACGGAACATTGTTCTTGGCAGTCGCCAGGAAATCACCGGATATAGGCTTCATGCCGAAGACCACACTCGCCTCCATTGATCCTACGGAGGAATTCCCCTTCGCCGTCGACGACTATCTCCTGCACCTGGTCGTCGCCATCTACCAGTTCCGGGACTCCCGGATCGACGGAGCTCTGCGCGCCCTCGGCCTCAACGTCAGCCGCTATCGGGTGCTGGGCGTCCTCGAGCGGTTCGGCGCCAGCACGATGACCGAACTATCGAATTTCACCGCCATGCAGCGCACGACGCTGACGCGGATCGCCGACCAGCTGGTGGCGGCCGGCTGGGTCGAGCGCCACGCCGAGGCCCGTGACCGGCGCCATGTGGTGCTGGACCTGACGGACAAGGGTCGCGAGACGCACGCCAAGGCGCTGGGCCTGGTGCTGAACCTCAATCATCGGCTGATGGACAGCGTGCCCGAGCACGAGCGCCGCTCGGCCGCGCGAGTGCTGATGCAGGTGGTCGACAACCTGGCCCCCAACCGGCTCGCCCGCGACGGCATCATCCACTTCAGCCGCGAAGGACTCGGCCGAGACAGCGCGCCGACCTAGGCCCTGCCGCCCTAGGCCGCGTTTCCGGCCGCGCGGCGCACGGCGCGCATGCCCACTTCATCGAGTTCGGCGTTCTCGCGGCGGCTGGCTTCCTTGACCTCGGCGCGCCGGGCGCTCTCGGCGACCTGCTCGTACTTCTTCTGCTCTTCGAAAGCCTGGGCCAGCGCGTCGCGCGCGCCGCGCTCCTCGGTCTCGATGGCGTCGATATCGGCCTGCAGGGCCGCCTTGCGGATCTTCAGGCCTTCGGCGTAGCCCGCCAGATACCAGCCGGCTTCGGCGTTCTGGGCGGCGTGCTTGGCCTCGGCTTCGCCCTCGGCGGTGAGCACCGCCAGGCGCGTGTTCGCGTCCGCCAATCGCTTGGCGATCTCAGCCAGCCGGAGCTGGCGGTTCTCGACTTCGTAGGTGGCGAGCTTGATGAGGGACTCCGACCAGCTCATTTGCAAATACTCATCCAGGGACACTGTTCAGGATCGCGCCGAGGCGCTCGAAGCCGGCGTCGAGGCTGGTGACCTCGTCCTTGTCCTGCGCCAGGAAGCCTTCCAGGGCGGGATTCAGCGCGATGGCGCGGTCGACCTGCGGGTCGGCGCCGGTACGGTAGGCGCCGATGCGGATCAACTCTTCCATGTTGGCGTAGGCAGCCAGCGTCTGGCGCGCCGATTTGACGATCTCGCGCTCGTGCGGGCCGTGGCAGCCAGGCATGGTCCGGCTGATGGACTTGAGGACGTTGATGGCCGGAAATCTGCCACGCTCGGCGATGGCGCGTTCCATGACGATGTGGCCGTCCAGGATGCCGCGCACGGCGTCGGCGATCGGCTCGTTGTGGTCGTCGCCGTCGACCAGCACCGTGAAGATGCCGGTGATCGGCCCGGCCTTGGTCCCGTCGGGGCGGATCGGACCGGGACCCGCGCGCTCCAGCAGTTTCGGCAATTCGGTGAAAACAGTCGGCGTATAGCCCTTGGTGGTCGGCGGTTCGCCGGCGGCCAGGCCGATTTCGCGCTGGGCCATGGCGAAACGGGTCACCGAGTCCATCAGGCAGAGGACTTCCATGTCCTGGTCGCGCAGATATTCGGCGATCGCCATGGTCATGTAGGCAGCCTGGCGGCGCTTCAGGGCCGGCTCGTCGGAGGTGGCTACCACCACGATGGCGCGCTTCAGGCCCTCTTCGCCCAGGGTCTCCTCGATGAACTCACGGACCTCGCGGCCCCGTTCGCCGATCAGGCCGACCACGACCGCATCGCAGTCGGCGTTCTTGGCCAGCATGGAGAGCAGAACCGACTTGCCGACTCCGGAGCCGGCGAACACGCCCAGGCGCTGGCCGCGACAGCAGGTGGTGAAGACGTTCATGGCGCGTACGCCCATGTCCAGCCGCCCGCCGACGCGGGCGCGGGCGTGGGCCGATGGGGGCGCGGCGCGCAGGGGATAGGCGGCCAGGCCCTGAGGCAGCGGGCCCTTGCCGTCGATCGGCTGGCCGAAGGCGTCGACGATGCGGCCGAGCCAGGCCTTGGTGGGCCGCACGGCCGAGCCCAGGGGTTCGATACGGATTTCGGCGCCCGGAGCCACGCCCTCGACCGGGCCGAACGGCATCAGGAGCGCGCGGGTGTCGCGGAATCCCACCACCTCGGCCGACAGCGGCTTTTCACCGAAGCGGACGATCTCGGCGCGGGCGCCGACCGCCAGACGAGTCAGCCCGCCGCGCGCCTCGATCAGAAGGCCGTTCACCGCGGCCACGCGGCCGGACACGGTCAGGGGATCGAGCCGCTCGACCGCGGCCACAAGACTCTTCAAGAACAGCCCTCGAATTCAGGGCCACAGAGTCATGCGATCGCGATTAAAGGGTGATGAAGATCAGCGCAGAGCCTTTGCCAATTTCAGGGCCTGTTTGGGATGTTTGGCGACCATCTTGGCGGCCAGCAGCGGGCGGCGCTTAACCACCCCTGTCAACACTGGCCGCACGGCGCGGGCCATGCGCGGTCGCGCCGCGGTCGCCACCTGGGCGATCCGGCCGCGGCCGAACCACAGGGCCGCGCCGGCCACGGCCAACAGGCCCACGCTGACCAGGAGGCCGGGATGCTTGCGTGCGGTCGTCGCCGCCGTCAGGCGCGCGCCCTTGGCCGCCACCGCCATCTGGCCCATCGGCCGGATGACGGCGTGCAGCGCCGCCTGGGCGGCGACCACCGGTGGACTGTCATGACGCCAGTCCCGGGGCAGCTTGATCAGGGTGGCGGCCACCTTGCCCTTGGCGGCCTTCAACTGCGCCCGCGCCGCCGCGTCGAGGCGTCGGCCAAAGCCCACCAGTGCGCCCGGCTCGTCGCGATCGCCGATGTGCAGGGCCAACGCCTTTGCCGCATGCGCCAAGGCCGCCGCCTCGCCCACAGCCTCGATCCAGCTGTCGATGCGACCGAACCGCGCCGCAGCCGCCCGCGCCACACGGTCGCAGCCCTCGGCGGTCGCGGTGTCGCCGGCCACGGGATGGCATCGCCCGCCCGCCTTGCCGATCTCTTCGCACACGGCGCGCAGGCTCTGCTCGTCGCGGCCGGCCAGCACGACCGCCGCTCCGGCCTTGGCCGCCAGCCGGGCCGCCTCGAGTCCGACGCCCGACGCCGCCCCGGTCACGACAATCACCTGACCCGCCAAGGGTTTGAACTTCGAAGCCATGGTTCCTCCCGACGTGGCGCACAGCGGCCAATCTGGGGATCAAACGACTGGGCTCCAAGGCCCGTTCCCGCGCGGCGAGCGACCCCCGCGCTTCGGCAGTCCTGTCCAATCACAAAAGATTCAACAGCCCTGCGACTCCGCGGCCGCCCTGCGACTCTTGTAGCGGATTCCGCATCGGATTAACGATTCGGTGGCGACGGACACTCCCGATTAACCAGTCTTAAATTAACTCGCAGGCAGGTTAACGGCGAGGTCCAGGGCGGATTCACTGAATTCGCGGGGCACGCGGGAACGCACTGGAGAGCGATAATGCGGGTACTGTTGATAGAAGACGACAGCGCCACCGCGCAGAGCATCGAGCTGATGCTCAAGTCGGAGGGCTTCAACGTCTATACGACCGATCTGGGCGAGGAAGGCGTCGATCTGGGCAAGATCTACGACTACGACCTCATCCTGCTCGATCTGAATCTGCCGGACATGAGCGGCATGGACGTGCTGCGCACTCTGCGCGTCGGCAAGATCAACACCCCGATCATGATCCTGTCGGGCTCCGCCGAGATCGACACCAAGGTGAAGACCTTCTCCGGCGGCGCTGACGACTACATGACCAAGCCCTTCCACAAGGACGAGCTGGTGGCGCGTATCCACGCCGTGGTCCGCCGCTCCAAGGGCCACGCCCAATCGGTCATCAAGACCGGCGACATCCTCGTGAACCTCGACGCCAAGACCGTCGAGGTGAACGGCCTGCGGGTCCACCTGACCGGCAAGGAATACCAGATGCTGGAACTCCTCTCCCTGCGGAAGGGCACGACCCTCACCAAGGAGATGTTCCTCAACCACCTCTACGGCGGCATGGACGAGCCGGAGCTGAAGATCATCGACGTCTTCATCTGCAAGCTGCGCAAGAAGCTGGCCGCCGCCGCCGAGGGCAAGCACCACATCGAAACCGTCTGGGGCCGCGGCTATGTGCTGCGCGACCCGCAGGAGATCGGCGCCGTCGTCGCGGCCTAAGCGCCAAGCCGACCTGTCGCTGAACAGAGAAGGGCGTCCCGCAAGGGGCGCCCTTCTTCTTTGCGCGCAGCCCTTAAAGTCCCGCCAGCAGCGCCATGCGCACCAGTTCCGACAGGCTCTTGGCGCCGGTCTTCATCATCATGCCGGCGCGGTAGACCTCCACCGTGCGCGGGCTGATCCCCAGGTCGTAGGCGATGATCTTGCTGGTCTTGCCCACCACCACCTGCTCCAGCACCTCGCGCTCACGCTTCGACAGTCCCGCGAAGGCGGACTGGTAGGTGAGACGCGACTGCTCGTCCTGTCGGACGCGGTCGTCGCTGTTCAGCGCCTTGTTCACCGCCGCGAGCAGCACCTCGTCTTTGAATGGCTTTTCGATGAAGTCGACGGCGCCGGCCTTCATCGCCTCCACCGCCAGCGAAATATCGCCATGACCGGTGATCACGACGCAAGTCAGCGGCAGGCGCTCCTGTGAGAGGCGGCGGACCAGCTCGACCCCGTCAAGTCCCGGCATCCTCACGTCGGTGATCACGCAGCCTCCCGCCAGGTCTCGCGCCTCCTCCAGGAACGCCACGGCGCTCTCGAATGTACGCGATCGTAGGCCGCCGGCGCGCAGCAGGAACGCCAGCGACCTTCGGATCGCCTCGTCATCATCGACGATGTAGACCTCAGACGAGTTCGCCATGGGCCATTTCCTCCTCTCGTACAGCACGCAAACTGAAGTGGAAGGTCGTCCCCTGGCCGGGCTCGCTATCGGCCCAGATCCGGCCGCCATGGGCCTCGACGATCGTGCGCGAGATCGACAGACCCACGCCCATTCCGTGTTTCTTGGTGGTGACAAAGGGCTGGAAGAGCTGGCTGGCGACTTCCGGGCTCAGCCCGGTCCCGCTGTCGCTGACCGACACCACCACCATGTCGTCAGGAGCCGGTCGGACGGAGACCACCAGGTCGCGCCGGTCCGACTCCGCCATGGCCTCTAGGCCGTTGCGCATCAGGTTCAGAACGACCTGCTGAATCTGCACCTTGTCGACCATCACCGCGCCGATTTCTGGGGCGATGTCGTAGCGCAGCGCCACCCCGCGGTCCTTGGCGCCAACCATGGCCAACGCGCCGGCTTCCTCCAGCAGCTTCGGCAGATCCTCGATCTGCCGCTCCGTCTCGCCCTTGGAGACAAAGTCCCGCAGGCGCCGGATGATGTCGCCGGCGCGGAACATCTGCTCCCCGGCCATGGTCAGGGCGTCGCCGATGACCTCCTTGTCGAGCGGTTCCTCGTCGAGCAGCCGCCGCGACCCCTGGATGTAGTTGGCGGTGGCCGACAGCGGCTGATTCAGCTCGTGGGCCAGGGCCGAGGCCATCTCGCCCATGGCGCTCAGGCGCGAGACATGGGCCAGTTCCGACTGCACGTTCTGGAACCGGCGTTCGGCCTCCTGGCGTTCGGTCAGATCACGGACGAAACCGGTGAAGAACCGCCGCTCGCCCGAGCGCATCTCCCCCACCGACAGCTCCATGGGGAAGGTCGAGCCATCGCGGCGCGCGCCGACCACCACCCGGCCCAGGCCGATCACCCGGCGCTCGCCCGTGGTCAGGTAGCGCGACAGGATGCCGTCGTGCGCCTCGCGGTAAGGCTCCGGCATCAGGAAGCTGACGTTGCGCCCGATCGCCTCGTCCGGGGTCCAGCCGAATTGGCGCTCCGCGGCGGAGGAGAACGACTGGATGGTCCCCCGCTCGTCGATGACGATCATGGCGTCGGGCACGGAATCGAGGATCGAGCGCAGGTGCGCCTCGCGCGCCTCCAGCTCGGCGAAGGCCTGCTCCTTGGCCCGGCGGCTCTCGATCAGTTCCTGGATGTCGGTGTAGGCGCCGTCCCAGCGGTGGATGCGGCCGTCCTCGTTGCGCACGGGCACGCCACGCTCCAGGAACCAGCGCGGCCCGCGCGCCCCCACCAAGCGGTATTCGATCTCATAAGGCTCGCCGCGCCCGATGCAGCGGCGGATGTAGGTCTCCACCTGTTCGCGGTCGTCGGGGTGCACCTTCTCCAGCCACGACCAGCCGGCGGTCTCGCCATTGAAGGCGCCGATGAACTGGCTCCAGCGGTCGTTGTAGAAGTCCCGCGCGCCCCCGGCGTCAGACGACCAGACCAGGGCGGGCATCGCGTTGGCGATGGAACGGTGCTTGGCTTCCGATTCCGCCAGCGCCTCGCGCGCGGCGTAGGCGGAGGTCATGTCGATGGTCAGGCCCGCCACCCCGATGATCGCTCCGTCGCGGTCGCGCAGGGCGAACTTGGTCGAGCGCAGGTAGCGCGCCTCCCCGTCGGGCGAGGTGAAGCGGCCTTCCACCATCATGGTCTTGCCGGTTGAGATCACCTCGCGGTCGGCCGCGTCGTGATCCCCGAGCTCGGTGATGTCGATCGCCAGCTCGTGGTTGCGCCGTCCGATGATCTCCTCGACCGGCCGGCCGATCGCCGCGGCGCCAGCCGGGTTGAGGTAGACCATGCGGAACTCGGCGTCCTTGGCGTAGATGATGTCCGGCGTGGCCGCGCCCACCCCTTCCATGAAGGCGGCGTTGCGACGCGCGTCGATCTCGGCGGCGGAAAGCTCCGCGGTGGCCTGGGCGAGCGCCCGGTCGGAGCGGCGGAGGCGGCGGACGAACAGCACGACCGCCCAGATCGCGGCCGCCATACCCAGCAGCATGACCGCCAGGCTGGCCATGGTGCGCTTCCATTGTTCACGGAACTGAGGGGTGTAGGCGACGGCCTTGACCCGCTCGGCGTCGACCAGCTGGCCGATCGCGCGGCTGGCCGCCGAGGCCTGGGCGTCGCCGCCGGCTCGGCCGCCGGAGAGATCGGCCACAGCGGCTTCGGACAGGGCGAGCGCCCGGGCCGCCCGCGCCGCCTGTGCGGCGTCGCTCTGGGCCAGTCGCGAGACCGCCTGCGCCTGGACCCGCATCCTCGCGACATCGATGTTGAAGGCCGTAAGGTCGCCCCGGTCGACCTCGGCGCTGGCCAGGGCGAGCGCCATCTGGTCGGCGCCATCGATCAGCCTGAGGGTAGTCACCGCCGACTTGAGCGCCCGATCGCTGTCGCTCCAGATCCGCGCGCGCTCCACGCCGCCAGCCGCCAGCAGACCGGCGGCCAGGATCAGCAACATCCGAGTGCCAAGCTGGCTCCTGCGGTGAGCTTCACTCATGCCGAACCTCTGAAGGCCGACATGCGGCAACGTATGTCCGGAATCCCGTCAAACCCGCGACCGCAGCCGCGGATTCGATGGCCAGTACGCGCCACAGCCGACCCGTCGCCGCAGTTTGAACACAGGACACGCTGAACAGTTGCCTTATTCCCCCGTGGGTTGAAATAGCCCAATTGGCAGACTTAGGGCGATGCGACCTTTTGTCGAGTGAAAAACATAGCCATGGCCGGATGTGAAAATCCACAAGCCATTGTCTTATAAGGTAATATATGAAATCGTCGGCGAACTTTAAGTGAATCTACTTAGGTAGCGCTACCCAATTTGGCTGGGAGTCGGCGGGTGCTACCGAAGTGGATCGGCGCAGCAGGCGCCTATGGGAGCCGACGGTCCGCCCGAGGCTCGCCGGCCCAACGGCGAAGACGATGCACCCCGAAAGCGAAGCCGCCCCGTCCGCGCCTCTGATCCTTCTCATTGAAGACGATGGCTCGGTTCGCAAGGCGCTCGCCTTCGCCCTGCGCATCGAAGGCTTTCGCCTTGAGGTGCACGCAAGCGCCGAATCCCTGTTGCGGCAGGAGCCTCCGCCGGCGGCGGCCTGCGTGGTGTTTGACCTGAACCTGCCCGGCGCATCGGGCCTGGAGGCCCTTCAGATCCTGCGCGCGCGGGGTCTGGACTGCCCGGCGCTGCTGATCACCACCCAGCCCAAGCCCGCGATCCGGGCCGAGGCCGAGGCGCTCGGCGTCACAATCCTGGAGAAGCCGCTGCTCGGCGGCGCGCTGCCGAGCGCCATCCGCGAGCTGCTTTCCCGCTGAGCGGGCGTGCTTTGCCGCAGGCTTCCCGCTAGGCTCCGCGCAAAATCGCGTCGGAGGGACGCCCTTGGGACGACTTCTAGCGCTGGCCGCCGCCTTGATCGCGGCGGCGGTCATCGCCTGGGCCGATGCGCGGCCGCCGGCGCCCGCGCCGCTTGCGGCGCCGGTCACGGCGTTCTCCGCCGAACGGGCCATGGCCGACGTGACCGCCATCGCCTCGGTCCCGCACCCTGTCGGTTCGCCCGCCGACCGCGCGGCGCGCGACACCCTGGTGCGTCGTATGGCGGCGATGGGCCTCGATCCGCAGGTCCGCAGGGGCGTTGGCGTCGAGCGGCCGAAGTTCGCCCCGAACGTGGTGCTGGGCGGCTACGTGGAGAACATCATAGGCGTCCTGCCCGGCCGCGATCACAGCCTGCCGGCCCTCGCGCTGATGGCCCATTATGACAGCGTTCCGGCCTCCACCGGCGCCTCGGATGACGCCGCGGGCGTCTCAAGCGCCTTGGAGATTGTGCGGGCGATCAAGGCCCGCGGCGCGCCGGCCCGCGACGTGATCGTGCTGATCACCGACGGCGAAGAGGCCGGCCTGCTGGGCGCCGACGCCTTCTTCCGCACCGATCCCATGGCCGCGCGTGTGGGCTTCGTGATCAATATGGAGGCCCGCGGTTCGGCCGGCCGGGCGCAGATGTTCCAGACGGGCACGGACAACGGCGGCGCTGTGCGGTTGATGGCGGCGAGCGCAAAGCGACCGCTGGCCTCGTCGCTCACCGGCTTCATCTACCAGCACATGCCCAACGACACCGACTTCACCGTCTCGCGCCAGGCCGGCGCGCCGGGTCTGAACTACGCCTTTGTCGGCCGCCAGTTCGACTATCACTCGCCGTCGTCAACGCCCGCCACCCAAGACCGCGCCACCTTGCAGGACATGGGCGACCAGGTGCTGGGGCCGGCCATGGCCATAGCCTTCGCCCCGACCCTGCCGGCGCGGTCCGGCGACCTCGTCTACGGCCAGACGCCCGGCGGCGTCACCCTGGCCTACCCGCCGCTCGTCGGTTGGGCGATCCTGGCCGGAGCCGCGGCGCTATTGGCCTGGGGCGTCGTGCGGGCGCGGAAGATCCAGGCGTTCCCCTGGCTGGACCTAGCGCGCGGCGCCGGGGCGGCGCTGTTCATGCTGACCACCGGCGCGGCGGTGCTGCATTTCGCGCGCAAGGCCACCGGCGCCGCCATGGGCTTCATGGAACAGAGGTTCCTGCTGGCCCAGGCGCCGCGCTGGGAGATCGCGCTGTTCCTGCTGGGCGTCGGCGTCCTGCTGGTGGCCGCGACCGAGCTCGCGCGGGGCCGCCGTCTGGTGGCCCTGCTGCCCCTGGCCGCGGGGCTGGCCAGTTGCCTGTTCGGCGGGCTCGACAAGACGGCCCTCATAGAGGGCGCACTCGGCGTGCTGCTAGCGCTGGCCGCCTATGGACGCCCCGTCAGCCGTCCCGGCGCCTGGGCCGGCGTCCTGCTGATCAGCCTGGTGCTCGCCGCCGTCGCCCAGGCCGCAGCCCCGACAGCCGCCTTCGTGATCGCCTGGCCCGTGGCCTTGGCGGCCCTGGCCGCGGCGGTGACGGCCGCCGGCGCCCACCGTGGAAGCGGCGCGCTGCTCATCCTGGCGCTGTCGGGGACCGTGGGCCTGGCCTTCGCCGCGGACTTCGCCCACCCGGCCTACCTCAGCCTGGATCTGCCGGAGCTGCTGGTGCTGCCTCTGTTGATGGCCGCGCTCGCCGCCTGGCCCCTGGCCCAGACTGATGAGGGCGCCCCGCCCGCGCGCCTCTTCGGCGTGGTGCTGATCTTGGCGGGCCTCGCGGTCACCCTCTCCGTGCGTCTCAATCATCCCTATGACGCGCGCCATCCCCAGGCGACCGAGATCGCCTACGAGGTCGATCAGGACGCCCGCAAGGCCTGGCGGGTCAGCTCCACGCCCGACCTGCCAGCCTGGTCGGCGGCGGCGCTGAAGGGCGGCGGCGGCGCGATCGGCAAACGTCCGAGCGGACGGCGCGAGGTCCTGAGGGACGCCGCGCCCGCGGCCTATGTCGAGGCGCCGGCGCCAAAGATCACGCTCGCCAGGCAGCCCGACGGCCAGCTTCGGCTGCACATCGAACCGCCAGCGGGGGTCCGGGTCCTGGACCTGAGGCTCACCGCCGACACGGCCGCCACCATCACCGCCATCGGCGGCGCGGCCCTGCAGATGCCGATGAAGCCTGGCGGCGACACCCTTCTACGATGGAGCTCGGTCCAGCCCGGCTTCGACCTGGTGATCCGGCCGGGCGGCCCGGGCAAACTGAAGGCGGAATACGCCGCGACCCTGGAGCAGTGGCCCTCTGGCGTCGCCCCGCTGCCGCCGCGCCCCGCCCACGTGATGCCTTTCGACCTTTCGGACTCCACCGTGTTCGAAGGCGTGCGCCACTTTACCTGGTGAAGCTTTTCCTCTTCGGCCGGCCGGGCTAAGCCGCCGCCCATGAGCGACGTCATCATCTATCACAACCCCAACTGCGGGACGTCCCGCAACACCCTGACCCTCCTGCGCGAGAACGGTGTCGAGCCCACGGTCGTCGAATACCTCAAGGCCGGCTGGACCCGCCCGCAGCTGGAGGGCCTGCTGCAGCAGATCGGAAAGTCGGCGCATGACGTACTGCGGGTGCGCGGCACCCAGGCGCACGAACTGGGTCTGACCGACCCCAACGCCTCCGACGCCGCCCTGATCGCTGCGATGATCCTCGATCCCGTCCTGGTGGAACGGCCGATCGTCGTCACACCCAAGGGCGCGGCCCTGTGCCGCCCGGCGGACCTGGTCCTGACCCTGCTTTAGGCCCGCGCGGCAAATCGCCCAAGCGCGCCCGGCGCCATCTTTCCGCCGCCGAAACTACGGCCTCCTGAGGCTCGTCGGGAACTTGGCTTTGTCAGCCGCAGGCCTTACCAGACCTGCTGCAGCCTGGGGGCAAGATGCGACCTATCGATCTGTGGCGGGCCGGCCCTGCGCGCGCCCCTTACGTCTGGGCCGGCGCGGCTGCGGCTGTCGGCCTGGCGATCGGGGGCGGCGTGGCGGTCACCCAGCGCGCACCGAACCTGCCTGCGCCGCTCGACACCACCGCCGTCGCGGCCCTGCAGAACAATGCCTTCACCCACGCCGCGATCCAACCGGGCCTGGCCGCCCCGCAGAGCGTGCCGGTCAAGCTGCAGCGCGGCGAGACCCTGGAGGCCGCCGTGCGCCGCGCCGGCGTCGGTCCCGCCGAAGCGCAGCTCGTCGTGGCCATGCTGTCCAAGGCCATGGACACCGTCCACCTGAAGGCCGGCCTGGCGATCGATGCAGCCATCGCCCAGCCCCGCGCCGCCGGCGCCGGACGCGGCGAGGCCCGGCTGATCGGGCTTTCCCTGCGCACCGGCCCGGCCAGCGCCATCACCATATCGCGCAGTTTCGACGGCGCGCTGCGTCTGCGTGAGCTGGACGAGAAGCTGCGCGACGAGACCACGGTGGCCGACGGCGCCATCGAAGGTTCGCTCTACGAAAGCGCCGAGCGCATCGGGGCCACGCCGCAGATCACCACCGAGGTGGCCAAGCTCTTCTCCCACCGCCTGGACTTCCAGCGCGATATCCAGCCGGGCGACGCCTTCCGGCTGATCTTCGACCGCAAAGTCACCGAGGCGGGCCGCACGGTGGAGGCCGGCGACCTGCAGTACGCCGAGCTGCACGGCGTGAAGTTCTACCGGTTCGCGCGCGGGAACGACGTGGAGTATTTTGACGAGTTCGGTAAGAACATCAAAGGCTTCCTGCTACACACACCGATCGACGGGGCGCACATCACCTCGCTGTTCGGAATGCGCAAGCACCCGATCCTCGGTTACACTCGCGCCCACCAGGGTATCGACTTCGGCGCCGGCTGGGGTACGCCGATCCTGGCCGCCGGCGATGGTGTCGTGGCCCAGGCCGGCCCGTGGGGAGGCTATGGCAACTGGCTGCGCATCCGCCATTCCGAAGGCTGGGACACCGGCTATGGCCACATCTCCCGGTACGCCACGGGCATCCACCCGGGCGTTCACGTCCACCAAGGCCAGGTGGTGGCCTATGTGGGCGCCACGGGCCTCGCGACCGGCCCACACCTCCACTACGAAATCTGGAAGGACGGCCAGCGGGTGAACCCGATCGGCGCCAAGGTGCCGCAGGGCACCGTGCTGGCCGGCGCGGAACTGGCGAGCTTCAGGACCCAGAAAGCGCAGATCGACGCCCTGCTCGCCACCGGTGCGCCGCGCGCCCTGGCGGTCGCCGACAGCGGGCGCGGATCGGCTAGCCTGCAACGCTAGGCCCAGCTTGGCCGTTGGGAGGAGACGATGGCCTCGAAGCTGACGATCCACTACGCGACCCTGGCGCGCCAGGCGTCCCAGGCCTGGCCCGAGGGCGCCGACGTCGACAATCTCAACGACCTCTTGCGGATGCTCGGCCGCTGGCGCACCCGGATGCTGGCCAACACCCATATCCACCACCACGGTCCGGTGATCACCGGTGGGCCTTTCGCCGGCATGAAGTACCTCGACACCACCACCGAAGGCGCGCTGATCCCACGCCTGCTGGGGACCTACGAGAGCGAGCTGCACCCTTATCTTGCGAAGTTGGAGGCGGGCGGCCTGGACTGCGTGATCGATGTGGGCTGCGCCGAGGGCTACTACGCCGTGGGCCTGGCGCGCGCCATGCCGGGGGTCACCGTCTACGCCTACGACACCGAAGAGGCGGCGCGGATGAAGTGTGCAGAGCTGGCGTCGATCAACGGGGTCGCCGATCGGGTGATCATCGGCGGGGAGTTCCCCCCGGACGGCTTCGAGGCCTTCGCCGGGCGCCGCGCCCTGGTGATCGTGGACACCGAGGGCGCCGAGGTCGACATCCTGCAGCCCGCGCTGAGCCCCGCGCTGGCCCGCATGAACGTCATCGTCGAGACCCACGACCTCTATCGCCAAGGCGCCCTGGCCACGATGCTCGAGCGCTTTGGCCCGACCCACGACATCGTCCGCGTCGACCAGGCGGTGAAGGTGTTCGACATGCCGCCTTGGCTGGCCGAGTTGCCGCACCTGGACCAGTTGCTTGCGGTCTGGGAGTGGCGCGCGAGGCCGACACCCTGGCTGGTGATGACGCCCCGCGCGTCGGTTTGATCCAACTCAAGGCGGGCCCCGGCGGAAGGGGCTTTCCTAGCGCAATGCACAAGTTGCGCTCCATCATCGCCCTCAGCTTGCTTCTCGCCGCCACGGCGGTCCAGGCTCAGTCCGACCCCGTCCCACGCGGGCGTCTGCTGACACAACGCCATTGCGCGGGATGCCATGCCATTGGTCGCGACGGCAAAAGCCCCAACGCGGGCGCGCCCCGTTCCGCGACCTGAACGCCCGCTATCCCATCGACAGCCTCGGCGAGGCGCTGGCGGAGGGCATCCTGACCGGCCAGGCCGCCGAGGCGGTCGCCGCGCCGCCCGCCAGCGACCAGACGGTCGGGATCCGGCCTGTCTCTTCAACTCTAGACAGCGCTGCTTGCGCTTCGGCGCGCCCGGTCGTTTGATGTCGCCACGGCCCGCGAAGAGGCCGTGGAGGAAGCAAGATGGCGGACGACCTGACCCATGCGCCCCTGACCCGGACGGACGTCGTCACCACGTCCAACGGGCCCGTCCGAGGCTACGTCGAGGACGGCCTGGATGTGTTCAAGGGTCTCCGTTACGGCGCGCCACCCATGGGCCTCGCCCGCTTCAAGCCGCCCGCCCGTCCGGCCGCCTGGAGGGAGCCGGCCGACGCCGTGGCCTATGGCGCGCCGGCCATCCAGTCGGGCCTCGCGCCCGGCGAGCGGCGCACCTCGCCCGGCGATCCGCCCGCCCCCGACGAGCCCGCTTCCAGCGAGGATTGCCTGTTCCTCAACGTCTGGACGCCAGGCCTCGACGATCACGCGCGGCCGGTGATGGTCTGGCTGCATGGCGGCGGCTTCGCCAACGGCTCCGGCGGCGCGGCCATGTACGACGGCGGCGCGCTGGCCCGGAAGGGCGACGTGGTCACCGTGACAGTGAACCATCGGCTGAACGTCTTCGGCTACCTGCACCTGGGCGAGGTGTTCGGCCCGGCCTATGCCCAATCCGGGATCGCCGGCATGCTGGACATCGTGCAGGCGCTGGAATGGGTTCGCGACAATATCGCGGTCCTCGGCGGCGACCCGGCCAACGTCACCATCTTCGGGGAAAGCGGCGGCGGCTGGAAGGTGAGCCTCCTGATGGCCATGCCGCCGGCCCGCGGCCTCTTCGCCAAGGCCGTGATCCAGTCCGGTCCCGGCCTCACCGGCAAGCGCGTCGCCGACGCCGACAAGGTCACCCGGCAACTGCTGGCCGACCTCGGCGCCGACACCCCGGAGAAACTCGCAGCGCTCTCCACGGAGACCATCAGCCAGGCCAGCGTGAAGGTCCCGGGTGAGCTCATGCGGCTCTACACCCCGGTGGTCGACGGGACGGTCCTGCCGCGCGACCCGTTCGAGCCGGACGCCTCGCCGCTCAACGCCGACGTGCCGGTGCTGATCGGCACCAACAAGGACGAGTCGACCCTCTTCATGCTGGGCCACCCGAAGTTCGGCGCCTTCGACGAGGATGACCTGGCCAAGCACGCCAAGGCCCAGGCCGGCGCCAAGGCCGGGCCGCTGGTGGCCGCGCTGCGCGCCGCCTACCCCGACTACAATCCGACCCACCTGGCGTCCGGTGTCGGCACGGCCGTCGGCATGTGGGCCGGCTCGATCAAGCTCGCCGAGCGCAAAGCCGCGCAGAAGGCCGCGCCGGTCTGGATGTACATGCTGACCTGGGAGACCCCGGTCGCGAAGGGCCGCCTGCGCACGCCCCATGCGCTTGAGATCCCGCTGGTCTTCGACAACGTCGAGAAGGCCCGCAATTTCGTCGGCCGCGGCGACGAACCCCAGGTGGTCGCCGACCAGATGTCCGACGCCTGGCTGGCCTTCGCCAGGACCGGCGATCCGGGTTGGCCGGCCTACGACGCCAGGACGCGCGCGACCAAGCTCTTCGACCTCGAGAGCCGGGTCGTCAGCGACCCGCTCCCCGAGGTGCGCAAGGCGCTGTTCGCCTAGGCGTCGAAGACGATCACGGACCGGGCCAATTCGCCCTTTTTCATATCCTCGAAGCCCTCGTTGACCTGCTCCAGCTTGATGCGCTGGGAGATCATCTGGTCGAGCTTCAGCTTGCCGCTCATGTAGAAATCCACGAACCGCGGCATGTCGACGGGGAAGCGGTTGGAGCCCATCAGCGAGCCCTGCAGCTTCTTCTCGCCGAGGAAGGCCGCGCCCATGATCGAGACCATCTGGCCGACCGGGATCATGCCGATGATGTTCGCCGTGCCGCCGCGGCGCAGCATGTTGAAGGCCTGCTCGGCGGTCTTGGCCAGGCCGATGGCCTCGAACGCGTGGTGCACGCCGCCCTTGGTCATCTCGATCACTTCCTTGACCGCGTCGGTCTGGGAGGCGTCGACGAAGTCGGTGGCGCCGAACTCCATGGCGAGGTTGCCCTTGGAGGCCGTGGTGTCGATGGCGATGATCCGGGCGGCGCCGGCGATCGCTGCGCCGTTGATCGCCGAGAGACCCACGCCGCCGCAGCCGATCACCGCCACCGTCTCGCCGGGCCGCACGTTTGAGGTGTGGATCGCCGCGCCAACGCCGGTGGTCACCGAGCAGCCGATCAGGGCGGCGCGGTCGAGCGGCATGTCCGGACGGATCGCCACGCAGGCGTGCTCGTGGATCAACATCTGCTCGGCGAAGGACGACAGGTTCAGGAACTGCATCATCGGGCCGTTGGGGGCCGACAGGCGCGGTTCATCCTCCTTGCCACGCTTGGTCTCGGGCGAGACGCACAGGCTCATGTGGCCGGTCAGGCAGAACTCGCAGTGGCCGCAGAAGGCCGACAGGCAGGTGATCACGTGATCGCCCGGCTTCACGGTGCGGACTTCGGATCCGACCTGTTCCACGACACCGGCGCTCTCGTGGCCCAGAACGGCGGGCAGCGGATGCGGATAGGAGCCTTGCATGAAGTGCAGGTCGGAGTGGCAGAGGCCGGCGGCGGCGGTGCGGATCAGCACCTCGTGCGGGCCGGGCTTGTTGATCTGGACTTGCTCGATCTGAAGCGGTTGGCCCACTTCGCGCAGCACGGCGGCCTTCATGGCGGGTTCCCTAGGTTTGGAGCCCGTGGACCGGGCCTTCGCGGGAAAGCCTTATCGCCGATCAGATGGGGCGGCCAAGGGCTTTCGCCGCAACCCCGCCCAAAAGCCCGCCTCACCTGACGTATAAGGAATCGACAGCCTGACCCGGGAGCCGCAAGACAGGTGTTGATGGACGAAACGTCGCCGCCAAGCCGCGCCTGGGCCGCCCCGGCGAGGGAAGTCTTCCAGGCCTTCCTGGTCCAAGGCTTCACCGCGTTTGGCGGGCCGGTGGCGCACATCGGCTATTTCCGGCGCGAGTTCGTGGAGCGCCGCGCATGGCTCTCCGATGCCGCCTTCGCCGACCTCCTGGCGCTCGCCCAGTTCCTGCCGGGTCCCGCGTCCAGCCAGCTCGGCATGGCCATCGGCCTGCGCCGCGCCGGCTACCTGGGCCTCATCGCCGCCTGGGTCGGCTTCACGCTTCCGGCAGGCGCGGCGATGATCGCGCTCGCCTACCTGGCCCCGGACCTGACCGGCGGCTGGGGCGACGGGGTGCTGCACGGCCTGCAGCTGGCCGCCGCGGCGGTTGTCTTGAATGCGCTGGTGGCCATGGCGCGCACGCTGGCCGTCGGGCCGATCCGCGGCGGCATCGCCATCGGCGCGGCGGCGGGACTTTTGCTCTCCCACGGACCGGTCCCGCAGATCCTGGCGCTGATCGCCGGCGGCCTCTTCGGCTTCGCCCTGCTGCGCGAGCCTGCCGCGAGCGAACCTGACGATCCCGCGACGCAAGCGGTTCCGCCCGCGGTCTCCGTCGGCGCGCTGATGATCTTTATTCTTTTGCTCGGCATGCTGCCCTTCCTGGCCGCGCTGCTGGACAGTCCGAGCTTGGGCCTGGCCAGCGTTTTCTACCGTGCCGGCGCGCTGGTGTTCGGCGGCGGCCATGTGGTGCTGCCCCTGCTGCAAGGCGAGATCGTCGGCCGCGGCTGGCTGGACCAGTCGACCTTCCTCGGCGGCTATGGCGCAGTGCAGGCCCTACCCGGCCCGCTGTTCAGCTTCGCGGGCTTCGTCGGCGCGGCCCAGCAGGTCGCGCCCGGCGGCTGGCGCGGCGGTCTGGTGGCGCTGGGCGCCATCTTCCTGCCGAGCCTGTTGCTCGTCGTCGGCGTGCTGCCCTTCTGGGATCGCCTCAAGACGCAGCCCGCCGCCCGCGGCGCTCTGGCCGGGGTCAATGCGGTGGTGGTCGGCGTCCTGGCCGCGGCGCTGTGGAACCCGGTGCTGACGACTGCGGTGCGCCGCCCCAGCGACTGGGCGCTGGCGGCAGGGGCCTACGTCTTCCTGGCGGTCGCCAAGCTTCCGCCGTGGCTGGTGGTGGTCGGCTTCGCCGGCGTGATCGGGTTGTTTTCCCGCTAGACGCCGGCGGTCTGGCTCGGCGCTCCAACGCCCAGGAGGCGCGGCACGCCGAAATCGGCCAGCGTCGGCCAGCGGAAGGTCCAGCGCTTGCGGGCCGGGATGCAGGCCTCCAGCGCCGCGATCAGCTGCTCGGCGGGACCGTCGTTCAGGAAGTGGTTGGCGCCCGGCGTGCGAACGAAGTCGATCGGCCGGCGGGTCACCGTCTCCGCCGCCAGCCGCTCGGCCGCCTCGATGGGCGCGAAATCGTCGCGGTCGCCGTGGATCATGTGGATCGGGATATTGAGCCGGCTCAGCGCGCGCTTGGCATAGGTGAGCTGCGGCCGCTGGCCGGAGGCCTCGATCACCGCATGACGCAGGTCGCGCGGGATCAGGTTCAGCGCCCTCGAGCCCACGTCGATCAGCCAGCGCGAGGTCGGTCCGGTCTCGCCGAAGAAGCCGGAGAGCAGCACCAGGCTCTCCACCTTGCCCGGATTGGCCTCCGCCATCAGCGAAGCGATGGCCGCGCCGTAGCTCTGGCCGACCAAGATCACCTTCTGCCCGCGCGCCGTGGTCAGAAGGGGCGCCAGCGCCAGGGCCTGCGTCCGGATGTCGGCGACCGGCTCAGCCGGTTCCGACGCGCCATAGCCGGGACGGTCGACGACGATCATCTCGCGGTCGGCCGGCAGCTCGGCCAGGGTCTCGGCCCAGTATTCGGCCCAGGACGGCGCGCCGGTGATCACCACGATCTTCCAGGGCGCCGGGGCGGCGCGCGGCGTCTCCAGCGCGGAGATCCGCCAGCCGAGGCCCCCGCCGGCCATGAAGCTCGTGCGGCGCACCACCGTGTCGGGATAGTCGGCCGAGGTGGGGGCGTGTTCGGTGCGGCCGCGCACGGCGCTCTCGAACGATGCCCAGCCCATGGCCAAAACACCCTTTGGTCTCTTACGCGCCACGATCATGGGTGCCTCCTGAGGTGACGCACTCTCACCTAGGAATCCGGAACGCCCGCTTAAAGGGTTGGTTCTGCGCCGTTCATCTCAACTCGCTGTAAGGTGAGGCTCTGTGGCGAGACGGTCACGCAATTCGCGCTTCAGCACCTTGCCGGTCGGTCCGATCGGCAAGGCGTCGACGATCCGCACCTCGTCCGGCGTCCACCACTTGGCCACGCGGGCGGCCACGTGGGCTTTCAACTCCTGCGGGTCCGCCGTCTGGCCGGGCCGCAAGGTCACCAGCAGTAGCGGGCGTTCGTCCCACTTGGGATGCGGCACGCCCACGGCCGCGGCCATGGCCACCGCCGGGTGCGAGCAGACCGCGTCCTCGAGATCCAGCGTCGAGATCCACTCCCCGCCCGACTTGATCACGTCCTTGGCCCGGTCGGTGAGACGCAGGTAGCCCTCCTCGTCCAGGGTCGCGATGTCGCCGGTGTCGAACCAGCCGTCGTCGGTGAAGACCTCGACGCCGTCATGCTTGAAATAGGCCTTCGCGACCCACGGGCCCCGGACCTGGAGCTGGCCGACGCTCTTGCCGTCGCGCGGCTGCTCGGCGCCGTCTTCGCTTACGATGCGCAGGTCCACCCCCCAGAGGCCGCGGCCCTGCTTGAGCTTGCGTTGCTGGCTGACCTCTGTGTCCTCCCCGGCATGCTCCGGCAGAGGCGTGTTGATGACGCCCAGGGGAGACGTCTCGGTCATCCCCCAGATCTGGCGCACCTGGCCGCCCAGCCGGTCCTCGATGCGGCTGACCAGCGCCGCCGTGGGCGCCGAGCCGCCGATGGCGATGGTCTTAACCGAGGTCAGCCGTCCGCCGGTCTGGTCCAGGTGATCGGCCACGCCCACCCAGATGGTCGGCACGCCCAGCAGGAAGGTCACGCCCTCGGATGCGATCAGCTCAGCGATGCTGGCGCCATCGAGCGCCCTGCCCGGCAGCACCAGGGTCGCGCCCACCAGCGGGGCCGCATAGGGCGTGCACCAGGCGTTGGCGTGGTACATCTGCGCGCACGGCATCACCACGTCGCGCGCCGAGAAGTTGAAGGCGTCCGGCAGGCCCAGCGCCATGGCGTGCAGCACCGTCGAGCGGTGCGAATAGAGCACTCCCTTGGGATTGCCCGTGGTGCCGGAGGTGTAGCAGAGGCCCGAGGCCTGCCGCTCGTCGATCTCCGGCCAGTCGAACGCCGGCGAATTCGCCGCGATCAGATCCTCGTAGACCAGGGCGTCGCAGGGCGCGTCGCCCGGCAAATGCGCGACGTCGGTCATCGCCACGAACCGCTTCACCAGCGGCATGCGGTCCTTCAGCTCGGCCACCTGGCCGGCGAAGCTCAAGTCGAAGAACAGGAAGGCGTCCTCGGCGTGGTTCGCCACCCAGACGATCTGGTCGGAGTGCAGCCGCGGATTGACAGTGTGCAGCACTGCGCCGATCCCGGTCACCGCGAAATAGAGCTCGAAGTGCCGGTGCGTCGACCAGGCCAGGGTCGCCACCCGGTCGCCCGGCTTCACGCCCATGGCGATCAGGGCGTTGGCCATCCGCTTCGTACGCTTCAACGCCTCGGCATAGCCGTAGCGGTGGATTGGCCCCTCGACCGTGCGGTCCACCACCTGGCGGTCCGGATGATACTGGGCCGCATATTCCAGGATCGAGGGCAACGTCAGCGCCCGGTCCATCATCAACGCCTGCATGGAGCGTCTCTTCCCAAGGTCTTTCGATCACCCTAGGTCGCCATGATCCGCGCTGCCAGACGTCCCGGCCGGCGTCAGGCGGAGCCGGACCGGGGCGCCGGGGGGATCTTGGGCGTCACGCGTCGGCCATCGGGCAGGTAGCCGGCCATCTGGCGGTGTTCGATCGACCAGAGGCGGCGCCTGAGCAGCTCCTGGCGCTGAGGGTCGGTGCGCCAGAGCGCGGCGTAGCGCGGGTCAGCGCGCATGGCCGCAGGGAAATGCGCGACGCCGAAGGGCAGGCAGGACGGCCAGTAGACGGAGCGGCCGGCCAGCGCGCGGTCCAGCATCTGGATAGCCGGGCCCTCGGCGCCGGCCCAGGCGTACTCCATGGCGTAGATGAACACGAGGTCGACGCTGGCGCGGCCCTGGGTGGTGCCCAACAGGCCCGCGCCCAGGTCGTAGGCCGCGACGTCCTTGTCGACCAGGGCGATCAGCGCCGCCGGCCGCCCCTGCAACGCCTCGAGCCCGGCGCCCGCGCGGGTGAGCAGGGCTGCGACCGCCTTGGGCGGCGCGCCCTTCCAGATGTCGTCGCGCACCTGGCGGATGCGCGCGGCCAACGCCGGCGCGTCGGATTCGATCAGGCGGGTGAAATGGAGTTCGCGCAGCAGGAACAGGTTGTCGGGATTGGCCGCCAGCAGGCTCCCGTAGAGCGCCATGGTCCCGGCATGGTCGCCTAGCTGGTAGAGGGCGCGCGGCATGTCGAGCAGGCGCCACACCGTCTCCGGATCGAGCCGCACGATGGCGCGGGCGTGCTGCAGGTGCTCGAGCACCCGGCCGAGCGTGCCGAGCTGGTGGCCGTAGGCCCAGTGCGCCTCCAGGTGGTTCGGGGTCCAACTGCTGGGGTTCCCTGACCGGGGCGCTGGAGGGCGGGCACAACGGCCTCACCGGACTGATCACCTATCGCAGCGGGCCCGAAGGCGTCGTCGGCGTCGGGCGCTGGGACGACTGAGGCATTGGAGGTGCGCACGCGCGATGGCTCCAGGGACGGCGGATGAACCGGTTCGGCATCGGACTTGCCCTCGGGCTGGCGCTGGGCGGCGTCGGCGCGGCCCTGGCCTATCCGCTCGCCAGGGAAGGAGATCACTACGAGACCGGGTGGACTGTGCTGTTGCGGGGCGAGGCCCTCTGCCTGGACCCCTACGTCCGCCCCTCAGAGCGGGAAATCGAATGCCGGTCGCGGCCGCGGCCGTAAGGCTGCGCCGACGACAACATCTCCCCGCTGCCGATCGGCCCACGCCGATCGACACGGACACCTGAAGGGCGCGTCCCCACGCGTCCTTCTTTTTTGGCGGCGGCGACCCAAGCCCGGCCGATCAGCCAAGTGACCGCGGCGCCGATGGCGCGGACGTCGGCGACAGCCGACCGCTATCTCCCGTTCTCGACACCCTTGTGTTGAGGGGCGGGGTTGACCGCCCAGTCATAGATCGCCACCGCCTGGTCGATCGGCTCATTCAGGTCCTCGGGAAGCAGAAAGCGGTCCTTGACCAACTGCTTCGCCGCCGCCGTCACCTTGGCGACGTACTCGTCGCGGCTCTTGTAGCGCTCGGCGATGGAGAGCCTTGAATCGCCGCTCTTCAGCCGCTCTTCCTTGGTGCGCGGCATGGGATGGAATGAGCCCATCTCGCCGAACAGCTGGTCGGGCCGTCCGATCGCGGGCGAGCGGAAATTCCACCCCCCATAGGTGCCCACCGGCGCCGCGATCGCGGGCAGGCGGATGCCGGCGCGGCTGTTGCCGGCTTCATCCACCGCCGGCACCAGTCCGACATAGATCTGGCCCACCTTGGGCGGCTCGTTCAGCACGATGCCCTTGCTCCATTCCGGTCCGAAATCCAGCCGGTAGGTCTTGATGTTCGGCGTCGGGAACGGCACCCCCGGAATCTTGGGCCAGCCCGCCTTTGATGTCGGGACCAAAGTGCCGTCGGCGATATGCGGGATGCGGCTGTCTGGCGGCGCGACGCCCTTGGTCACCCAATCGTCCATGTCCTTCAACAGCGCGCGCACGATGGGATTGCGGCTCACCGGATTGTTGAAGGCCGCCGCACCTTGCGCCTTCACCGGCGGGAAGGGCCCAAAGGCATGCGGCCCCGACGAGACGAAATAGATCCGCGTATCGGGCGGGGGCGCGATGTCATGCCTGCCGGTGACGTCGGTATGGATCAGCGAGCCGGCGCGGTTGAAATATTCCGAGTTGGAGAAGATGTGGAACAGCTTGGGCCGCACATGGTGCGCCTCGGCATTGCCCAGAAGCGAGCCCACCTCGCCCGTGACGGGGTCGGTCTCGACGCTATCGGTGAAGGGGAACATGTCCACCGGATAGAAGAAGTCGAAGAACTCCTCGGCGTCGCGCGAAGCCTGGCCGAAACGGTAATTGAACGAGCCTCTCCCCGCGCCGCCCACTTCGTCGATCACGCCGTCAAAGACGATGCGGTGTTCTTCGTCCTCGTTGAAGCCTTCGTAGAGGAACTGGCGCAGCACACGGCCCGACTGCGACACGCCCCAGCCAAGGGCATAGGTGATGCCTGGCATGGGATTGGCCGTGCTCTGGTCATGCTTGAGGAAGCTGATCACGTCGCGCGTGCCCGACAGCCCCGTCCCCGTCACGCGGGGATCCTTGGCGCGATAGACCACGTCATAGATGCGGCCCAGCTGGAAGCCGCCATCCAGCGAAACCGCGTCGCCGTTCACGAAATGCCATTTGGCGCGCGGGATCACCTGCGGCACGTCGGTGGGATTGTCCCTCACCGTCATCACATTGTCGGCGCTGTTCTCGTCGTCGATGGGATAGGTGAGATGATTTCGGTCGGCCAGCGACTGGGTGGGCGAATGATCGTCGGGGACGAAATCGGCCCTGACCAGCCCGGTGATCTTCTTCCCGTGATCGGCGGCGATGGGCATGTCCATGCGCATCTGCCCCGGAGGCACGTCCCATTGCCAGCCCATCCAGAGCAGGGTCCAGCCCTGGTTCATCAAGGCGCCGTCGCCGATTTGCTGGGCGTTCGTCGGGTCCGCGCTGCTCGTGGCTTTCTGGAAATAGCGCAGCATGGATTTGTTGCCGCGATTGCCCACTTCATAGAAGAGGCGGTGATTGCCCTTTTTGGGGTCCGCCGGCTTCAGCATGAAGAAGTCCGCGGTGAATTCCACTTCGCCTTGCGCATTCTTGGGCGCCAGGTCCAGGTCTACGATGGACTTGTTGATGGCAAGCTTGGGGTCGAGCGCGAAATGCACCTTGCCCACTAGCTTCTCGTAGGAACCCGCGGCGCCGAACGTCTTGCCGCTGAGGATCGGTTCGCGCCGCAGGATCTCCAGACGCACCACGCGGGCATCCGCGGCTGTCGCGATGAGCGAGGCGCACAGCGCCCCCATGGCAAGCCATTTCTTGATCATGCATATTTCCCGAGTTCGGTATCCGGCCAACGGCGGCCGCTCGCGCGCGGCCGCCGGCGCGCCGCTCACTGGGTCGGATTGCTACGAGTTCTGCACCGGCCGGCGCAATGGACGCGGGCCTTGGCGGCCATGAATAGCGGTCACTTGCCTGGTGATGGGGCAATCCGGCTGGAAACTGCCGACACGCCCGATCTGACGGCGCCGTAAATCCGGCCGGCGCGCGGACCCCTGGGAATGTCTGCTCCTGGCTCGGGGGCCAATTCCGCGCCTGCCGCCAAGGCGAACCGCCGCCTAAGCCGCCATCCGCGCCTTGAAAACCCCGTCCGGCAACCGCGCCGCCCGCGCCGGGTGGATGAAGAAGTAGTCCTTCCAGGGCTGGTTGCTGGCGGCGTCGAAGCGCTCCTCCAGGCGGTCGCCGTTGAGGGCGAACATGCGGTAGCCGCGGCCCCGGAAGAAGGCCACCACCTGCTCGGCCGTGCCACCGAAGCGGGCGGCCAGCATCAGGGGGTGGATCTCCAGCATCACGTGGGGTCGGTCACGGTCGATGACGCCGCGTGCGCCAGACAGCGCGATCAGCTCGGCGCCCTCTATGTCCATGCGGATGAAGTCGACCTCGCCGATCCCGCGTTCCTCGCAGAAGCCGTCGATGGTGACCACCTGCGCCGGCTCGGTCTCCAGACCGGTGTCCTGCAGGTCGGGCCGGACCTTGCCGTCGGGGGCCGCCTCGGCGACGAAGGCGTAGGCGCGGCCCATCCGCCCGGTGATCTTGCGCGGCGTCACCAGCACCATCTCGCCTGGCTTGTCGCCCACCGCGGCGTTGACCGGCGTCACCTGCCTGCCGATGCCGTGCCAGGCGACGGTCAGCTTCAGCACCGCGAAGGAGAAGGCCGCGGGCTCGAAGGCGTAGATGGTCGCCTTGGGCGCCACCTGGGTCATCACATAGGAATGCCTGCCGTCGCTGGCGCCCACGTGCAGGCACACCGGCGCGCCGGACAGCAGATCGGCGATGTAAGGGGTCTCTGGCTCGTGCTTGCGCCACGTGAGATTGCGCCGCCAGGCTCGGAAAGCGTGCCCCAACACGCGGAACGAAGGCATCGGCTAACCCTGGGCCGCCACTGTGACGGGACTTGGGCCCCCGTCGCCTCGGGCAAACGCGCGGACGACGGTCATCATGTAGTTCACCTCGGCGTCGTGGCTCTGGCTCCAGCGGCCGGTGAGCGGGTCGAAGACCACGCCATAGGGACCGTCCACCGCCAGCGATTCGCCGTCCAGGAATCCGCGCAGCTCCTCGGGCTTCAGGAACTTCGACCAGTCGTGGGTGCCGGCCGGCAGCCAGCGCAGCACATATTCCGCGCCCACCTTGGCGAGTGCGAAGGCTTTCAAGGTGCGGTTGAGGGTCGCGACGATCATCAGCCCGCCGGGCGCCAGCATGGCTCCGCAGTCGCGCAGGAACTGGGCCGGGTCGGCCACGTGCTCGATCACCTCCATGTTGAGGATCACGTCGAAGGTCTCCCCGGCCGCCAGCAAGGCCTCGGCGGTCGAACAGCGGTAGTCGATGGAAAGCCCCTGCTCGGCGGCATGGGCGCTCGCCGTGCCGATGTTGCGCTCCGAGGCGTCGACGCCGGTGACCGCAAAGCCCAGGCGGGTCATGGGCTCGGAGAGCAGGCCGCCGCCGCAGCCGATGTCCAGCAGCCGCAGCCCCTCGAACGGCCGGCGCGCGCGTTCGTCACGGCTGAACCGGTGGAGCGCCTGGTCGCGGATGAATGCCAGACGCGTGGGGTTGAACTTGTGAAGGGGCGCGAACTTGCCCTTCGGGTCCCACCACTCGGCGGCGATCCGAGAGAACCGCTCGACCTCGGCGGGATCGATAGAGGTGTGGATGGTCATCACTGACTATCTAGCCGTCATCGGAGGTGAAGCGAAGAGCGCCCTGCGCCCTTGTGGGAGGATCACTGCATTGCGGCATCGGATCGTCGTCGCTAGAACGGCGCCCTCTTGTTGACGGGGGTCCGGCGCGAAGTGTCCCGGCTGGTGATGAAATTCGGCGGCACCTCGGTGGCCGACCTCGAGCGCATCCGCCGGGTCGCGCGGCTGGTCAACGCCGAGCGCGCGGCGGGCCATCGTGTGGCGGTCGTGGTCTCGGCCATGGCCGGCAAGACCAACGAGCTGGTCGCGTGGACCGACGGCTCAGGCGCCGCCGCCCAGGGCCTGACGCCATCCGACGACGAATATGACGTGGTGGTGGCCTCCGGCGAGCAGGTGACCGCGGGGCTCTTGGCCATGACGCTGCGCAACATGGGCGTGCCGGCGCGCTCCTGGATGGGCTGGCAAATCCCGATCATCGCCGACGAGGCCCATGGGCGCGCGCGGATCGACGACGTCGAGCCCGACAAGCTCATCGCGGCCATGGACTCAGGCGAAGTGGCCGTCATCGCGGGCTTCCAGGGCGTCACCCGCGACGGGCGCATCGCCACGCTCGGCCGCGGCGGCTCGGACACCAGCGCGGTCGCCATCGCCGCCGCCGTGAAGGCGATCCGCTGCGACATCTACACCGACGTGGACGGGGTCTACACCACCGACCCGCGCATCGAATCCAAGGCCCGGCGCCTGGCCAAGATCTCCTATGAGGAGATGCTGGAGATGGCCTCACTCGGCGCCAAGGTGCTGCAGACCCGCTCGGTCGAGCTGGCCATGGCCCAGAACGTGCCGGTGCGGGTGCTGTCGAGTTTCGTGGAGCCGGGCGAAGCCCCCGGCCAGGGCACCATCGTGTGCGACGAGGAAGAGATCATGGAAAAGCGGATCGTGAGCGGCGTGGCCTACAGCCGCGATGAGGCGAAGATCAGCCTCTTCGGCCTGCCCGACCACCCGGGGGTGTCCTCGACCATCTTCGGCGCGCTGGCCGACGCCAACGTCAACGTCGACATGATCGTCCAGAGCCACGCGCGCACCGCCGACACCGCCAACATGGAGTTCACGGTCGGCAAGCGCGACGCGGGCCGCGCCGTGGAGATCGTCCGCGCCGCCCAACCGCAGATCGGCTTCGACGACGTGGCGGTGAACGACGAGGTCGCCAAGGTCTCGGTGATCGGGGTCGGCATGAGGAGCCACACCGGCGTCGCCAAGACCATGTTCGCCGCCCTGGCCGAGAAGGGCGTCAACATCCAGGTGATCTCCACCTCCGAGATCAAGATCAGCGTGCTGATCGACGCGGCCTACACCGAGCTCGCTGTGCGCGCCCTGCACGCGGCCTATGGGCTGGATCAGCTCTAGGCGGTTTCCGCAGTACCGGTCAGTCGGAACGCCGCCCAGGTCCCGGCCGCCGCCAGCGGGATCACCGAAGCGAACACCCAGAACGAGATCGACCCGCCGTTGTGCGCTGTGATCCCGCCGGTGAAGCCGGCCAGGTTCGCCGCCACCCCGCTGATCGCCGCGCCGGCCGCGGCTCCGGTCTGCCGCACAGCGGTGATCGCCGAGGAGCCGATGGCGCGGTCGTCGTCGGAGAGCGCGGCCAGCAGGCGGCGGCTCATGAATGACCAGGAGAAGCCGAAGGCCGCACCCATCAGCGCGCCCCCGACCAGCACCCAGGCGAAGGCCCCGTCGGCGAGGGTCCAGGCCAGCACCGCCAGGCTGGCGATCAGCAGCAGGGTCCCGATTCGGATCCAGCGCCCGTCCCAGAGCCCCGTCGCGCCGGCCACCAGCATGGCGGCCAGGGTCCAGGCCGCCGACTCCGAGCCGATGGCGTAGCCGGCCCAGAGCGGCGAGAAGCCGCGCAGGGCCTGCAGCAGCGGCGGGGCGTAGATGGCGAAGCCCATGGTGGCCGCTGTCAGGGCGAACATGGCGAAGTAGCCGGAGCCGCAGACGGTGCGCAGGTCTCCGGCGCGATGCGGCAAGAGCCGCACCTTCGCCCGATGGTCGATCCAGATCACCAGGGTCAGCACCGCCAGGCCCGCCAGGACCAGCCCGACCGCCAGCGCCGGCGCCTTCACCACGTCGGCGACGGCGATGGCCGCGACGCCGACGCCCAGGACAGCCAGCTGCAGCCACGGGACGCCCGGCCCGCCGCCGGCCTTGGCCGCGCCGCGCAGCAGCAAGGGCGCCGCGGCGCTGAACACCGCCGCCTGCAGGGCGAACAGCCAGAAGACGTCGCGCCAGGTCCCGGCCTCCAGCACCGCCCCGCCGAACAGCGGCCCCAGCACCGTGGCGATCCCCCAGATGAAGGTGACGCTGGCGAACACACGCGCCAGATGCCGCTCGGGGAACATCAGCGCGATGGCCACCATGGCGAAGCCAGAGATCCAGCCCGAACCGAGGCCCTGGATCAGCCGGCCGATCAGGAACGTCGCCACGTCGGGCGCCAGCGCGCTGACCACGCAGCCCGCGGTCATGATCACGCCGGCGACGGCGGTGGCCCGGCGCAGGCCGAAGATCTCTGAGACGCGTCCGGCGCTGGCGCCGGCCAGGATCGCGCCGACCAGGAACCCGGCCGTGGCCCAGCTGAAATAGGCGTAGCCGCCCAATTGGGCGCCGACGCTGGGCATGATGGTCGCGGTGACCAGGCCGTCGGCGGCGTTCAGCCACACGCCAAGGCAGATCAGCGCGAACCGTGGCAGCCGCCCGTCGGCCAGCAGGTCCGCCCAGGTGTTGCGGGCGGGTCCGGTCTCGTCCATCCGAGCGCTCTAGCCGATGGCGGTTCTCAGCGCGCCCCCTTGGCGGAAGATTGGGCGGCCCCCGGCGTCGGCGGCTTGAAGCCCGGATACCAGTGGGTCGCGGTGCCGGCGGTCACGTACCAGCTCAAGAGCAGGGCGCAGATCAGAGCGCCGGGCACATAGGAGTTGGTCCGCCGGTAGGTGATCGCCGCGATGGCGCCCACCACCGCCAGCAGCGGCACGAACTGGATCGCCACGATAGTGTTCAGGGGCTCGGTCCGCGTGAACAGGAAGCCGGTCTGGAAGAGCGTCGCATATTCCACCGCCAGCAGGACCACGAAGCCCAGGGCCATGGCGATCTTCCAGCCGCCCACCTGGACGTAGAAGCCCTCGCCCTTCACCGCCAGGTTCGCCGCCAGCGCCCGGAGCGCCACCAGAAAGAACACCGCCCACAGGATGAAGTACGGGATCGCGATGAGGGCGTGGCGGGCGTCCAGCGGATGCAGGCCCAGGACCCAGAAGCGGTAGTCGACCTTGAACACCGCATTGACCGCGACCAGCGACAGGTAGCCCACTGCGATGGTGGCTGCTGCGATCGCCGCCGACTTCAGCCAGTCGTTGCTGAAGCTGGGCTTGCCGCCGCGCAGCACGAAGCTGAGCGCCAGCGTGATCAGCGCATTGGCCAGCGCCCAGACAATGAGCTGGTTCTGGATCGACTGCGGGAAGAGCTGCATCGGGAAGAACAGGTTCCCGAACTTCATGAACGGATAGAAGGTCAGCGCCGGGACCGCGGCGGTCAGCACGAAGGCCAGCCACCACTTGCCGCCCCTGCGCTCGGCCGCCGGGGTCGGCGCCTGGTTCAGGCTGGCGAACAGCGGGACCATCAGCAGCACCTCGAAGGTCCCGATCAGCAGCAGGACGAAGCCGACGAAGCCGACGCCGGTGCCCACGTCCTTCCACAGCCAGATCTGGTCTCCTGGCGGCAGGGGATTGGCTTCCCCCTGCAGGGTCTGCTGGAACCAGTTGACGGCGTCGCCGACGCCGGCGCGGCTGAAGTGCTCCCACGGGTGGGTGACCGGCGGGTTTTCCAGCAGGCGGGCGCTGCCGTCGCCGATCGCGCCATAGATCTTGCCCGCCAGGATGGGTGAGGGCTGGCCGAACACCTTGGCGAGCTTCTTCGAGGTCGGGACCAACGAGCCCTTTGGCACGCCCCACATCAGCGGCGCGAACTCGTCGAACTGGCCATAGACCACCGCCAGGTCGTTGAGCTTGGCCGGCCCTTTCGTCCCCAGGAAACCGGGCGTCGAGCCCTCGAAGACGATGGCCTTGTAGCCGTCCGGCTGGGCGGCGGCGGCGGCGGTGATCGGCACTCCGCCCATGGAGTGGCCTTCCAGCCCGATGTTGGT
>NZ_SSMZ01000236.1 GCF_004799395.1 Phenylobacterium sp.
GGTGCAGGTTTATCGCCGCGACGACTTCAGCCTGGTCGCCACTATCCCAGTGGGCGCGCTGCCGCACGGCATCTGGCCCTCGGGCGACGGCAAGCGGATCTACACTGGCCTCGAGAACGGCGACGCGATGGTCGCGATCGATACCTTGACCAACACGGTGATCGCCAAGGTGCCGACCGGCCAGGCGTCGCAGGGGATCGCCTACGTCCCGAACGCGGTGCCCGACGGTGACGGGCGCCAGAACCTGCAGCCGCTCGGCCTAGCGGGCCAGGTCGCCCACGTGACCCTCGCTCCAGTTGGCGCCGCCGCCTCAACGCCCACCAGCGTAAGCCTCTTCGACCAGGGGCTTGTGCAGATCCTCCAGGCGGCCGCGACCGGGCTCGTGCCGGAGACGCCCTACGTCCTGGCCCTCGCGGAACACCCGAACGGAACGGGCGCTCTCCAGCCCCTCGCGGCCTTCACCACCAATCCGGCCGGCGCAGCGATCGTCGACGCCACGGGACCCATCCGCCAGCTTGTCCGTGGCGACGCAACGGCGCCGCGGCGCTACCTGGTGATCGCGGAGGGAACGCCGGACAATGCCGGTCCGGTGGTCCAGGTTCAGATCGCGGACGCACCGACACGCTAGTCGGTCCGTCGACCCCCAGCCGTCAACGGATCGAGACGACCACCTTGCCGTCCGCGTTGCCCTCGGAGATCGCCGCGTGGGCGTCGCCGGCGGTGGCGAGGTCAAACGCCCGGGGATCGAGCCGCGGCGCCAGCTTGCCCGCCTCCACGAGGCGCGCCGCTTCCGCCAGTATCGCGCCGTGCCGCGCACGGCCCTCGCCGGTCAGCAAAGGCAGGAGGGTGAAGACGCCCGAATAGGTGCCGCCCTTGAACGACAGCGGCGCGAGCGCGTGATTGCCCCAGCCCAGGCAGCTGACCACGTGGCCGAACTTGCGCGCCGCGGCGAAGGACGCATCGAGGATCGGCCCGCCGAGGGTGTCGTAGACCAGGTCGAAGCCGCGGCCGGCGGTATGCTCCGCGACATAGGCCTCGACGGTCATCGCCTCGATGTCGATCGGTGTCGCCCCGAGAGACCGGAGAAAGTCGGCGCGCTGGCCACGGTAGGTAGCGAAGACGTCCGCCCCAAAGGCCTTGGCGATTTGCACGGCCACGTGGCCCACGCCGCCCGCGCCCGCCTGTACGAGCACGGTCTGTCCGGCCTGGACATTGGCGCGATCCACCAGCCCTTCCCACGCCGTGATCACCACGAGGGGGAGAGCCGCGGCTTCACGCATGGAGAGGTTGGACGGCTTGCGGGCGAGAAGGTCGGCGTCGACCACGGCGTATTCGGCGAGCGAGCCCGCCACGCCGCCCACCCCACCGGTCATGCCATAGACCTCGTCGCCCGGGTGGAAGCCCTCGACGTCGGCGCCGACGGCCTCGACCACGCCGGCGAGATCCAGCCCGAGGATTGCCGGCAGGGTGTGGCGCGCATGCGCCGCCGCGCCGGCCCGGATCTTGGTGTCGAGCGGATTGACCCCGCTGGCCGCGACCCGGACCAGCACCTCGCCGTCGCCTGGGCTCGGGCGCGGCCGATCGACCAGCTCGAAGGGCCCGTCCGGGCGGTCGACGACCAGGGCCTTCATGTCGGGTTGGCGGGTCATGGCGCGTGGCTCCCAGGGCGATCTCGGCTGACGCTCTAGGACCCGTCGCCGCCCGCGTCACGCCGGGCCAGGCATATTGCCAGCCGACGCCGTTCGAAGCGGAAAGCCGGCGTGCGCGCCTCGAATACCGGCCGCGGGGGTCCATCTACCGTGATGGCGTCACCGAGAGGTCCCCATGACAAGCCCGACGCTCACTCCCCCAACCCGGCGCCGGGCTCCTGCGGGTCGTTCCGCCCTCGACCCCGCCCGACTGCGCCTCGGCGTCCCGGCGCGCGGCCGCGGGCATCGCCGCGCGACTCCCACGCTGACGCGACGGGTGGCCCCATGACTGTCTCCAGCGAGCCGATCTTCCAGCAGGTCCGCGGGACGTCTGCGTCGCTGGAGACGGTCGTGGACGCCCTGAAGGCCGCAATCGTCGCAGCGGATGTCTGGGTGCTGCACGAGATCAACCCGCAGACCCTGCTCCGCCAGGCCAACATCGAGATCGGACCGGCGCGCCAACTGCTCTTCTTCCACCCGCGCTACATGAAGCGCCTCCTCGATGCGGACCCGGCGGCGGTCCTGGAAGTCCCCTTGAAATTCGCGGTGCTCACCGAGGACACCGGCATCGCGTTGCGCTGGTTCGATCCTGTCAGGGCCTTCGAGCGCTACCGGAACCGCGAGCTGAAGGCGCTGGGCGCCGAGCTCTCCCTGCTTTGCGACCAGATCGTCGCCAGCGCCTTGGAGACCGCATCATGACCGGCCAAGTCCTCGCGCCCCTCGACCTGCGCGGCGACGTCGTCCTGGCGACCGGAGAGGCGCCCGGCTTCGAGCCCGGCGACACCGTGCGCGTCATGACGCGCTCGCCCATCGGCCACTACCGTGTGCCCCGCTACCTGCGCGGCAAGACCGGCGACGTCGTCGCGGTGATCCGCCCGATGGCGGTGGACAACGAGGAAGAGGGCTACGGCCGCAACGCCGGCTCCAAAGGCCACTATTACAGGGTGGCCTTTCCGATGGCCGAGGTCTGGCCCGGTTACGTGGGCGGCGCCACCGATCAGCTGCTTATCGAAGTCTTCCAAACCTGGCTGGAGAGGGCCTGATGTCCGCCGTCCACGACCACTCACACGACCACAATCATCCGCATGCGGAGATCACCCAGGACGGCGGGCCCGGCTACTACGACCTCATGACCGCCGCCGTGACCGAGCTCCTGGTCGAGCGGGGCCTGTTCGAGGCCGGCGAGATCTGCCGCCAGATCGATGTGCTGGATTCGCGCACCCCCGCCCTGGGCGCCAAGGCGGTCGCCCGCGCGTGGATGGACCCGGACTTCAAGCGCCGCCTGCTCGCCGACGGTCGGGTGGGCTGCGAGGAGCTCGGCATTTCCTTCTATGACGATACCCAGCTGATCGTGCTCGAGAACACCGAGCGGGTGCACAACCTGATCGTCTGCACCCTCTGCTCCTGCTACCCGCGCCCGGTGCTGGGGCTGCCGCCGGACTGGTACAAGCTGAAGCCCTACCGCGCCCGGGCGATCTCCGAGCCGCGCGCGGTGCTCGCCGAATTCGGGGCGCAGATCCCGGACGACGTGGAGGTTCGGGTCAGCGATTCCACCGCCATCGTCCGCTACCTCGTCCTGCCCCGCCGGCCGGCCGGCACGGAGCAGTTCTCCGAGAGCGAGCTCGCGAACCTGGTCACCCGCGACACCATGATCGGCGTGGCCGTGATCGATCCCCCCGGAGCCCCGCGCCAATGACCGACACCGAGCAGCTGACCAAGCGCCTGCCCAACGACATCGGCGGGACCTCTTCCGATCCCATCGTCTGGAGCGACCACGAGATGGCGCCGTGGGAGAAACGCTGCCACGCGCTCGCCGACGTCCTCGATTTCCACAAGATCATCAACACCGAGGAGAAGCGCCGCGGGGTCGAGTCCCTGGGCAGCGAGATGGTCGGGAAGCTGACCTACTACGAGCGCTGGATCGTCTGCTTCGCGAACCTGCTCTATCAGAAGCAGATCCTCCATCCGTCGGACCTGGCGCGGAAGATGGACGAAGTTGCGGCGCGCTTCGCCGAGCCGGCGCCTAGCGCTGAATCGTGACCGCTCAGGGTCCGCGTCGGGACGGGACCTGCTTCTTCGAGGCCGACCCCAGCCTGTCGCTCGCCCAGCGCGCCGGCGCAGAGGCGATCGGGACCTTCCTGCTGGTGTTCACGGTGATGGCGTCCGGCCTGGCGCAGTCGGGCACAGCCGCCGCGGCGCCGGCCGCGCGCGGCCTGGCGATCGGTCCGGCGCTGACGGCCTTGATCCTGGTCTTCGGCCAGGTCTCGGGCGGCCACTACAACCCCCTGATCAGCCTGTCGCAGTGGATGACCGGACGCCGCAACGGCGCGTGCCTGGCCGCCTACGTCGGGGCGCAGGTCGCCGGCGCCGTGCTCGCCGCCCGCCTGGCGGTCCTGGCCTTCGGTCCGGTCGCCGCGGCGTCGGCGGAGCCACTGGACTGGACCGCACTGCTCGCCGCCGAGCTCTTCGCCACGGCCGGGCTGATGACGCTGGTGCTGGGCGCGCCCCGGATGCGGCCGGCCGGCGTCGGTCCCTTCGCGGTGGGCGGCTGGGTGATGATGACGGTGGTGGGGCTTCCCGCCGCGCCGGCCGCCAATCCGGCCATCACCGCCGCGGCGCTGGCCGCCGGCCTCGCGCCGTCGCCCGCCGTCGCCGGGGCGCATCTCGCGGCCGAGGCGGTGGGGCTGGCGCTCGCCCTCCTGGCCGCGGCCCTCATTGCCCAACCAGGAACCGAGCGCCATGCCGGTTGAAGGCTTGAAGGTCATCTGCAGCCGCTTCAGCGCGAAGGAGACCGTGGACCGGCTCAAAGACGCCATCGCCGAGGCGGGCCTGACCCTCTTCGCCCACATCGACCAGGCGGCCGCGGCCCGAAGCGCCGGCGCCAGCCTCCCACCGCTCGACCTGCTGCTGTTCGGGAATCCTCACGCCGGGACGCCGCTGATGGCCAGCCATCCGACCGTGGGGATCGACCTGCCCTTGAAGGCCCTCGTCTGGCAGGACAGCGAGGCGGTCGCCTGGATCGCGTTCAACGATCCGGCGTGGATCGCCACGCGGCACCACCTCGGCGAGGGATCCCAGCCGGCCGTGGAGGCCATGGCGCGGCTCCAGGCGCGCCTTGTCGCGCAGGCCGGGTCCAGCGTCGCCGGCGGAAAGGGCTGATGTCTGCGGTTGCGTCTGGGGATGGCGCGGCCGGCGCGCCGCAAGGCCGGACCCTCGTGGGGCGCTGGCTCGCCCGGCAGGACGGTCCGTTCCGTCGGCGCCTTGCGCTCACCTACGGCATCCTGGCCGCGCTGAATCTCGGCGCCTGGGGCTGGGCGATCGCCAGCTTCCGCGACCGTCCCGTGCTGCTGGGCGTGGCCCTGGTCACCTATGGCCTCGGCCTGCGGCATGCGGTCGACGCCGACCACATCGCTGCGATCGACAACGTCACCCGCAAGCTGATGCAATCCGGACAGAGGCCCGTCGGCGTGGGTTTCTTCTTCGCCATCGGCCACGCTTCCGTGGTGATGCTGGTCACCATGGCGGTCGCTGGCGCCGCCAACCTGCTAGGCGCCTTCCGGGCCCTGCAAGGGTTGGGCGGGATCGTCAGCACCATCGTCTCGGCGCTGTTCCTCCTGGCGGTAGCGGCCATGAACGTCACCATCTTCGCCGGGGTCTACGCGAGCTACCGGCGGCTGCGGGCCGGACTGCCC
>NZ_SSMZ01000237.1 GCF_004799395.1 Phenylobacterium sp.
GAAGTGTCGACGTCGCTGGAGCCCTGAGGAGAAGCGGCGGCTGGTGGCGCTGACCTATCGGCCCGAAACGTCGAGCGGGTTATGACCGGACGCTTACGTCTCGACTATGCTCGGGACGACATCATCCGGAGCGTCCCATGATCCGAGCCCTCATCCTTGCCACATCCCTCCTGGCCGGCGCCGCCACGGCGCAGCCCGCCGGCCAGGGCGTCTACGCCTCCGCCGCTCAGATCAAGGCGCTCACCGCCCATCCGAAGGATGGTCTGGCTACCGTCAACGCGCCGACCGGCGCTGGCACGACCCTGCTGGCCGCGCGCCGCGATGTGCCGGGTCAGGTGGAACTTCACACTCACCTGAACGACCAGTTCGTCGTCCAGGCGGGTCACGCGACCGTTCGCGTCGGCGGGTCCGTCGCAGGCAACCACGAAACCGCGCCCGGCGAGTTCCGCGGCGGGACGATCACCGGGGGCCACGACTACCAGCTCGCGCCCGGCGACATCCTGTGGATCCCGGCCGGCGCGCCGCATCAGGTGACGCCCAAGGGCGGGACCTTCCGCTACCTGGCCTTCAAGTTCGAGGCGGTTCCGGCGCCCCGCTAGGCCCAAAGCTTCAGGCTCGCCGCGGGATGCGCACCGGCAGGGTCTCGTAGCCCTTCACGAACACCGAATGGGTGCGCTGCGGCTCCTCGACAAGCTCGATCTCCGGGAACCGGCGCAGGATCTCTTCCCAGATGATGGTCAGCTGCAGCTCGGCCAGCCGGTTGCCGACGCAGCGGTGGATGCCGAAGCCGAACGACAGGTGAGTGCGCGGCCGCTCACGGTCGATGATGTAGGCGTTGGGATCGACGATGACGCTGTCGTCGCGGTTGCCCGAGACGTACCACATGGCCACCAGGTCGCCCTCGCGGATCGTCTTACCCCCGAGCTCGAAGTCCTGGGTGGCGGTGCGCCGCATGTGCGCCAGCGGGGTCTGCCAGCGGATGGTCTCCGAGACCATGGACGGGATCAGCGACGGATCGGCGCGCAGCTTGTCGTACTGCTCCGGGTGCTTGTTCAGGGCATAGACCGATCCGGAAATGGTGTTCCGCGTCGTGTCGTTGCCACCGATGATCAGCAGGCCCAGGTTGCCGTTGAACTCGTGGACGTCCATGTCGCGTGTGGCCTCACCATGGGCCAGCATTGAGATCAGGTCGAACTTCGGCGGGACCGCGATGCGCTCGTTCCACAGTTCGCGGAAGGACGAGAAACAGACGTCCAACTCCTCGCGCTTGTGGTCCCAGCTCTTCACCGGCCCGAAGCCCGGCGCATTGGTCATCATGTCGGACCAGTAGGTGAGCTTGCGCCGCTCCTCGAAGGGGAAGTCGAAGAGGGTGGCCAGGGTCATGGCCGTCAGCTCCTTCGAGACCAGGTCCACCCAGTCGAAGGTTTCGCCGATCGGCAGCGCATCGAGGATCACGCCGGCCCGGTCGCGGATGGTCGGGGCCATGTTCTGCAGATTCGAGGGCGCGACGACCGGGCTCACCGTACGCCGCTGCACGTCGTGCTTGGGCGGATCCATGGAGATGAAGCTGGAGCGCGTCGGGCGCTTGGCCATCTCGGCCTTGGATTCCAGGCTCTGCAGGGTGATGCCGTCGGCCGAGGAGAACACCTGATGGTTGGTGTCGACGGCCATGATGTCGTTGTAGCGCGTCACCGACCAGAAGGGCCCGTAGTCGCTGTCGGGCGTATAGTGCACCGGCGCTTCAGCGCGCAGCCGGTCGAAATAGGGCCACATGGCGTCGGTGGCGAAGAGCTCCGGCTGGGCCGGGTTCAGCGTCTCCAGGGGCTCGGCGTAGGCGCGGGCCTGGGCCTCGCGCTTCAGGTCGACGGATCCGTCCATCGTGCAAACTCCTCCGGCGGCGTGCCGGCGCAGTTTGCCTGCGCCGTCGCTCGTGGCGGAATGGGACGCTCGCCGGGCGCCCCTGGCAAGCCGCTATTTGGCGAAGATGGCCTTGGGCATCATGACGTGAACGCCCTTGTTGCGGTCGACCAGCTCGGTGATGTCGACGTCGCCGGCGACGCTGACCAGCATGTAGGCGTCGTCGCGGGTCAAGCCTTTGTGGGTGACCAGGAACTCCACCATGTTGCGCACCGCCTTCTGGGTGGCGACGGCGATATCGTCGTCGAAGCCCATGGCGATGAAGTGGGTCGGACTTTCGGCGCGCGGGTAGGGCAGGCGCTCGCCCTTGTGCAGGATGAATTGGAAGGTCCCGACCAGGGACGTCTCCATGGCGGTGACGTCGACCTCGCCGTTGCCCTGGCCCGCATGGCCGTCGCCAACGTTGAAGAAGGCGCCCTTCACGAAGACTGGCAGGAAGAGCGTCGTCCCGGCCACCAGTTCCTTGTTGTCCATGTTGCCGCCGATCACCGTCGGCGGCGTGGAATCCCAGCGGCCCATCTCCAGCGGAGGGGCCACGCCCATGCTGCCGAAGAAGGGATGCAGCGGAATGACGATGCCGGGGCCGAAGCGGGCGACCATTTTCTCCCGGTCGAGCGGGATGATCTTGGTGCGGCGGTAGGGGAAATCGTCCCGCAGTAGACCGTTCGCGGGGCCGAAGCCGTTGTAGGCGTAGGGGACCGCCAGATCGATCTTCTGTATGCGGATCTCCAGCGTGTCGCCGGGCTCCGCGCCTTCGATCGCAATGGGGCCGGTAAGCACGTGGCCGCCCGGACCGCGCGCCGAGGCGGGCACGTGCTCGTAGACGTCGCGCAGGGCGGGCTCGATCTGGTCGTCCGGGACGCCGTTGGCCTTGAGGCCCGTGGGATTGTTGGTCAGCAGGGTGTGGACCGCAACCACGTCGCCCGACTTGATCGTCAGCGCGGGCCTGTCCGTCCCGTCGTAGTGGCCCCAGGCCACGGTCGAGGGCGTGGGCTCAAGCGTATAGTCGGCCGCTCCGGCGCCGTGCGCGGCGGCCGCGAGCATGAGGGTGGCCGCCAGGGCGGCGGGCTTTGCAGATCCGATCATGAATGTCCCCAATACGCCGGGTCCCGCGGCGCGGCGCAAACTATTGGTCTGGCGGCGCTTCGACGCAAGCCGGCTTGACCTCAAGGGAAGCCTGGCGACTGAAATTTGCCGGTCGTGTCGGCAGGGCCGATGCTGTGGCGTCCTCCAGACGCATGTCTGGAAGAGGAGACAAAGATCATGGCCGAGACCTTCCGCGTCGAACGTTCGACGATGATCGACGCCCCGGCGGCGGCGATCTTCCCCTACATCAACGACTTCCATGCCTGGGCCGCCTGGTCGCCGTTCGAGAAGATGGACGCCGAGATCGCCAAGACCTTCTCCGGTCCGAAGAGCGGCGTGGGCGCGGGTTATGCCTGGGTGGGCAAGAAATCGGGCTCCGGCAGCGTGGAGATCCTGCAAGCCGACGCGCCCTCCAAGATCGTGATCCAGCTCGACTTCACCAAGCCATTCACCGCCCACAACACTGCCGAGTTCGTCTTCGAGCCCCAGGGATCGGGGACCAAGGTCACCTGGGCGATGTACGGGCCGACAACCTTCGTGACCCGGCTGATGCACATGGTCTTCCCGATGGACAAGATGGTCGGCCCGCAGTTTGACGAGGGTTTGGCCGCCCTGAAGTCGATCAGCCAAAGGGCGCCGGTGGCCTAGACCAGCTGCAGGTCCTTGGGCGCCGCGCCCGGGAACACCTGGCCGAGCTGGCTTTGATTGAGGCCGTAGATGCGCCCGAACAAGCCCCCGATCAGGGACCGGTAGTCGGTGAGGACGGCGTAGTCGCGGTTCTGGTTGAGGGTGGTCTCGACCACCTGGACCTGCTCGCCGGCCAGCCGTCCGCCCTTCACGCCGCCGCCCATGACCCAATAGACGCTGCCGTGGCCGTGGTCGGTGCCGCGGTCGCCATTCTCGCGGAAGGTGCGCCCGAACTCGGACACCACGACGACGACGGTGTCCTTCCAGGCGTCGGGGCCAATCTCGTCGGCGAAGCCCGCGAGGCCGCGGCCCAGTTCGCCGAGCCGGCCGGCCAGATAGCCCTGCGCCGCGCCCTCGTTCACGTGGGTGTCCCAGCCGCCGATGTCGACGAAGCCCAGGTTGTAGTTCGCCTTCATCAGCCGGCCAATCCGCCGGGCCGACAGTTCGAAGCCCTTGGGCGAGACCGCGCCGCGATTTGCAGCGACCATCTCCTGGGAGATCGACTGGTAGACTTGGTTGCGGACCTGGAAGCCCTCGGCGACCGAGGGGCCGAGCGGCTGGCCTTGGTACATCTGCTGGATCAGGCCCGCCAGGTGGTCGTCGACGCCGGGCTTGCCCACACCGCCGACACCGACGTTGGGGATCGGCTTGCCGCCCCGGAAGGTGAGGGGAAGTTGGTCGGTGAAGGCGATGGGCTCGGCGCCGCTGAGCGTCGTCGAAAGCCGGCTCATGAAGCCGGAGCCGTAGTTGCGCGATCCCTGAACCGCCTGGCCAAGCTCGATGGTGTCCTGCGTCTCGAAGTGGCTGCGCGACAGGTCATCGCCAGCGCCGGCGAAGGGAACGAAGGCCACCTGGCCGGCTCTCCAGAGCGGATAGATGGTGTCTTTCAGCGCTGGGTGCAGGCTCCAGTCGGCGTCCAGCGGCAACGCGGCGTCGGGGTTGGCCGGATCGGGCTTGGCGATGTGAAGGGTCGGGCGAGCCTGGTAGTAGAAGTCACTGCTCGTGGGGATCACCACATTGGCGGCGTCATAGGCGCCGCGCAGGAAGACCACCAGCAGGCGGGTCGAGGTCTGCGGCGCGGCCCAGACACGGCCCGCCACCAGAGCGGGCGCCGCGCCGGCGGCCAGGGTCAGAAGGTGGCGGCGGTGAAAGGTCATCGGCGCATGAACTCCGGAGACGACAGGAACAACGTGTTCCAGTCCTGCGGCGATCCCGCCTGGCCGAGGGCTGACTTGGTGGGCGCGGCCAGGGTCTGGTCAATGCCGGCCTTGTAGTAGAGGGCGTTCTGCAGCTGCGGGAAGGCCGGTTGATCCTTGGCCTGCGGCTGGTCGAGTTTGAAGAGGCCGGCCGAGCCGGAGCCGATCTGCCGGGCGATCTCAAAGCGCACCGCCAGCTGGCCGGGCCCGTCCCACGACGCCGCGGCCATGGAATAGCCGTCCGGTGTCTCGTGGTTGTAAAGGCCCTCGGTCATCCGATTCAGCCAGTTCTGCATCGGCGTGGTGTTGAGGATCACCCGGTCGTCGTAGGCCAGCCGCACGGCGGAGACCGCGTAGTGCATGGGGTCCTTGAAGGCCTTGCCGAGCGAGGCTTCGAATTCGCGGCTGGCGAACAGCACGCGGAGCGTCGCGGCGATGTCACCGTCGGATCGCTGGAAGGCCTTGGCCATCCGCTCGACGACAGCCGGCGGCGGGTCGTCGCCCATGAAGTAAGCGGCCATCTGCGCCGAGACGTGATGGGCGGTGGCCGGTTCGCGAGCCAGTATGTCCAGCGCCTGTTCCACCTCGCCAAAGCCGGAGCCTTTGATCGTGTGGCCAAGGAAGACCTTGTCGCCGAAGTCGTGACGGTTCGGATTGAACTCGAAGAGGCCAGAGCGGACGAGCAGCGGCTGGTAGGCGGCCTTCAGCTTCGGCGGATCGGGGTTCAGGTCGACGCCCACGCCGGTGAGGATCCGCGCCAGTTCCTGCACGTCCTTCTGGCTGTAGCCGGAGCCGACACCCAGGGTGTGCAGCTCCATGATCTCGCGGGCGTAGTTCTCGTTGATGTGGCCGTTGGCGTTCTGGTCGTTGTCCAGATACCGCTGCATGGCCGGGTGTTTGAGCGTGGCCTCGAGGAGGTCGCGGAATTTGCCCAGCGCGCGCGGCCGGATCGCCTGATCCTCGTAGTCGCCGATCATGGCGCGGACGTCGCGCTTGTACATGTGGACGTTGAAGTGGTTCAGCCAGAACCAGGTCATCTGCTCCTGCAGCTGGTCTGGCGAATAGAGGTCGCGAAGCAACTCCCGCGCCGCGGCCTGTTTGCCGAGGTCGGTCATTCCCTGCTGATAGGCCTGCTGGGCCAGCTTCTTCTGGTCGGGGTCGGTCAGCTTGTTGGCCGCCTGGCTCTGGGCGTTCAGCTGCACGACCAGATCGGTCATGGGCGTCTTGCTGATCGACAGGGCGTCGATCTGCGCCTGCGCCTCGGGGGGAAGACGGTCTTCGGCCCGGGGGCGTAGCTGGCGTTCCAGCCAGGCGCGCGCGCCCATCTTTTGCAGATCATCGGCGCTGGTCGCCGACTCGCCCCAGCTGACGCGATTGAGCAGCGCCAGATCGTGCACGCTGAGGCTGGCTTCGGCGTGGACGCTCGTGGCGAACAAGGCCGCGGTGGCGGCCAACAGCGCTTGTCTGGGTCGGTTCGGGCGCATGCCTGACACTTCCAGCGATCGAGGGAGCCTATCGGCCCAGGGTTACGGAACCACGAAATCCCGGCCTCACTAAGGCGCGGCGTTGGCTGAAGGGGAGCTGAACGCCGCTGAAGGGTTGCTTGTTATCGACCCCCGGCGGCGTCTAGGCTTGGAAAAACCGGTTTGGGGAGCGACGGAATGAAAGCTTGGATCGTGGCGGCGGTCGCCGCAGTTGGGGCGGCGCTGCTCGCCGCGCCGCTGGCGGCGAACGCCCAGGCGACGGCGACGGGCGAGGCGGTGTTCAACGCCCGCTGCAAGTCCTGTCACGAGCCGGCCATCGACCGGGCCCCAAACCGCACGACGTTGTCGACCTATCAGCCGGCGCAGGTACTTCAGGCGCTGAGCGGCGGTGTGATGACGCCGATGGCCCAGGGCCTGTCGGACGCCGACAAGGCCGCGGTCGCAGCCTTCCTCACAACGGCGCAGCTCCCAACCGAAGCCCATCCGCAGCCGGGCGGCGCACGCGCCATTCCCGCCGCCAACCGTGGCGTCGACGTGATGTGCGCCACCAACCCGCCAATCCATACGACGGCCAGCGACTGGGCCAGCGTCGGCCTCGACGCCCGATCGAGCCGCTTCCAGGCCAATCCGGGCCTGAAGGCGGCTGACGTGCCGAGACTGAAGGTGAAGTGGGCCTTCGCCATGGCCGGCGGCTCCATGCCAACGGTGGTCGGCGACTGGCTGTTCATCACCAACCGTTCGGGCAAGTTCTATGCCCTCGACGCCAAGACCGGCTGTGTTCACTGGGTGGTCGAGGGCGTCTCGTCGCGCACCACGCCGATGGTCGTGAAAAGCGTCATTTCGCCGAGCGGCTGGGCGACCTTCGTGGGAGAGCGCACGCGCGTGGTGCGGGCCATCGACGCGCAGACCGGCAAGGAGATCTGGCGCTCGGCCCAGCTTGAGACGAACCCGGTGGCCGGGATCACCGGTACGCCGGTCGTCTCCGGCGACCAGCTTTTCGTGCCTCTGACCTCCGGCGAGGAGCCGGCGGCGCGGCAGTTGACCTACGCCTGCTGCAGCTTCCGGGGGTCGCTGGTCGGCCTCGACCTCGCCACCGGCAAGACCCAGTGGAAGACCTTCGTCATCACCGAGCCGCTGCATCCGACCCACAAGAATTCGGCGGGCGTGATGATGCAGGGACCAGCGGGCGCCGCGATCTGGTCGGCGCCGACCGTCGACGCCAAACGCGGCCTCGTCTACGTGGCGACCGGCGACAGCTACACCGATGAGCCGACCAAGGGCGATGACGCGATCGTCGCCATCGAGACCAAGACCGGCAAAATCCGCTGGTCGACCCAGGTCACCGAAAAAGACAACTTCATCATGGGCTGCGAGAACCATTCGAACCTGCCCAACTGCCCGACGCCGGTGGGCCCGGACTATGACTTCGGCGCCTCGCCCATCCTGTTCACGCTTCCCGGCGGCAAGCAGATCGTGCTTTCCGGCCAGAAGTCCGGGATCGCCTACGGCATGGATCCGGACACCGGCAAGCTGGTCTGGAAGACGGCGGTGGGCTCCGGCTCGGCGCTTGGCGGAATCGAATGGGGCATGGCCGCCGACGACAAGCGGCTCTTCGTGGCGATCTCCGACGTGATCAACTTGTTCGGCGAGGTGCCGGGCCTGGCGCCGGTCACGGACGACAAGCTGGGGCCGCCGAAGCCGGGGCTCTATGCGCTCAATCCGGCCAACGGCAAGTTCCTCTGGTCGACGCCGGCCCCCAAGGCGGACTGCCATTACGCCGGCGACCGAAGCCGCGACTATTCCAAAGGCGCCTGCATCCGCGCCCAGTCCGCCGCGCCGTCGGCCATGCCGGGCGCGGTGTTCTCCGGGACGATGGATGGCTGGTTCCGGGCCTACGATCCGGCCACCGGCAAGATCATCTGGGCGTTCTCGACGACGGCCCAGACCTACGACACGGTCAATCAAGTCAAAGGCCAGCCGGGCGGCAGCATCGACGGCATGGGCCCGGCGATCGCCGGCGGCATGGTCTATACGATGAGCGGCTTTTCCGGCGCGGCCAACACCGGCGGCAATCCAGTGAACGTGCTCTTGGCCTTCTCGCCGGACGGCAAGTAGGTCTAGCCGGCGATCCGCAGGATCTCGCCCAGCAACTGGCCGGGCGAGAAGGGCTTGGGCACGAAGCCGTTCATGCCGGCGTCGTGATAGGCCGCCTGATGGTGGGTCATGACGTCGGCGGTCAGGGCGACGATGGGGACGTCGGCTTCCGGCGAGCCCAGGGCGCGGATACGGCGCGTGGCCTCCATGCCGTCCATGACGGGCATGTTCACATCCATCAGGATGAGGTCATAGCCGCCGCGGGCCGCCGCCGCGATCGCCGCCTCGCCGCTGTCGGCGGTCTCGGCCTCGGCGCCTAAGGCTTCAAGGGATTTCAGGCCTACGAGGCGATTGGTGCGGTTGTCGTCGACGACCAGCACTCTCAGTCCGGCGAGCGGAGCATCGCCCGCGTCGACCTTTGGCGCGTGGGCAGGCGCCTCGGCGGGCGGGGCGTCGATCTCGAACCAGAAGACAGAGCCCAGGCCCTCGGCGCTCTCGAAGCCCATGTCGCCGCCCATCATCCGCGCCAGGTTGCGCGAGATGGCCAGGCCCAGGCCCGTGCCGCCGAACTTGCGGTCGGGGCCGGTGTGGGCCTGCTGGAAGCGGTCGAAGAGGGCGTCCTTGGCATGGTCGGGCACGCCGACGCCGGTGTCCTGCACCTCGACCCGAAGCTTGCGCGCCGCGCCTGAGCCGTTGACGCTCATGCGCACCTCGACGCCGCCGGTCTCGGTGAACTTCACCGCATTGCCGATGATGTTGAACAGGCACTGGCGCAGTCGGATGGGGTCGACCATCGCCCAGCCTCCGCCGTCCCAGCCCTGAGGCTCGGCGCTGGCGCGCAGGTATAGGTTCTTGCTGTCGGCCTGCGGGTGCAACAGGGCCACGACGCTGGTCATGACCGCCGCCGGATCGGTGGGCGCCGGCGTCACGTCCAGCTTGCCGGCCTCCATCTTGGAGAAGTCGAGCACGTCGTCGATCAACTGGGCCAGCATGTCGCTGCAGGCGAGCGCCTCGCCCAGCAAGTCGCGGCCCTCGCGGCTGAGGCCCTCGCGCTTCAGGAGGTTGAGGACGCCGACGATGCCGTTCATCGGGGTGCGGATCTCGTGGCTGACCGAGGCCAGGAAGCTCGATTTGGAGGCAGTGGCCGATTCCGCCAGCAGGCGGGCTTCGGTCAGCGCCAGCTCCTGGCGCTTCTGATCGTCGATATCCAGCAGCAGGCCGACGCCGCGCGTGGGCGCGCCGGTGGCGTCGCATTCCGTCTGCCAGTAGACACGCACCCAGAGCGCGCCCTCGGGCCGCATGACCCGCGCCTCGCAGGACACCGGCTGCCCGGCCTCGATGCTGGCCTGGCCCATGCTGCGCATGGTGACGCGGTCATCCGGATGGAAGATGGCCCTGGGATCCGTGGCGGCGCGGGCGGCGTCGAGCGTGTTCTGTCCCATCAGGTCGCGGAATTCCTGCGACGACCAGTATTCGCTCTTGGCGTAGTCATAGCCGAACACGCCGGCGCGCGCGGCGGCGAGCGCCAGTTTCAATCGGCCGGCGCTGGCGTTGGCGTCGTCGCGGGCCTGCGCCAGGTCGGTGACGTTCTGGCTGAGGCCATACATCTCGTAACGGCCGGACTTCAGCCTGCGCCCGGAGCGGTAGAGCACGCGCAGCACGCGCCATCCGCCGTCGCCGGTCCGGTAGCGCATGTCGGCTTCAGCGGCGCCTTCCTCGTGGGTCAGCCGCTCGCGGATCGCGTCGTCGATGGGCCGGTCGTCTTCGTGCTGGATGAGCTGCAGGGCGGCGACCGGGACCGGTTCCTGGTTGCCGCCATGGCCAAGGGCGAGCTCACTCGGGAAGTGATAGAGCCCGGCCTCGGGGTCATAACGCCAGATGCCGACCTCCGCGTCGTGCATCAGCCGGCCGCGGGCCGCGAAGTCGGCTTTCATGCGCTCCAGCACGCTGCGCTCGCCGGTGACGTCGACCAACATGGCGAGGATCTGACCGCCGGGCTCTTCCTGCAGGTCCAGGCGCAACCAGCGAGCGCCGTCTGCGCACTGGAATCCGAAGGTCTGCACGCCCTCGCCGATGGGTACGTCCGTGGCCGCTGAACGCAGACGGTGGCCAAGCGGCTCGCCGGTCAGGCTGGCGGCGGGCACGTCCAGCAGCTGGGCGAAAGCCGCATTGACCTCAAGGAAGCGCAGTTCCGAGTCGAGCACGGCCATGGGCAGGGGGAGGGTGTCAAAACCCAGCCCTTGGGCCCTTCCGCTGGCGGCGTCCCGGGTGGCGTGCAGCGTTGCCATGGGAACACCATGCTCGGCGCAGGTTAAAACCTTCCTCTCAATCCGGCGCTTTTCCGCGCGTTTCCGCGGGTCGGCGATGGCGGGCCGGGTTCGATCAACGGGTACGACGCGAGTGTCCGACGCCTTGATTGTCCTGACACCATCTCTAGCTTGATGGCGCAGGAGTCCCGTGAAGGGGCCGGGAGGATTCGCGACCATGACCGACACGCTTGACGCCGCCGGGAACGGCAAGCTCGCCGACGACGGCCTCGGCCTCGGCCTCGGCCTCGGCCTCGGCCTCGGTTTCGATCCGGACGCCCTGCGCGAAAAATACCGCCAGGAGCGCGACAAGCGCCTGCGCGGCGATGGCAACGCCCAATACCGCGAGGTCGCCGGGGAATTTGCGCGATACCTGGAGGATCCCTACGTCGCGCCGGGCTTCACCCGCGCGGCCCGGACCGATGAGGTCGAGGTGGTTGTGGTCGGCGGCGGCTTCGGCGGACTGCTGGCCGGCGCCCGGCTGCGCGAGGCCGGCCTCGACGACATCCGCATCATCGAGAAGGGCGGCGACTTCGGGGGCACCTGGTACTGGAACCGCTACCCGGGCGCGGCCTGCGATATCGAGAGCTACATCTACCTGCCGCTGCTGGAAGAGGTCGGTTACGTCCCGAAGGAGAAGTACACCCGCGCCCCGGAGATCCTGGCTCATAGCCGGGCGATCGGCGAGCACTTCGACCTCTACAAGGGCGCGCTTTTCCAGACCGAGGTCACCGCCATGAGCTGGGACGACGCGGGCGCGCGCTGGATCGTCGAGACCAATCGTGGCGATGCGCTGAGGGCGCGCTTCGTGGTGATGGCCAACGGCCCGCTGCACCGGCCCAAGCTGCCAGGCATCCCGGGCATCGGGAGCTACAAGGGCCACTCTTTCCACACCAGCCGCTGGGACTACGAGTACACCGGCGGGACCTCCGACGGCGGCCTCACCGGCCTGGCCGGCAAGCGGATCGGCGTGATCGGCACGGGCGCGACCGCGGTGCAGTGCGTGCCACACCTGGGCGCCGGCGCGGGCGAGCTCTTCGTCTTCCAGCGGACGCCATCCTCGATCGACGTGCGCAACAACCGCCCCACCGATCCGGACTGGGCGGCGAGCCTCGAACCCGGCTGGCAACAGCGGCGGATGGACAATTTCAACATCCTGCTGTCGGGCGGCTTCCAGGCCGAAGACCTAGTCAACGACGGCTGGACCGACATCATCGGCAACATCCTGTTGCTTGCGCGCCGGAAGATGGAGGCTGGCGAGATCGTCGATGACCCGGCGGCGCTGATGCAGCTGGCCGATTTCAAGAAAATGGAGCAGGTCCGCGCGCGGGTGGACAGCGTGGTCCAGGACGCCGGCGTCGCTGGGGCGCTGAAGCCCTACTACAACCAGTTCTGCAAGCGGCCGTGCTTCCACGACGAATATCTGGCGACCTTCAACCGCCCCAACGTCCATCTGATCGACACCCAAGGCAAAGGTGTCGAGGCGATCACCGAGAAGGGCATTGTCGCCAACGGCGTCGAGTACGAACTCGACGGCATCGTCTATGCGACCGGCTTCGAAGTCGGCACGTCCTATGTCCGCCGCTCAGGCTATGAGCTCCACGGCCGCGGAGGCCAGACGCTGACGCAGAAGTGGGGCGACGGGGTCTCGACCCTGCACGGGCTCTACAGCCGCGGCTTCCCCAACTGCTTCATCGTCTCGAACGCCCAGTCGGGCTTCACCGCCAACTTTCCGCACATGATCAACGAGCAGTCCAAGCACATCGCCTATGTGCTGAAGCACTGCTCCGAGCACCAGGTGCGGGTGGCGGAACCCAGCCAGGAGGCCGAGGACGCCTGGGTGCAGACGATTATCGACCTGTCGATCCAGCGGCAGAAGTTCCTCGAGGCGTGCACGCCCGGCTACTACAACAACGAGGGCAATGTGCAGGCGATGAGCGCGCGCAATGGGTCCTATGGCGCGGGGCCAGTGGCCTTCGTGAAGGTGCTGGAAGACTGGCGCGCCGAGGGAAGTCTGAAAGGCCTCGAACTCAACTAACCGCCGCTCACGTCCACGGCCTCGATCTTGCGGCCTTCCTTATCGGCCTTGCGGGCGCCGGCCAGGATGCCTGGAAGCGCGTAGTTGCCTTCGTGGCAGGCGTATTCGTAGACCGGCCCCTTGGCGGCGTTGAGTGGCATTTCCGCCTTCCAGACCTGGCCGTAGGTCGCCGGGTCGTCGACCTCGAAGCGGTAGAGGATCTGGGTTGGTGAGACGCGGGTGAATCGCTCGGTCACCTTGGCGTTCGGCGACAGCAGGATCGAGTTGCTGAAATAGGGCCTGAGGCTCTCGCCCGGATTGAAGTTGGTGGTTTCGACTACGAGGGTGTCGCCCTCCCACCAGCCGATCGAGTCGCCCATCCAGGGGCGCATGTAGTCGGGCAGGTGCTTCTTGTCGGCCAGGTTCTTGTCGATCAGCCGCACGATGCGCACGTCGTGGTTCATCTCCACCAGGATCGCCACCGAGTTCTTGGACTGCACGATCTGATAGTTGTTGTTGTAGAGCACGTTGAGCATCGGCGGCCCGGCCGTCGAGCCGAAGCCCAGGATGCAACGCTCGCCCAGCGGGCGGTTCTCCGGCCCGTCCCAGCTGTTTCGCGCTTTGCGCAGCGCCTCGATGTAGGCGGCCTTGCCGGAGACGGAATAGGGCAGCTGGCCGTCGGCGGGGTCGACGATCCAGGAGGTGCGGACCTGGCCGTTGATGCGGCCCAGGCTGACGCCAGGATCGGTCCAGGAGGCGTTGTAGCCACCCGGGTCGTTGCCCTCCGGCGGCGCGCCGGACTTGGGATCGGTGGGCTTGTCCTGCTGGGCGCGGGCGGCGGCGCGGCGTTTCTCCAGGGCCGCGGCCTCGGCGTCGGTCAGGCTCAGCGACTTGAACATCGCCGGGCGCTGCAGGCTGGTCAGAGAGGCGTTGGTCCAGGTCCCTTGCAGGTCCGGCTGGCCGAAGCCGTTCTTCGGGGCGTGGTAGTCGGCGGCCTGGGCGGCGCCGGCGGCGAGCAACGCGGAAAGCGCGAGGGCGGCGATTTTGATCATGCGTGGATAGTTCGCCCCCGCGGCCCGGCTGGCAAGCCGGAAGGCGTCGGCCAGCGCAGCGTCAGCTTTCTTGAGTGGCCGGGCCCGAATAGGCGAGGTAGCCGCGTTCCACCATCCGGCGCATGGCGTCATAGACCTGGGAGAGTTCTTCGTAGGCGGTGCGCAGGTGCGCCAGGTGTTCGACCTGGTCGCGGGTGAGGGCGTGACCCTTTTCCGTCACGGCGAGCGAGGCGGCGACCCATTGGGTGCGGGCCACCGCGGTCGCGAGCGCCAGGCGCTCGAACTGTGCGACCTCGGCCTTGCCGATAGCGCCGCCAAGCACCTTCTTGTTGGCGGCATAGGCGGCGTAGTCGATCTGCTCGAGCTGGCCGCGCAGCTGGCGCTGGGCCTTCGGATCGACGTCGTCATCCGGCTCGAAATGGTCGGCGGAACTCCGCCACAGGCTAGTCGCGCGGCTTATCGGCATTCAATCGCTCCGGACCCATTGGACCGCAATCACCGGCCAACATGGCGCGTCAGCCTTAATAAACGTTGATTTTTTGGCTCGGCGACTTGGCGGGGCGATCTCAGAACACCGCCATCGCTGCGCGGATCGCCATGACCAGCAGGACCACCGAGCTCACCATGAAGATCGAGAACCTGACCATGATCGCGTTCCTTGTCGCCTGTACGAGGCTGTGGATCACCCGCAGGCCCACATATGCCCAGGCCAGCCAGGCGTTGAGGCCGCCGCCCTGTCCGATCAGCGCCAGCGCCAGGGCTGTGGCGTAAAAGATCGTCGGTTGCTCCATCAGATGGTTGTAGTTGTCCGCTTTCCAGCGGACTTCGGGCGGCAGGACATTCTCGAAGTCCGAGGACGGGCGTCGCGGGTCGTAGACGATCTTCAGCCGGGTGATGGCCGGGATGCGGGTCGCGTAGAGCCAGGCCCACATGACGAAGGACCAGAGCACGAGCGCGATCACCGGCGCGAGGATGGGGCTGGCGGGCATCGCGGTCTCCGAGGCTAGGCGTTGCGGGCCATCAGCCCGCCGTCCACTGGGATGGTCGCGCCGGTGATGTAAGAGGCGGCGGGCAGGCAAAGGCTGAGCGTGATGTGCGCGACCTCCTCGGGGCGGCCGTAGCGGCGAAGGGCTGTGCGGCGCCGGGCGAAGGTCTCCTTGTCGCCCGCGGGAATGGCTTCCGTCATGCCGGTGAGGATCGGGCCGGGGCAAATGCAGTTGACCGTGATGCCTTCCGGGCCGAGTTCCACGGCCAGGGCGCGGGTCAGACCGGCGACGCCGGCCTTGGCGGCGGCATAGGCGCTGTCACGAGCGGTCGCGCCCAGGGCTTCGGTGGAGGCGATATTGACAATGCGGGGCGCAGCCGACTTGCGCAGATGCGGCAGGGCGGCGCGGATGATCCGCTGATGGGCCGTCAGCATGACGCCGAGCGCGCGGGCCCAGATCATCTCGTAGTTCTCGGCGTCGAGGGCCGCGAAGCCGCCCACGCCGGCGTTGTTGACCACGATGTCGAGGCCCCCGAAACGCGCGGCGGCCTGGGCGACCACGGCCTCGATGGCCACGCCGTCGGCCACGTCCAGGGTCCAGGCCTCGGCGCTCAGGCCGCGGTGCACCAGGTCGTCGGCCACCTCGCGGACACTTTCGGCGGCGATGTCGGTCAGAGCCACGTGAGCGCCCTCGGCGGCGAAAACCTCGGCGGTGGCGCGGCCCATGCCGCTGGCCGCGCCGGTGATCAGCACGGTGGATCCGGCGACGGATCGGGACATGGTCACAGGCTCAAGCCTCCATCGACGATAAGGGTCTGGCCGACCACGTAGGCCGCCAGCGGAGACGCCAGGAAAAGCGCCGCGCCGGCCATGTCCTGCGGCGTGCCCATGCGGCCAAGCGGGATGGAGCGCAGCGCGCCTTCGCGGCGTTCGGGATGCTCGGTGGTGACCTTGGTCAGCTTGGTGTCCACGAGGCCAGGCGCCAGACCGACGACGCGGATGCCGTCCCGCGCCCAGGCCTCGCCCAGCGTCTTGGTCAGGCTGACCGCGCCGGCTTTCGAGGCGGCATAGGCCGGATTGCCGCGGTTGGAGGTGTAGCCGGAGACGGACGAGACGATGACGATCACGCCGTTTCGCGCGGCCAGCTGGTCGTGGAACTTGTTGGCGCAAGCCATCAGGCTGTCGAGGTTGACCGCCATCACCCGGTCCCAGCCGTCCGGCGCGAACTCGCCCCGCCGATAGACCACCGTACCCTGGCAGAGGATCAGCACATCCAGCGCCCGCGGACCGGCGGCGGCGTCGATCTCGGCGCGGTCGCCGACGTCGACCTGGCTGTAGGCAAGGCCATTGAGGTCGGAGCCCTCGACGCCGTCGTAGGCCTCCGCGTTCCTGCGGGTGCCCCACACGTGGACGGCGGCGCCGCGGTCGAGGAAAGCATGGGCGACGCCGTTGCCGATCCCGCTGGACCCGCCGACCACCAGCACGCCCTTGCCGCTGAAATCGAGCTCGTTCATCGGCTAGCGTCCCTTGAAGACCGGCGGGCGTTTTTCCAGGAAGCTCGCCACGCCTTCGCGGTGGTCGTCGGTCTGCATCAGCTCACGGATCGCGCCCATCGCCCAGGCGCCGATCTCGCGAGGGTCGCCATAGGCCGTGCGGTTCAGGCCAGCCTTCAGCCGCTGGACGGCAAGCGGCGGGTTGGCGGCGATGCGGGCGGCGAGCGCCAGGGCGCGCGGCATCAGGTCGGCGTGGGCGACCACCTCGCTGACCAGGCCGATGCGCAAGGCCTCGGCTGCATCGATGACATCGCCGGTGAACAGCAGTTCGGCCGCCTTGGCCGGCCCGACGATGGCCGGCAACCGATAGAACCCGCCGACATCACAGGGCAGACCCCGCTTTACGAAAAGCTCAGCGAATTTCGCGAGGTCCGAGCAGATCCGGATATCGGCGAACAGGGCGAGCTCCATCCCCCAGCCGACGGCGGCGCCGTTCACGGCGGCGATCACCGGCTTTGAGCACTCCAGTGCAGCGATGGCGGCCGGCGTGGCCGTCGGCGCTGCAGCAGGCGTGGCCGAGACGCGCTTCGGCCCGGCCATGATCTCACCCACGTCGTCGCCGGAACAGAAGGCCGGATCGGCTCCGGTCACCACAACGCAACGCACATCGGCGGCTGTGGACGCCGCGCGGAAGGCCGTCTCAAGCTGGTCGTAGGCCCGGTAATTGAGCGCATTGCGCCGATGCGGGCGGTCCAGAGTGATGATGGCGACGTGGCCGTCGAGACGGGTGGTCACCCCCTCAGGGGCGGCGGTTGGATCGGCGGTCGCGGACATGGCGGCATTCTCCTCGGCAATGCTCGCATGGCGGGAGGTCAGGTCAACGGTTCCGCCAAGTCACCCTTGCCACCGCCGCGCCCAGCGCGGAGCATGATAGCCTCAGGGAGAGAGGCGAAATGCCCGAATTCAGGACCGTCGACGCCGGCCAGGCGCAGATTCGTGTCGCCGTGGAAGGCGAGGGGCCGCTGGTCCTTATGGTCCATGGCTTCCCGGAGAGCTGGTACAGCTGGCGCCATCAGATCGGGCCGATTGCAGCGGCCGGCTTCACCGCCGCGGCCATGGACGTGCGCGGCTACGGTGGTTCCGACAAGCCGGGCGAGGTCGCCGCCTATTCGATGGAGAACCTGACCGCCGACGTGGCCGGCGTCGCCAAGGCGCTGCAGCCGGAGGCGCCGGCGATCCTGATCGGACATGACTGGGGCGCGCCTATCGTCTGGAATTCGTCGCTGAGCCGGCCGGAGGCGTTCAAAGCGACAGCCGGCCTCTCGGTGGCCTATTCCGGCGTGCCGAACCGGCCCTTCACCGACATCTTCCGCGAGGCCTTCACGGACAAGGGCCTGTTCTTCTACCAGGCCTGGTTCCAGGAGGTCGGGCCGCCGGAGGCGGAGGCCGAGGCCGACGTGCGCGGCTTCCTGCGCAAGTTCTACTACTGGGCCAGCGGAGAAAGGCCGGCTGGGATGGCCGCGGAGAAGAAGCATGGCGCGCCCCTGCTCGAAGGCCTGATCGACCCGGAGGTCTTCCCCGCCTGGCTGACGCCGGCTGACCTCGACTATTACGTGGGGGAGTTCACCGGCTCGGGCTTCTTCGGGCCGATCAGCCGCTATCGGAACCATGAACGCGATTTCGAATGGCTGCAGCAATTCAAGGGCCGCAAGCTTGAGATGCCGACGCTATTGATCGGCGGCGACCGCGATCCGGCGTTCAACGGTTTCGGTCGCATCGCCGACCCGGGCGCGATGATGCGCCAGCATGTGACCGACCTGCGCGGCGTGCACGTCCTGCCCGGCTGCGGCCACTGGACCCAGCAGGAGCGGCCGGCGGAGGTCACTGCGCTCTTGATCCCCTGGCTGAAGAGCGTCCGTTGATCCGGCTCTACCACTGCGCCGATGCGCGCTCGTTCCGCCCGCTCTGGGCGCTCGAGGAACTGGGCCTGGACTACGAGCTGATCGTGATGCCGTTCCCACCGCGCTATCGGGCGAAGGAATACATGGCCGTCAATCCGCTGGGCACCATCCCGGCGCTGGTCGACGGCGAGACCTTCATGACGGAGTCCGCGGCGATCGTGCAGTACCTGGTCAGCCGTTACGGGCCGAGCCCGCTCGCGGTCGAGGCGGACGACCCGGCCTATGGGGCGTGGCTGAACTGGCTACATTTCGGGGAGGCGACGCTGACATTCCCGCAGACCCTGGTGCTGCGCTATCGCCGCTTCGAGCCGGGCAAGGCCGAGGTGGTGGCCGACGACTACGCCAAGTGGTTCCTGGCCCGGCTGCGGGCTGTGGATCGGGCATTGCAGACCGGGGACTGGCTGTGCGCGGGGCGCTTCACCGCCGCGGACATCTCGGTGGGCTACGCCCTGCTGCTGGCCGCCCAGCTTGGCCTGGACGCGGAGTTCACGCCGGCCGTCGCCGCTTACTGGTCGAGATTGCAGGTCCGGCCCGGCTTCCAGGCGGCCAAGGCCTCGCAAGTGCGTCATGCGCCCGCCGGCTCGGAGACGTTCGCCTCATGACCGACGAGATCATCCTGCACCACTATGACGCCTCGCCCTTCTCGGAGAAGGTGCGGGTCATGTTGGGTGTAAAGGGCCTCTCCTGGCGCTCGGTCATCCAGCCGGTGATCATGCCGAAGCCTGACCTGATCCCGCTGACCGGCGGCTACCGGCGCATTCCGGTGCTGCAGATCGGCGCCGACGTCTACTGCGACACCCAAGTGATCCTTGCGGAGCTGGAGGCGCGGCATCGCAAGCCCGCCGTGGCCCGGGGCGCCGACTGGGCCGTCAATCTGTGGGCCGACCGCCTGTTCTTCCAGACCACCGTGGCGGTGGTGTTCGGCGAGACCGGCGACGCTGTGCCCAAGGCCTTCATCGAGGACCGTGAGAAGCTCTCCGGCCG
>NZ_SSMZ01000238.1 GCF_004799395.1 Phenylobacterium sp.
GTCAAGAAAGCTGTCGTGACCCTGGCCGAAGGCCAGTCGATCGACATCACCACGGGGCTCTGATCCGATGGCCTTGAAGCAATATAATCCGACCTCGCCGGGTCGCCGCCAGCTGGTGCTGGTGGACAAGTCCGAGCTCCACAAGGGCCGTCCTGAGAAGTCCCTCGTCGAGGGTCTGACCAAGAGCGGCGGGCGTGGCGGCGGCGGTCGCATCGCGGTGCGTTTCCGTGGCGGCGGCGCCAAGCGCCTGTACCGTAAGATCGACTTCAAGCGTCGCAAGCTCGACGTGGTCGGCACGGTCGAGCGCCTGGAGTACGACCCCAACCGCACGGCCTTCATCGCCCTGGTTAAGTACGCTGACGACGAGCTGGCCTACATCCTGGCCCCGCAGCGCCTGAAGGTTGGCGACCAGGTGATCTCGGCCGAGAAGGCCGACGTGAAGCCCGGCAACGCCATGCCCCTGCGCGGCATGCCGATCGGCACGATCATCCACAACGTCGAGCTGAAGCCCCTGAAGGGCGGCCAGATCGCCCGTTCCGCGGGGACCTACGCCCAGCTCGTCGGCCGCGACGCCGGCTACGCCCAGATCCGCCTGAACTCGGGCGAGCTGCGCATGGTCCCGGACAGCTGCATGGCCACAGTGGGCGCGGTGTCGAACCCCGACCACATGAACGAGGTCATGGGCAAGGCCGGCCGCAACCGTCACAAGGGCCGCAGGCCGCACGTCCGCGGCGTCGCCATGAACCCGGTCGACCACCCGCACGGCGGCGGTGAAGGCAAGACCTCCGGCGGCCGTAACCCGGTCACGCCGTGGGGCAAGCCGACCAAGGGCGCCAAGACCCGCACCAACAAGACGACGGATAAGTTCATCATCCGCTCGCGTCACGCCAGGAAGGCTCGTTAATCGATGACCCGTTCTGTCTGGAAAGGTCCGTTCGTCGACGGATACCTGCTCAAGAAGGCCGACGCCGTTCAAAGCTCGGGCCGCAAGGACGTGATCAAGACCTGGTCGCGCCGCTCCACCATCATGCCGCAGTTCGTGGGTCTCACGTTCGGCGTGCACAACGGCCAAAAGCACGTCCCCGTGCACGTGTCGGAAGACATGGTCGGCATGAAGCTGGGCGAGTTCGCGCCCACCCGCTTCTTCCCCGGCCACGCTGCCGACAAGAAGGCCAAGAGGAAGTAGCCATGTCGCAGACGAAAAAAGTCCGCCGGCTGGCCGGTATCGAGGCGATGTGCAAGGTCCGCACTCTGCGCACCTCTGCGCGCAAGCTGAACCTTGTCGCCCAGTCGATCCGCGGCCTCAAGGTCCAGCGGGCCCTGAACGAGCTGGAATTCAGCCACAAGCGCATCGCGATCGACGTGCGCAAGGCGCTCTATTCGGCGATCTCCAACGCCGAGAACAACCACAACCTCGACATCGACTCCCTGGTCGTGGCCGAGGCCTACGTGGGCAAGAACCTGGTGATGAAGCGCTTCTCCGCCCGTGCGCGGGGACGTGCGTCGCGCATCGAAAAGCCGTTCAGCGAGATCACCATCGTGGTCCGCGAACTGGGTGAGGCCGCCTGATGGGTCAAAAAGTAAATCCGATCGGGCTGCGGCTCGGCATCAACCGCACCTGGGACAGCCGTTGGTTCGCCGACGGCGCCGAGTACGGCAAGCTGCTGCACGAGGACATCAAGGTCCGCCGGGCGCTGAAGAAGCGCCTGTATCAGGCCGGCGTGTCGCGCATCACCATCGAGCGTCCGCACAAGAAGTGCCGCATCACCATCTATGCCGCGCGCCCCGGCGTGATCATCGGCAAGAAGGGCGCGGACATCGACAAGCTGCGCAAGGACATCGCGGCGATGACGGACGGCGAGGTTCACCTGAACATCGTCGAGATCCGCAAGCCCGAGACCGACGCCCAGCTGATCGCCGAGAACATCGCCCAGCAGCTGGAGCGCCGCGTGGCCTTCCGCCGCGCCATGAAGCGCTCGATGCAGTCCGCCATGCGCCTCGGCGCCAAGGGCGTCCGCATCAACGTGTCCGGCCGACTCGGCGGCGCGGAAATCGCGCGGATGGAATGGTATCGCGAAGGCCGCGTGCCGCTGCACACCCTGCGCGCCGATATCGACTACGGCTTCACCGAGGCCAAGACCACCTACGGCATCATTGGCGTGAAGGTGTGGGTCTTCAAAGGTGAAGTCCTCGAGCACGACCCGATGGCGCTGGACAAGCGTCTGGCCGGCGAAAGCGGGCCTGCGGGTGAAGGCGGCGGTCGTGACCGCTCCGGTGATCGCCCCGACCGCGGCCCGCGCCGCGATCGGCGCGAGCAGGCGAACGCTTAAGGGTCTGACCGATGCTGTCTCCGAAAAAGACCAAGTACCGCAAGCAGTTCAAGGGCAAGATCCACGGGATCGCCAAGAGCGGCTTCACGCTGAACTTCGGCTCCTACGGCCTGAAGTCGGTTGAGCCCGAACGCGTCACCGCGCGCCAGATCGAGGCGGCTCGCCGCGCGATCACGCGTCAGATGAAGCGCCAGGGCCGGGTGTGGATCCGGATCTTCCCCGATGTGCCGGTCACCGACAAGCCGGCCGAAGTGCGGATGGGCAAGGGCAAGGGCGCGGTCGAGTACTGGGCTGCGCGCGTCCACCCGGGCCGGATCATGTTTGAGATCGATGGCGTGCCTGACGACGTGGCCCGCGAAGCCCTGCGCCTTGGCGCGGCCAAGCTTCCGGTGAAGACCCGCATCGTTGCGCGCATCGAAGCCGTCGCGGAGCACGCGTGATGAAGATTGACGAAGTTCGCGGGCTCACCCCCGACCAGCTGGCCGACCAGCTGATCAGCCTGAAGAAGGAGCAGTTCAACCTGCGCTTCCAGAAGGCGACCGGCCAGATCGAGAAGACCCACCGCGTGGATGAGGTGCGCAAGGACATCGCGCGCATCAAGACCCATCTGCGGACCAAGCAGGCGCAGGCCTGAGGAGAGCTGACAGATGCCGAAACGAATTCTCGAAGGCGTTGTCGTCTCCGACAAGGGCGACAAGACTGTGATCGTGAAGGTCGAACGGACCTTCCTGCACCCGGTGCTGAAGAAGACCGTCCGCCGGTCGAAGAAGTACCACGCCCACGACGAGGCGAACGCCTACAAGTCCGGGGACAACGCCCGCATCATCGAATGCGCGCCGAAGTCGAAAACCAAGACTTGGGAGGTGCTGCCCAAGGGCGGCGCCGACCAGGCAGCGTAGGGGATCAGAACCAATGATCCAGATGCAAACTAACCTGGAAGTCGCCGACAACTCCGGCGCTCGCCGAGTCATGTGCATCAAGGTGCTGGGCGGCGCCGGGCGCCGTTATGCCGGCGTTGGTGACAAGATCGTGGTCTCCGTGAAGGAAGCCATTCCGCGCGGCCGCGTGAAGAAGGGCGATGTGCTGCAAGCCATCGTCGTCCGCACGAGCTCGGCCATCAAGCGCAAGGACGGTTCGGTCATCCGCTTCGACAAGAACGCGGCGGTGATCGTGAACAAGCAAAGCGAGCCGATCGGCACGCGGATCTTCGGCCCGGTTCCCCGTGAACTGCGCGCCAAGAACCACATGAAGATCATCTCCCTCGCTCCTGAGGTGCTGTGATGGCGGCGAAGATCAAGAAAGGGGACCGCGTCGTGGTCCTCACCGGCAAGGACAAGGGCCGCACGGGCTCTGTCTCCAAGGTCATGCCCAAGGAAGAGCGCGTCGTGGTCGGCGGCCTGAACCTGGTTCAGCGCCACACCCGTCCCACGCAAGGCGATCCGCAAGGCGGCATCAAGAGCAAGGAAGCCCCGATCCACATCTCGAATGTGGCCGTGGTGGACTCCAAGGGTAAGCCCACGCGCGTCGGCTTCCGCATGGACGGCGACAAGAAGGTCCGGTTCGCCAAGACGACCGGCGAGGTGATCGCAAATGGCTGAGCAAGCTTACGAACCGCGGCTGAAGACCGACTATCGGACCCGTATCCGCAAGTCGCTCAAGGATCAGTTCGGCTACACCAACGAGATGCAGATTCCCAAGCTGGACAAGATCGTCCTGAACATGGGCATCGGCGAATCCGTGGCCGACTCCAAGAAGGTCAACGCGGCCATCGCCGACCTGGCGAAGATCGCGGGCCAGAAGCCCGTGCCCACCAAGGCGCGCACCTCCATCGCCGGCTTCAAGCTGCGCGAAGGCATGGTGATCGGGGCCAAGGTGACGCTTCGCGCTGACCGCATGTACGAGTTCCTGGACCGCCTGATCACCGTCGCGCTGCCGCGGGTGAAGGATTTCCGGGGCCTCAAGCCCACCTCGTTCGACGGTCGGGGCAACTACGCCCTGGGCCTTCGCGAACACATCGTGTTCCCGGAGATCAACTACGACGAGATCGACCAGATGTGGGGCATGGACATCATCGTCGCCACGAC
>NZ_SSMZ01000239.1 GCF_004799395.1 Phenylobacterium sp.
GCCTGGCCGCATGGTCAGCACCTTGTCCGAGTGCCAGGCCGTGACGCCGGTGACGCCCAGCAGCAGCAGGCCGAGCCCCGCGTGGGCCAACGACAGGCCGAGGACCGCCGGCGGCGTGGTGCGGATGGAGCGGCTGAGGTTGGCCCGGCCCGCCCACCAGCGGCGGATCGGGATGGCCGCCGCGCCGGCGACCAGCCAGGCGGCCAGTCCCACGGCCAGGGCGGCGACCACGCCCTTCCAGCCGACCGTGACGAGGCCGAGCAGCATCGCGGCGGCGGCCACCGCGGCCGGAATCCGCACGCGGCGAAACACCGTGACGAGCGCGTCGCGCTTCCAGTTCAGCATCGGGCCGAAGACCACCAGCGCCAGCAACGGGATCGCCAGCGGCGCGAAGGTCCTGGCGTAGTAGGGCGGGCCGACCGAGATCTTGTCGCTGCCGATCAACTCGATGAACACCGGGCTGAAGGTGCCCAGGAACACCACCGTCGCCAGGGTCACCAGGAAGAGGTTGTTGAGGGTGATCCCGCCCTCCCGCGACAGCGGCGCGAACAGGGCGCCGGTCCGCAAGGACGGCGCGCGCCAGGCGTAGAGGCCGAGCGCCGCGCCGGTGGTGACCGCGATGATGCCCAGGATGTAGACGCCGCGCCGCGGATCGACAGCGAAGGCGTGCACGCTGGTCAGAATGCCGGAACGCACCAGGAAGGTCCCCACCAGGCTGAGTGAAAAGGTCAGGATCGCCAGGAGGATCGTCCAGCTGACCAGAGCGCCCCGCCGCTCCAGCACCAGGGCCGAATGCAACAGGGCGGTGCCCAGGAGCCAGGGCATCAGCGAGGCGTTCTCAACCGGGTCCCAGAACCACCAGCCGCCCCAGCCCAGCTCGTAGTAGGCCCACAGGCTGCCCAGCGTGATGCCGCAGGTCAGCGGGACCCAGGCGGCCAGCACCCAGGGCCGCACCCAGCGCGCCCAGGCCGCATCCACGCGCCCCTCCAGGAGCGCCGCCACGGCGAAGGCGAAGGCGACCGAGAAGCCGACATAGCCGAGGTAGAGCAGCGGCGGGTGCGACACGAGGCCAGGGTCCTGCAGCAGCGGATTGAGCTCGGTGCCCTCCAGCGGAACCGGCGACAGGCGCAGGAACGGGTTGGAAGTGAAGATCAAGAAGCCCAGGAACGCGACGCCGATCAGCCCCTGCACGCCCAGCACGCGGGCCTGCAGGGTCTCGCGCAAGGTCCCGCCGAACAGGGATACCGCGGCGCCGTAGACGCCCAGGATAAGCACCCAGAGCAGCATCGAGCCCTCGTGGCTGCCCCAGGTGGCGGCGAATCGGTAGGCAAGGGGCTGCTGGCTGTTGGAATGTTCGGCGACCAGGGCCACGGAGAAGTCGCAGGCCACATAGCTCGCCGCCAGGCAGCCGAACGCCAGGATCACGAAGCCGCCCTGCAGCACCGCGGCCGAGCGGCCCAGAGCCATCAGCACCGGCTCGCCGCGCCAGGCGCCCCAAAGCGGGGCGCCCGACTGCACGAGGGCCAGGACGAACGCCAGAATCAGCGCGAACTGCCCGACTTCCGCCGCCATCGCTTTTTGTGCTCCCCTTCCGGCCTGTGGCGCTTTGGAGCGCATTGTCACGGCACGGGAAATGCTACAGTGCCAAAGGTTCGCGGGGGCGTGAAGCGCTAAGCCATGCGACGTGTGCGCCTATCGGGCGCGAACGGGTCTCGGGTTGGGGGTTCTGAGGTCGGGAATGTCGGAGCTGTTTCGCATAGCGATCGTGGGATCGGGCCCGTCGGGCCTGAGCGCCGCCGCGCATGCCGCAGCCAAGGGCGTGTCCCACGTCCTGCTGGAAAAGACCGACCACCTGTCCGACACCATTTTCCGATACCAGAAGGGCAAGCACGTCATGGCGACGCCGGCCCAGCTGGTGCTGCGCTCTGACTGCGACTTCGCCGCCGGCAAACGCGAGGCGGTGCTGGCCCAGTGGAACGAGGACGCCGCCAACGCCGGCGTCAATGTCCGCTACAACGCCGAGGCCAAGGCGATCACCGGAGCCAAGGGCGACTTCTCCATCGCAACCGCCAAGGGTGAGGTGATCCGCGCCGAGACGGTGGTCCTGGCCATCGGCACTCAGGGCAATCCCAATCTGATGCGCTGCGACGGCGCCGCCCTGCCCCACGTCCAGTACCAGTTGGACGACCCGGCCGAATATATCGACGAGCACATCTTCGTCTTCGGCGGCGGCGACGCGGGCATCGAGAACGCCCTGGGCCTCGCCGCCGACCAGGCGCAGGGCAACGTCGTCACCCTGGTCAACCGATCCGCCGACTTCGCCCGGGCCAAGGACGCCAACGTCAAGGCGCTCACCTCCGCCCGCGACGCCGGGCGGATCACCATCCTGTCCGAGACCACGCCCGGCGCGATCGAAAAGGGTTGGGTGACGGTGGAGACCCCGCAGGGCACGGCGCGTCACAAGTGCGACCGGATCATTGCCCGCATGGGCTCGGCCCCGCCGCGCAAGTTCATCGAAGCCGCCGGCGTCGCCTTCACCAGCGAGGCGGTCAGCGCCTTCCCCGCCCTCTCGCCCACCTTCGAGAGCACCACGCCCGGCATCTATGTGATCGGCGCGCTGGCCGGCTATCCGCTGATCAAGCACTGCATGAACCAGGGCCACGACGTGGTCGAGTACATCAGCGGCTCCACCGACCTGAAGCCCGCCGACGAACCGATCCTGGAAGCCAAGCTGGCGGGCCTGCCGGGCAAGCTCTCGGTGTCCGAGTGGCTGGAATTCCTCCGCGGCCGGGTGGAGATCCTCCACGGCCTGTCGCCCCTGCAAATGCGCGAGTTCCTGCTGGACTCCGACGTGCGCGCGTTCCGCGCCGGGGAGGTGATCTTCGAGCGCAACGGCGTCGGGTCCTCGCTGTTCGGCATCGCCCAGGGCTCGGTGCTGGTGGAGGTGGACCCGAAGAACCCCTCGATCACCGTGCCCATCCCGGCCGGCTCGATCTTCGGCGAGGTGGGCCTGATCTCCGGCCGCCGCCGCGGGGCGACCATCCGTGCCGGCGAGAACACCATCGTCGTGGAAATTCCCCGCACCGCGGCCCTGAAGCTGATGGCCCAGGTGGCCGAGGCCCGCGAAACGGTCAACCGGATCACCACCGAGCGGCAGATCCTGCAGATTTTCAAATCCGGCCTGACGCCTGCCGACCTGGCCGAGGTGCTGCCGGAAGCCCAGACCCTGGAGATCAAGGCCGGCCAGGCGATCATGACCGAGGGCGACGAGGGTGACGACCTGTTCATCATCCGCTCGGGCTCAATGATCGTGGAGAAGATGGTGGGCGGAAAGAACGTCTTCCTGTCCTACGTTCCGGCCGGCTCCTATTCCGGCGAGATGGCGTTGCTCGACGGCGGGCGGCGCACGGCCACGGTGAAGGCCGCCATCCGCTCGCAGGTGGTGCGTCTGCCGGCCGATCCCTTCCGCCGCCTGCTGGCCAAGAAGCCGGAGCTCCTGAAGCGAATGCGCGACGAGGTGGCCGCGCGGCGCAAGGTCAACGCCTTCGTGGAGGACCAGAAGGACAGCTTCGGCGGCGTGGTGGACATGTATTCCTCTGTCGCCAGCTTCCTGATCGACCAGGGCATCGGCGAGGCCACCGACGTGCTACTGATCGACGAGACGCTCTGCGTCGGCTGCGACAACTGCGAGAAGGCCTGCGCCGACAGCCACGAAGGCCTGTCGCGGCTGAACCGCGAGGCGGGCAAGACCTACGCCAAGATCCACGTGCCGACCTCCTGCCGGCACTGCGAACACCCCTATTGCATGACCGATTGCCCGCCCAACGCCATCCAGCGGGGTCCGGACGGCGAGGTGTTCATCTCCGACGCCTGCATCGGCTGCGGCAACTGCCAGCGCAACTGCCCCTATGACGTGATCCAGATGGACAAGCCGCCGCCGGAGAAACCGAGCCTGCTGGCCTGGATGCTGTTCGGCATGGGCCCGGGGCCCGGCGAACCGGATAAGGCCTGGCGCGAGAAGCAGCCGAAGGGGGCGGTGGAAAGGGGCAAGGTCGCCATCAAGTGCGACATGTGCATCGGCAAGGCCGGGGGACCGGCCTGCGTGCGGGCCTGCCCGACCGGGGCCGCGATCCGGGTGTCGCCGGAGGAGTTCCTGTCCGTCGCCCTGCTGGACAGAGGCTAGACCTTGGCGGTCGCGCGGGGGCAGACACAGAGGCGTAAGTCCTCGACGCACGAGAGCTTCCTGCGTCACGGCGGGTTCTTGTTCGCCAAGCTCTCGGTAGCGCTCTGCGTGGCGTGCATCGCGGCCTATTTCCTACAGGACGCCCATCCACGGCCAAGCGGGGGCACGGCGGTCGGCTATGTGCTGGGGATCCTCGGCGCGGTCCTCATCGTCTGGCTGGCGCTGCTGGGCGTGCGCAAGCGCGCGGTCAGCGACGGCCACTATTCGCTGAAGGCCTGGGTCTCGGCCCACGTCTACCTGGGCCTGTCGCTGATCGTCATCGCGACCCTGCACACCGGCTTCCAGTTCGGCTGGAACGTCCATACGCTGGCCTATGGCCTGATGCTCCTGGTGATCGCCTCAGGGGCGCTTGGCGTCTGGGCCTACGCCACCCTGCCGAAGACGCTGAGCGACAACCGCGGCGAGACCACCCGCAAGCAGATGCTGGCCCAGATCCACGCGCTGGACGAACAGATCCATGAGGCGGCCCAGCCGTTGCAGCGCGCCGAGGCCGACATCGTGCGCCTGTCGCTGGAGGAGACCGACATCGGCGGCGGCTTCTGGCGCCGGCTTTTGGGTAACTACGGCGACTGCGCCAACGCCCACGCGCTCGCCAGCCTCGGCCCGGCGCTGAGGGTCGCGACCGGGAAGGAAGCCGAGGCCTTGCGCAAGGCGTCCGACCTGATGCAACGCAAGGCCGACGCGCTGTCGCTGGCCCGGCGTCAGATGCATATCACCGCGCTTCTGGAAGCCTGGCTCTTCGTGCACGTTCCGGCCACCTTCGCCCTGCTGGCGGCGCTGAGCGTGCACATCGTCAGCGTCTTCCTCTACTGGTGACATGACCCAGGCGATCACCCTCCGCATGATCACCCGCCAGGCCGGCGGCGGCGAGATCGTCCGCACCAAGCGGCTGGAGTGGGACGACGCCTCGATCGGCCGCGCGCCGGAGAGCGACATCTTTCTGCCGGACCTGTCGGTCGACATGGAGCACGCGCTCCTCAAGCTTACCGGCCAGAGCCGGGTCACCATCGAGTCGGTCAGCGGCCGGCCGTTCCTGGTGGACGGCAAGCCCTCGACCCACGTCGAGCTGGAGGCCCTGCGCGGGCACACGGTCACCTTCGGCGACTACGACCTCCTGGTCGGCCAGGGCGGCGAGGACGACATCGCCATCACCGTCATGCGCCGCGAGGAGCAGCACCACGCCTCGGTCAGCCTGTTCTCGCTGAAGGCCAGCGTGTTCGGCCGGCGCAAGATGGCCTGGACGCTGGGTCTGGCGATCCTGGCGCTGTGCCTGGTCCTGCCATTGGCGGGCCGTGCGTGGCTGCAGCACACCCACATCCATCCCGACCAGCAGTGGTCGACCGGCCCGCTCTCCAAGGCCCACGCCTTCCTCGACAAGGATTGCCAGGCCTGTCACGCCAAAGCCTTCGTGGCGGTGCGCGACGAGACCTGCCTCAGCTGCCACCGGGCCAGCTCCGACCCGGCGGACGTGGCGCGCATCGACGCCAAGGTGACCGCCAAGGGCAGCCCCTTCCTGCCGCTGCTGGTCTCCGATCACGCCGACCACGCCAAGCTCGCCCAAGCCATGCCACTGCCGCCGACGATCCGCGGCCAGATCGCCGGCGTCTTCCAGGCCGCGCTCAACCATCCCACCGACCGCTGCGCGAGTTGCCACCGCGAACACACCACCGCGCCGCCCGACCCCAACGTGCCCAAGACCGCCGACGTGGTCCGCGCCGGCAAGCCGGCCCTGATCGTGGTCACCGATTGCACCGGCTGCCACAGCCGTCTGAAGATGCGTCTGCCCTCCACCGGTCTGATCGATACGCCGGACTGGGACCGCCACCCGGACTTCCGCCCGCTGGTCACCGTCGGCTTCGACGGCCCGCAGCCTAGGCTGGAGCGTCTGGCGCTCGCCAGCCATCCGCTGGAGGCCAACGGTCTGACCTTCTCGCACCGCATCCACATGAACCCGGTCGGCGGCGTGGCGCGCCAGGGCCAGGCGCTGGGCGCCGGACGCGGCTATGGCGCGGCGCTGACCTGCCAGTCCTGCCACCGGCCGGACGGCGGCGGGTTCAAGCCCATTGAGATGGAGCGCGACTGCGGCGCCTGCCATTCCCTCGCCTTCGCCCAGGTCGGCGGCAACCTGCAGACCCTGCGCCACCACGACATGCGCAACATCGTGGGCGTCCTGCGCGGCTCCCTGCCCCCGCCCATTCCGCCGAGCGTCGACGCCGGCGTGCTGCGCCGCGCCATGGCGCCGGGCGGCCTCTGCGTCGACTGCCATACGGTGCGCCCGTCGGCCGGGCCGCTCGGCGGCGAGATCTCGCCGGTGCATCTTGCCGACCGGATGCTGCCGTGGGGCGACTTCAACCACGGGGTCGCCGCCCACGCCGGCGTCGGCAAGGGCGCGGCGGCCTGCGCCGACTGCCACAAGGCCGACACCTCCGACCGCTCCCAGGACCTGCTGATCGAAGGCGTCGCCACCTGCAAGGCCTGCCACGGCAAGACCGAGCACGACACCGCCGCCTTCGCCGGCGCCCAGTGCTCGGAGTGCCACAGCTTCCACCAGCCCGGCCAGGCGCCGGCCACCGGCCAGGACCGCCTGTTCACCGCGCTCGGCCTGCCGCCGGGCGTGAAGCCGCGGGGATTGCCGACGTTCTAGCCGGGCGTGATCTCGGCTGGCGTGGCAAGCTCGCGCACGGATCGCCCATCTCCGCGGCGCACCCCAAACCTTAGATGCTCGCCCGGCTGCTTCAGCCGGTCTCGCAGGTCGCTGAGGATCAGCGTCGATGCCCGTGCGCCGTCCACGGTCTCGACGATGTCGCCCACGCTGAAGCCGGCCACGGCGCCGGCAGAGCCCGGCGTCACTGCCACGACTTCGAAATCGTCGCCGGCCTGGTTCAGCCAGAGCCCCGAAAGGTCCCGCTCGTCTGGCGTCTGCGCATCCCGATAGGGTTTGAACCAGACCTTCTGGCGGCTGTAGTCGAAGGTGACGTCGAAGCGTTTCAGGACCTCGCCGCCGATGTTGCCGTCCACCGGCGGACCGCCCTGCAGCATGACCACGACCGGTTGGGGCAGCCGGACGCCGGCCAAGGTCAGCTCCCGGCCTCGCCCGATGCCGGCGACCACCGGGCCGCCCATGCCCCAGCCGGCCAGCGCCTGTTCGGTATGAATGTCGCGGTCGAGACCGTGGCTTTGGGCGTATCGCGGCAGGAGCAGGACCGAGGCGCGGCTGCCGGTGTCGAGGATGAATTTCCCTGGGTAGCCGTTCACGGCGGCGTCGACCTGAACGAGCTCGGCGACGAATTCAAAGTCCAGCGCCTTCGCCCCAGGTGGCGGGCGGAACGCCTGCGGCTGGATCAGGGTGAGGACGCGCCGCCGATAGTCGATGCGGGTGACCAGGCGCTTGGAGAGTTCGTAACCGAGGACGCCGATCGACTGCGGAACGCCTTCAACGCGCTGCTGCTCGCTGCGGTCGACGGCGGTGAAGGGCAGGTCACGGAATTCGGCGTCGCCCACAGCCAGCCGCGCGATCTTCAGGCTGCCGCCCGCCAGGATCTTCTCCCCGGCGCCGCTGACCGCAGAGCTGCCCTGCGGCCTCAAGCCCAGATCGGCAGCCGCGGCCGCATCGATGAGCCCCGTCGCCCCGGTGTCGAACATCATCAACCGGGTCGGCGCGCCGTTCACTGAGACCGGCAGGTAGATGTGATTGTTGTAGAGCTTGAACGGGATCTCGACCGCCCTGGCCCGCCCGGACAGGCGGTAGTCGATCGGCGGCGGCGCTGGCGGCGCGAAGGCGGCGGCGGGGATCGGACCGTTCAGGACGAAACGCCGGGCGCTCACCATGTGGACGAAGCGGGGATCGCCGGCGCTCACCGCGACCCGATGCGGCAGCATCACTCCGCCTTCCGGATGATAGTCCGAATAGCGTTCCGTCTCGACGTAGAAGCCGCGGTCTTCCACCAGCTTGGCCAGCAGATGATCCGCTTGGCCGATCCACAGGTCGAAGGCCACGCCGCCGACGGGCCTGATGCGCACGACGTCATAGGTGCGTCCTTCTTCGACCGCCGACGGCAACAGAATGCGCTCCTCCGACGCCGCCGGCGCCCGCCAGTATCCGCGGCCCGCGCGGTAGGCCTCGCTTCGGGCGACGGCCAGGGTGCTTCCGGCTTCGATCCGCACCTGGCCGGACGCGTCCGTGCTCCACGCGCGATGCCCGTCGTAGCCGGCGCCCTCGCCCTGTGACACCAGTTGGTTGCGGCTCGCGAACCGCCCGCGCGCCAGGTCCTCAGTCGAGGCATAGGTCCCGACCGCCTTGCCGTCGGCGATCTCACCGCGCTCGCGAATTGTGCGGACGCGGGCCCAACGCTCGCCGCCGCTGGCCGTCCGCCAGGCCTGCAGAACGGCATCCGCATCTCCCGGGGTGGGATCCGTGGCGGCTGCCCCAGCGTCCAGGCCGAGGGCCGCCAACAGCAGGCTGACGGCGGCGATCGCTCCAAAGCGGGTTTGGGAGGTCCGGGCGAAGGGCCGCGCCGTCATGCCTCGCGTCCGGAGCCATGGGCCCCGCGCCAAACACTGACGAGCCCGTAGGGCGCCGTTGTCGCCGCAAGATCGAGTGCGAACCGCCCCCAATAGCCCGCAAGCCCGGTGCTCAGGCTGAGCTCACCCGGCGCCCCCGCGAACGGCACGGTCACGCTCACCTGCACGGCGGCGCCCACAGCGGCCAGGACGACCAGCCCCAGCATCGGCCAGCCGGCGGGGGCTCGCTGCCGGACCGCCGTCCCCGCGAGGATCCAGCCCATCAGCACCGGCAGGCTCGTGTTGCTGAGACGCGCCGCCCCGCTTGCGACCCGCCCCGTCCACCGCGCGAGATCCGAAGGCGCCCACCCTGCATGCCTGGCCGCGACGCAAAGAGCCGCCAAGGCGGCGATCCAGAGCGCGATGACAAGGCCGAGCATGACCAGGGGCGCCACGACAAACGCCGCGACCGGCGCGCGCGCGCTCCAGGCCTGCAGCTCCCGGCGCGCGATCATCGCCTCGGCGAGAGCGTCGACATCGCCCAGCCTCTGCATCGCCCGCGCCAGGGCCTCTTTCGGCGGCCGTCCGGCCTCCCGCTCTTCGGCGAGCAGGTCTTCCACGTGGTCGCGCAGTTCGGCGATGTAGCGCGCGGCGTGGGTGCGGCCGATCCCGCCGCCCAGCACCCGCTCGCGGAGCTGTTCAAACTCCCGGGACATAGCCTTCTCCCTTGATGACCTGATGCAGGGCCTGGGTCAGCCGCGACCAGAGGCCGGTCAGTTCGTCCAGGCGCGAGACGCCGCGCGGCGAGAGCGCGTAATAGATGCGGCTGCGGCCATTGACGGCAGTGCGGCGCGAGGTCAGGGCGCCGCCGCGTTCCAGCGCGTGCAGTAGGGGGTAAATGACGCCCTCGGCGAGGTTGACGACCTCGCCGGTCTCCTCGCGGATCGCCTGCACGATCTCGTAGCCGTACATCTCCCGGCTCCGCAGCAGGCGAAGCACCAGCAGCTCGGGCACGCCGTTCATGAAGGCCGGGTTCGTCGATGCCATGAGCTGCGCCATATACCTATTGCCTATAGGTATGATGCCTGAGCGCGATAGGTATGGCAAGTCGAATGGCCGAGGCCCGCGCCGCGCGGCTAGAAAGACAGCGCGCAACCGACTGAGGCAGTCCATTCCGGCCGCACGATGCCGAGCGCGCCGATCTCATCCTCCTGCACGTGGGGGACGCATCCATTCTTTGGCGTTCGCGCGAGGAGCGGCTCGTGCATCTTGCTCGCCGCGAAGGCCCCGCGCTTGTCGAGGTTGAGTTGGGAGTACCGCCGGTCGCGATCCCCTTGCCGGGCCGCAGCCAGCTTCTCGTCACAGGCTTCCCGTTCCGAGGCGGACATGCGCAGCAACGCCTGATGGCTGCAGCCCAGGACGCCCTGAAGCAGGGTCCGCACCGCCGCCGCGTCTTCGTCCGATGGTATCGTCCGCAGACCGGAGTCGGCGCGGGCGCCAGGCTGGACGTCGCGTGGCGCGTCAGGCCGCAAAGGCGCCTGCGAAGAGGGTCGTGCGTCGCCGGGGCTTGCCGTCGGCGCCCCCGCCTGAAGCGCCGCGCTACGGGAACGCTCGGCAAGCCTGGCGCGGGGCTGGGCTGGCCAACTGCGCACCAGCTCCACGTTCATCGTCGGCGGGTCCGGATAGAACCGAGATGGCCCCACATCCCGCAGCCAGAAAAATATCGCGGCCACGTGGGCGATCACCGAGACGACCGCCGCGACGTTCCGGATCTTGGAGGCGCCGCACTTGCGTCTCTTTGTCAGCACCACCGCCCGTCCCGGGATGATCACGGGTCATCGACCCAAGCCAGGACATCGGCCTTCGGGTGGCGAAAAGATGGCTTGAGATCGTCTGGCCGATGCGCCCCGCTACACCACCCCGTAGGCCAGCATGGCGTCGGCGACCTTCTTGAAGCCGGCGATGTTGGCGCCACGGACGTAGTCGATGACCTTGGAGTCCTTGCGTCCGCCGTATTCGACGCAGCGCTCGTGGATGCCGGCCATGATGTCCAGCAAGTGCTGTTGCAGTTCGGCCTCCTTCCAGGAAATGCGTGCCGAGTTCTGGCTCATCTCCAAGCCCGAGACGGCGACCCCGCCGGCGTTGGCCGCCTTGCCCGGCGCATAGAGGATCTGCGCCTGCTTGAAGACGTGCACGCCATCGAGATCGGTGGGCATGTTGGCGCCTTCCGAGACCGCGATGCAGCCGTTGGAGACCAGGATCTTGGCCTCCGCGCCATTGAGCTCGTTCTGGGTGGCGCAGGGCAGCGCTAGGTCGCAGGCGACGCCCCAGGGCCTGGCGCCGTCCCCGTGGAAGGACGACCCCTTGAACTCTTTGACGTACTCGGAGATGCGGCCGCGGCGCCTGCCCTTGAGCTCCTTGATCCAGTCGATCTTCGTCTGGTCGATGCCGGCCGGGTCGTGGATGAATCCCTCTGAGTCCGACAGCGTCAGGACCTTGCCGCCCAGCTGGGTGGCTTTCTCCGCGGCGTGGGTGGCGACGTTGCCGGACCCGGAGATAACCACCGTCTTGCCGGCCACCTCGTCGCCGACGTTCTTCAGCATGTTCTGCAGGAAATAGACCGCGCCATAGCCGGTGGCCTCGGTGCGGATCAGGCTGCCGCCGTACTCCAGTCCCTTGCCGGTCAGGACGCCGGTGAACTCGTTGGTGATGCGCTTGTACTGGCCGAACATGTAGCCGATCTCGCGGCCGCCGACGCCGATGTCGCCGGCCGGCACGTCCACGTCGGCCCCGATGTGCCGGTAGAGCTCGGTCATGAACGACTGGCAGAAGCGCATGACCTCGTGGTCGGACTTGCCCTTGGGGTTGAAGTTCGATCCGCCCTTGCCACCGCCCATGGGCAGGCCAGTCAACGCGTTCTTGAAGGTCTGCTCGAAGGCCAGGAACTTCAGTACGCTCTCGGTCACCGAGGGGTGGAAGCGGATGCCGCCCTTGTAGGGGCCGATGGCGTTGTTGTTCTGCACGCGCCAGCCGCGCTGGACGCGGATGTTGCCGCGATCGTCCTCCCAGCAGACCCGGAAGCTCATCACCCGGTCCGGCTCGGCGATCCGCCGCAGGATCTGGTACTCGTGGTACGCCTCCTTGTCGGCGATGAACTCGAAGATGTCCTCGGCGACTTCCTGCACAGCCTGGACGAATTCCGGCTGGCCCGGGTTGCGCTTGCTGACGCCCGCGATGAAGCGTTCGAGATCGACGTGGTCGGCCGTGGCCATGGCTTTTAGCCCCTGATGGTGTTTCCCCTGGCCGCCGCGCCGAAGGCCCTCCGACACGCTCTCGCCAGTCCCCTGCGCCTACATAACAACGGAATTCGTCGGTGTTTAAGCGATTAAGGCGAAGCTCGGCGGCGGCCCCGCCCATGCCCTCTTCACAAAGCTGCGCAAATGGACCCAACTCAGCCCTCCGGCTGGGGAGCCCGCGCGAATGACCAAGGCCTCGGATCTGTTTATCGCCTGCCTGGAAGAGGAAGGCGTGGAGTACATCTTCGGCGTCCCCGGCGAGGAGAACCTCGACTTCCTGGACAGCCTGTCGCGCTCGACCAAGATCAAGCTGATCCTCACCCGCCACGAGCAGGGCGCCGGCTTCATGGCCGCGACCTATGGCCGCCACACCGGCAAGGCGGGCGTCTGCGTCGCCACCCTGGGCCCCGGCGCCACCAACTTCGTCACCGCCGCGGCCTATGCCCAGCTGGGCGGCATGCCGATGATGATGGTCACCGGCCAGAAGCCCATCAAGAGCTCCAAGCAGGGGCGGTTCCAGATCCTCGACGTGGTCGCCATGATGGGGCCGCTCACCAAATACACCCACCAGCTGGCCTCGGCCGACAACATTCCCTCGCGCATCCGCGAGGCCTTCCGGCTGGGCCAGGAGGAAAAGCCCGGCGCCGTGCACCTGGAGTTCCCAGAGGACATCGCCCACGAGCAGACCGATTCCACGCCGATCCCCCGCAGCAATGCGCGCCGCCCGATCGCCGACGAGAAATCCGTCCGCGCTGCGACCGAGCGGATCGAGAAGGCCAGGTCGCCGATCCTGGTGATCGGCGCCGGGGCCAACCGCACCATGACCAGCCGGATGCTGGCCCAGTTCATCGAGAAGACCGGCATCCCGTTCGTCTCGACGCAACTCGGCAAGGGCGTTGTAGATGAACTGAGCCCAAAGTTCGTGGGCTGCGCGGCGCTCTCGGCCGGCGACTTTGTCCATAGGGCGATCGGCGCAGCCGACCTGATCATCAACGTCGGCCACGACGTGATCGAGAAGCCGCCGTTCTTCATGCAGCGGGGCGGCGCGGAAGTGATCCACATCAACTTCCGCTCGGCCGAGGTCGATCCGGTCTATTTCCCGCAGTACGAGGTGATCGGCGACATCGGCAATTCCATCTGGCAGATCAAGGAAGACATCCTGCCCCAGGCGGGCTGGGACTTCTCCACCATGATGAAGGCCCGCGCCGCCGAGGTGGCGCACACCGCCCAGCAGATCGGCGACATGCGCTTTCCGATCTATCCCCAGCACCTCGTCGACCAGATCCGCAAGGCGATGCCCGCCAACGGGATCATCTGCCTGGACAACGGGGTCTATAAGATCTGGTTCGCCCGGAACTATCCGGCGCGGATGACCAACACCGTGCTGCTCGACAATGCGCTCGCCACCATGGGCGCCGGACTGCCGAGCGCCATGGCCTCGTCGATGGTCTATCCGGACCGCAAGGTGATGGCGATCTGCGGCGACGGCGGCTTCATGATGAACAGCCAGGAGATGGAGACCGCGGTCCGCCTGAAGCTGAACATCACCGTCCTGATCCTCAACGACAACTCCTACGGCATGATCCGCTGGAAGCAGGCCAACATGGGCTTCAAGGACTGGGGCCTGACCTACGGCAACCCCGACTTCGTCAAATATGCCGAAAGCTACGGCGCCAACGGCTATCGCGTGGGATCGGCCGCCGAGCTTCCTGCGTTGCTGGAGAAATGCCTCAACACGCCGGGTGTGAACCTGATCGAGGTTCCGGTGGACTATTCCGACAACGATCCGATCCTCAACAAGCAGATCAAGGAGCTGAGCGCGGCGGTCTGACCGACCCTCGCCGATCCTCGCCATGGCCGTCCCTGCCCTGAAAGCCGCCTATCCTCTCTACCTCGCCAACGAGGCCAAGAGCCCGAACCAGGACCTTGTGGTCACCGACAAGTTCACCGGCGAGGTCGCGACGCGGGTCGCGCAGGCGGATGCGGCCACCATCAGCGCCGGCATAGCCGCCTGTGTCGAGGCGACCGAGCCGATGGCCAGGATGGCCGCCTATGAGCGCCAGGCTGTGCTGGCCCACTGCGTCACCCGCTTCACCGAGCGGTTCGACGAGCTGGCCATGGCGCTCTGCATCGAAGCCGGCAAGCCGATCCGCGACGCCAGGGGCGAGGTCGGCCGCCTGATCGACACCTTCCGCATCGCCGCCGAGGAGAGCGTACGGATCGTTGGCGAGGTCCAGCCACTGGACATCTCGCCCCGCGCCAAGGGCTACCAAGGCATGTGGAAGCGGGTGCCGATCGGGCCCTGCTCCTTCGTTTCGCCCTTCAACTTCCCGCTGAACCTCGCGGCCCATAAGATCGCGCCCGCCCTGGCGGTCGGCTGCCCCTTCGTGATGAAGCCGGCCAGCCGCACGCCGCTGGGCGCCTTGATCATCGGCGAGGTGCTGGCCGAAACCGACCTGCCCAAGGGCGCCTTCTCGATCCTGCCGGCCCACCGCGAGGGGGCGGACCTGTTCACCACCGACGATCGGCTGAAGCTGCTCTCCTTCACCGGCTCGCCGGACGTGGGCTGGGACCTGAAAGCCCGGGCCGGGAAGAAGAAGGTGGTGCTTGAGCTGGGCGGCAACGCCGCGGTGATCGTCGACGAGACCATCTCCGGCGCCGACCTCGACGATGCGGTGGAGCGGATCATCTTCGGCGCCTTCTACCAGTCCGGCCAATCGTGCATCGGCGTCCAGCGGATCATCATCCACGCCAGAATCTACGAGGAATTGCGCGACCGGCTGGTGGCCAAGACCAGGGCCCTGATCGCCGGCGATCCCAAGGACGAGAAGACCTTCATCGGCCCGATGATCGACGTGAAGGAGGCCACGCGCCTCGACGACTGGATCCAGGCCGCGGCGGCCTCAGGCGCCACGATCCTCTGCGGCGGCAAGCGGGTGGGCGCCATGCTGGAAGCGACCCTCGTCGAGGGTGTCGGGCGCGACGCCAAGCTCTACGCGGAGGAGGCTTTCGGCCCCGTCGCGATCCTCTCGAAATTCGATGATTTCAACGCAGCGCTGGACGAGGTCAACGACTCGAAGTTCGGTCTGCAGGCTGGACTGTTCACACGTGATCTCTTCCGGATGCTGACGGCTTGGGACAAGCTGGACGTCGGCGGGGTGGTTATCGGGGATGTGCCCAGCTACCGGGTCGACAACATGCCGTACGGCGGCGTGAAGGATTCGGGCTTGGGGCGTGAAGGCGTGAAGTTCGCCATGGAAGATATGACCGAAATTCGAAATCTGGTCATCCGTCGGCGCTGAGGCTGCGTACTACGTAGATGGTAAATTGCGTTAGGCTGGGGAGACGCCTGTGTTGACCATCGCGCAGATCACGGACCTGCACGTCACGACGGGCGACGATCCGCTGAATCAGATGCGTAACGAACAGCGCCTGCGTCAGGTGCTGCGTTCCATCCGTGAGCTAAAGCCGCGCCCCGTGGCGATCATCGCCTCCGGCGACCTGGTCGATCACGGCTTTCCGGAAGAGTACGCCGCGCTGAAGACGATCCTCGGGGAGATCGATATTCCGATCTACTACGCGGTCGGCAACCACGACCGGCGTGGGCCCTTCCTCGCAGCCTTCGGCGGCCCCTTCGCGCCCAGCGACCCCAATGGCTTCATTCAGTACGCAGTCGATTTCGGCGGCCTGCGCATGGTGGTCTGCGACACGCTGGAGGAAGGCCGCGACCGCTCGGGCTTCGACGCCCAGCGCGCCGACTGGCTGGACGAGACCCTGGCGGCGGACACCGAGACGCCGACCATCGTGGTCATGCACCATCCGCCGATCCTGTCCGGCGTGAGGTGGATGGACCCCGAGCCGGACGCGCCCTGGATCGGCCAGCTGGCCGACGTCATCGGGCGTCATGACCAGATCCGCGCCGTGCTGTGCGGCCACGTGCACCGCGCCTTCCATGGCCTCCTGGCCGGCCGTGTGGTGGCGACCTCCCCGGCGACGTCGATCCAGGTGACGCTCAACCTGTCGCCCGTCGACATGGAGCGGCCGGACGGACGCGAGATCCTGGTGGCCGAACCGCCGGGCTATGTGCTGGTCGTGGCCGATGAGGGCCGGGTGACCACCCACACCTGCGTCGCTGGCGAGTTCGAGCCGGCGGTCGCCTACACCCGCCCCTTTGGCTTCGACTAGATGCCGGGCCGGAGCAGCGGTTACCTCACCAAAATCCTCGCCCGGCTGTCCGAGCTTCGCAAGGCGCGTGGCGCGTGGTCGAGCGTTGCCGTTGTGGTGGGCGTCGCGCTCGCCGCGGCCGTGGTCGCCCTGGCGCTCAACGGGCTCACGCCGTTCCGCTTCGTTGAGAACCTGACCTACGACCTGCGCGTGGCTCTGATGGCGCCGGCAGCCCAGGATGAGTTCGTGGTCATCAAGATGGACGACGCCGCGAACAACGCGATGCGCGACGCCTCGCCCTGCCATTGCCTGTCGCCGATCAACAAGGCCTGGCTGGCGGACCTGATCGCCTCCCTCGACTCCAAGGGCGTCCGGGCCATCGGGGTCGATTACCTGCTCGACACCTGGGTGCCCGGGGGTCAGGAGTTCCAGGACTTCTCCAAGCGCATCGCCAATGTGAAGGCGCCGATCGTCGCGGTCGTGGACCCGTCCTACAAGCCAGGCGTCGATTTCCCGGTGAGCCCAAAGCTGCGCTATTCCGACGCTCGCGCCCTGGTGCGGACGGACTATGACGACGTAATCCGCCGCTACGATCCGCTGCCCGGCAAGACCCGCGCCCTGGCCGCCGAAGTGGCCGCCGCGGTCGGCGCCACGCCGCCCACCCAGTCCTTCGCCATCCGCTACCGCAAACCCTATCCGGGCGCCTCGGGGGAAAACCGCGGCGCCGTCGCGCCCTCCTATTCAGCCGCCTTCGTCCCCTTCCTGCCGGCGGCCCTCTTCAAGGGCAAGATCGCCTTTATCGGCGCCGTGACCCGCTCCGCCCACGCCGATTCCGACACCCTCAAGGAAGACATGGACGCCACGCCCTTGCGCTTCCTGCCCGGCAACGACGACGGCATGCCGGGCGTCGAGATCCACGTCCACGCGCTCAGCCAGATGCTGGCCGGCGACCGCATCCGCATGGCGAGCCCGCTGATCATTGGCCTGATCGTCTTCGTGGCTGGCCTGGCCGGCGCGGCGCTGGGCCAGGGGGCCGTGCGCTGGTGGATGGCTATCGGCATGGTGCTGGGCGGCCTGGCGCTGTCCTTCGGCGTGGCCTTCGCGGCCTTTGCCTGGTTCGACTTCGTGGCTCCGATGACCGCACCGGGCGTAAGCTTCGCCTTCGCCTTCTTCGTGATGAGCCGCCTGGCCGCCGCCGAGCTTTCGAGCCAACGGGCGTTCTATTCCTCGACGCTCGAGCGCTATCTCGCGCCGCAGGTCATCGACAACATCGTCGAGGGCAAGGAGGCGGTGAAGATCGGCGCCGATCGCCGCGAGATCACCGTGATGATCTCCGACCTGGAGAACTTCTCGAACCTGGTTGCGACGCTCCCGCTGGAGACCTTCCAGGTGGTGATCAATGGCTATCTGGACGGGATCCTGGAGATCCTGTGGGCCCATGGGGCGATGATCGACAAGATGACCGGCGACGGGGTCATCGTCTTCTTCGGCGCCCCGGTGCCCTACGCAGACCACGCCGACCGCGCCCTGGTCTGCGCCCGCGAGATCGACGTCTTCGCCGAAGGCTATCGAACCAAGATGCTGGCCGAGCACGGGGTGTTCGGCCACACCCGCATGGGCCTGGATTCCGGCATTGGCCTGGTCGGCAACTTCGGTGGCGAGCGGCGGTTCAACTACACGGCCTATGGCGAGGTCGTGGTGATCGCCGCGCGC
>NZ_SSMZ01000024.1 GCF_004799395.1 Phenylobacterium sp.
CGCGACGCCCGGGTGATCGAGAGCCTGCCCGGGATCAAGGTCCCCTCGGTGGTCATCGTCGGCGCCGACGACACGCCTTTCCTGGCCGCCTCGGACTACATGGCCGCCAAGATTCCCGGGGCGAAGAAGGCGGTGATCCCGAACGCGGGCCACAGCGCCAACATCGACCAGCCCGCCGCCTTCAACGCCGCCCTGATGGGGTTCCTCAAGGACGCGAAGCTCATCTAGCTGTGGCCTTGGCGCCCCGGGGCGAAATGCGGCACACCTGCAGACGTGGCCGATAAGCCTTCCCCTTCGCTGACCGACGATCCCCTGCTGGCCGCTTACCTGGAGCGCCGCGCCAATCTGGTGCGCTTCCTGGCCGCGCGCGCTGGCTCGCTGGCCGTGGCCGAAGACCTGGCCCAGGAGCTCTATTTGCGGCTGGCCGCGCGCGACCGCGCCGAGGCGGTGACCAACCCGGTCGCCCTGCTCTACCGCATGGCCTTCAACCTGATGCTGGATCGCGCCCGGGGCGAGACCCGGGCCGCCGCGCGGGAGACCGCCTGGCGCCAGACCGCGCGCACCGAGGTCGGCGGCGTGGAGATCGCCGACGAGCCGCCCGCGGACGAGGCCGCCGCCTCCGCCCAGCGTCTGCGCCAGCTGATCGCCGCCGTCGCCGAGCTGCCGCCCCAGGCCGGCCGAGCCTTTCGCCTGCACAAGCTGGAGGGCCTCAGCCATGCCGAGACCGCGCGGACCATGGGCCTCTCGGTCAAGGCCGTGGAAAAGCACGTCAGCGCAGCGCTGAAGACGCTGACCGCAAGGCTCGCGCCGCGGTTCGACGCATGAACAACCAGGAATTGTGCAAACTCTTGTTCCACACGACAGGGGGGCAAGCCGCCTCGGCGCCGTCTATCTTCATAATGGGCGCATTATGCCGCCGGGTTGGATTCCGTGATGAGTGACGCCTGGACCAGGGGAGACGACGCCAGGCGCGCGCAAGCGGCCGACTGGCTCGTGCGCCTGCAGGCGGCGGACGCCACCGAGGCCGAGGCTTGCGATTTCGACGCCTGGCTGAGCGTGCACCCCGCCAATGCCGCGGCCTATGACGCCGCCTTGGCCGTCACGCTTGAGCTGCAAGCCGCCTCCGACGGGATCGTCGAGGGTCTGGCCGAGACGCCGCGCCGCCGCCCGGCGTCGCGCGGCTGGCTGATCGCCGGCGGAATCGCCGCGGCGGCCGCCCTCGCGCTTGCGGTCATGCCCTATGGCGCCCTCGCGCCGCCTCTGACCCAGACCTACGCCACCGGCAAGGGCGAGCACCGTACGGTGAAGCTCGCCGACGGCTCGACCCTCGAACTCAACGCCGGCTCAAGCCTCAGCGTCACCCTTGGCCGCCACGAACGCCATGTGATCATGCCGCAGGGCGAGGCGGTGTTCGACGTGGCCGCCGACAAGGCCCGGCCCTTCCTGATCGACGCCGGCGACCGCACGGTCCGCGTGGTCGGAACCCGCTTCGACCTGCGCCGACGCGGCGACGCGCTCTCCGTCACCGTCGAGCGCGGCGTGGTGGAGGTCCGTCCTGGCGGCGACCTGGCCGGCCGTGTCTGGCGCCTGCATCCTGGCGAACGGCTGGACACCACCCAGGGCGTCGCAGCCGTGGCGCTCACCACCGCCGACCCGCAACAGGTCGAAAGCTGGCGCGCCGGCCGGCTGATCTTCCGCGACCAGCCGCTGGGCGACGTGGTGGCCGATCTGAACCAGCAATTCGCCAAACCGATCACGCTTGAAGATCCGGCCCTGGCGCAGGTGCGCGTCTCGGGCGTGCTCGTGCTCGACGATCAGGCTGCGGTTATTCGTCGCCTCGCTTTGCTCGCCCCCATCAAGGCGCTACCCTCAGGGCAAGGCGTTCTGCTTCGCAGCGATCCGGCGGCGAAGCCATGAGGGGGACTACGGGCCATATCCAGGCCGGCGGCCTTTTTGCGCGCGTCCCTCACGGGACTGTGCCTCCTCACGCTCGCCACCAGAGCTGAGGCCGCTGAAGCGCGCCGGCGCTTCGTCATTCCCTCCAAGTCCTACGACGAAGCCCTAATCGACCTGGCCGTGCAGGCCAATGTCTCCCTGCTGGGCGCCTCAGCTTGCGGCGCCGGCGGCCGGACCGCGCTCGCCGGCCGCTATACGCTCAGCGACGCACTGGCTCGCCTCCTGGCCGGCGCGCCCTGCACCTGGAGGATCGTCGACGCACAGACGGTGCGGATCGCCCCGGTCGCTGTGGCTGCGACGTCGCCGAAGCCGCCGGCCGCTCCCGCGGTGGCCGAGCTGCTGGTCACCGCAAGCAAGCGGGCCGAACGCCTGGACGACGTGCCGGCCGGGGTCAGCGTCATCTCCGCCGAGCAGCTCTTCGCCACCAACGCCTACGACGCGCGCGCGACCGCGGGGCAGTTGGTCGGTGTCCTGACCACCAACCTCGGGCCCGGCCGCGATAAGCTCCTGATGCGCGGACTATCCGACGGCGCCTTCACCGGGCGGGCGCGCTCCACCGTCTCCACCTACCTCGACGATGCGCCGATCAACTACAACGCCCCCGATCCGGACCTGCGCCTGGTGGACGTGGAGCGGGTGGAGACCGTGCGCGGGCCGCAAGGCGCGCTCTACGGCTCCGGCGCGCTCGCCGGGGTCTATCGGATCGTCACCAACAAGCCCGACTCCGACCACTACGCCGCCGGGGCCAGCGCCACGGCGTCCTCCACCGACGGGGGAGCCCCGAGCTACGAGGGCGAGGGCTACCTGAACACGCCCATCGTCCAGGGCCGCGCGGCCCTGCGGCTGGTCGCCTATTACGACGACCAGGGCGGCTATCTCGACAACGCCGCCCTGCGCCTTTCCAACGTCGATTCCACCCTGCGCGCCGGCGGCCGCGTGGCGCTGGGCCTGCAGCTCAGCGACAACTGGACGGCGGATTTGAGCTTTACTGGCCAGCATCTCAGCTCGCGCGACACGCAGTACACCACCACGCCGCCGCATCAGGTCCGCGAGGCCTCCAACAACGACTTCGCCCAGGTCGCGTTCAATGTGCATGGCGGCCTGGGCTGGGCCGATCTTGCGGCGACCACCTCCTATGTGCGCCACGCCTACGCCAGCCTCTACGACGCCACGGCCCAGGCGAGCTTCTTCAGCGACACCGGCGCGGCGCTCGGCATCTACTCCGAGAGCGCGCGCATCCAGCGGGTGGTGCAGGACGTGGTGCTCACCTCGACCGGCGCCGGGCCGTTCTCCTGGCTGGTGGGAGCCTATGGCTCCAGCTCGCGGGAGCGCACGCCTTCGTCGCTCGACATCGTCGCCAATCCGCCGATCGAACCGGTGGCGCCCGTCGTCCTGAGCGCCCCGTCCACCGCCCGCGGCGAGGATCTGCCCGCCGACGACCTGGGCGGCGGCGGATTGGTCCCCATGCCGCTGACCCGGGTCTACAGCGAGAACCGCATCGACCACGTGCAAGACATGGCCATCTACGGCGAGGGGTCGTGGCGCTTTGCGCCTGGTTGGAGCGCCACCGTGGGCCTGCGGGCCTTTGACACCTGGCTCAAGGTCGCCGCCACCATCATCGGCGCGCCGCCCGCTCAATCGCGCGACGTCAACGAGAGCCGCAGCTTCAACGGCGCCACCCCGAAACTCTCCGTCCAGTACCAGTTCGACGACGAGGGGCCCCTCGTCTACGCCCTCTACTCGGAGGGCTACCGCCCGGGTGGGGTGAACTCCACCGGCTTCCTGCCGATCCGGCCCTCGCGGGCCACCTTCGATCCGGACCGGCTGATCAACTTCGAGCTGGGGGCCAAGGGCCAGTTCCTGGATCGCCGCCTGACCGTGCGCGCCGCGGCCTTCTACGACCTGTGGAACAATATCCAGTCCGATCAATATCGGCCGTCGGGCCTGGCCTACACCGCCAATGTCGGCGACGCCCATATCAAGGGCCTGGAGGCGGAAGCCGAATACGTGTGGGACTTTGGCCTCACTCTGCAGGCCAACGCGCTGAATTCCGCGCCCAAGTTCACCCGGGTGAACCCCGATTTCGCCGGGACGCTGGGGTCCGGCCTGCCCGGCGCCCCACGCTGGTCAGGCGGCCTGCTGGCCCGCTACGACCGGCCCTTGCGCGGAGAGCTCAAGCTGCAACTGGTCGGCCAGGCCAACTATGTCGGCCCGGCGCGCCTGACCTTCGACCCCACACTCTCGGCGCGCACCGACCCGGTGGTCGAATCCGAGCTGCTGGCCGAACTGGTGCGCCGGCGATTGAGCGGCGGGCTCTTCGTCACCAACCCCACCAACGCTTCCAGCAACACCTTCGCCTACGGTAACCCCTTCACCTTCGGCCAGGTCCGGCAGGTCACGCCGCAGCGGCCCCGCACCGTCGGCGTCCGCGTCGCCGCCGCATTCTGAGACGATCCATAGCCCTTGCGGGCCGCCCCGATGTGGCAGGCTGTCGCAGGAAAGAATCCTCGGTTCGCCGAGCGGGGGGCAAGCTTGAGCAGCGGCGTCTTTACCTTGACGGCGGGTTTACATGCCGCGGGGCTCTGGGACGGGGTAGCTGCCGGTGAAGCTTTCGGCGCTTGTCTGTGCGCACAACGATGAGGCGCGTCTGGCGACATGCCTGCGCGGCCTGGAGTTCTGCGACGAGATCGTCGTGGTGGCGGACCGCTGCACCGATCGCTCGCAGGACGTCGCCAGGCAATACGGCGCCCGGGTCATCGACGGCATCTTCCCGATGGAAAGCCAGCGCAAGACGGCCGGCCTGGCCGCGTGCCTCGGCGAATGGGTGCTCGAGGTCGAGCCCGACGAACAGGTGGACGCCAACCTCGCCTACGAGATCCGCGCCGCGATCCATGGCCGGCCGGGCGGCGACTGGTTCGACGTGCCGGTGGACAATTTCGTGGGCGCCGCCCTTGTGCGCCGCGGCTGGGGCGCGGGCCTCGGCGAGGCGATGGCGGCGCGGCTCTATCGCCAGCGCGTGAAGCGCTGGAAGGCCGGGCGGATCGATCCGACGGCGGTGCTCGAGGGCCGCTTCGCCGGCGAGCTGGAGACGCCACTCAGCCGTCACACCGACGCCGACGTCGGCCAGATGATCGCCCGCCTGAACCGCCTAAGCGCGCTCCGCGCCCAGGACCTTGCCGACGCCGGCGAGGCGGGCGCCCTGCTCGGTGACATGGCGCGCGGCCTCGGCCGCTTCTGGACCAGCTATGTCTGGCGCCAGGGCCTGCGCGAGGGCGAACTGGGCTTTCTGATCGCGCTGATGTCCGGCCTCGATGCGATCGTCTCCGGCATCCGCGCGCGCGGCCTGGTCAGGGCCCGCGCCGTCACCGCCGCCGAGCCCGCGATACAGCCCGCCCGCCTCGGCCTCGCCGGTCGTCGCTAGGACGCGCCAGCCGTCGGTGGCGGTCCGTCAAGGCGATCGGCGCGCTCCGACGATCTGAACTAGCCCAGCAACTGCTCAACGTCCGTGAAGAGGGCCTCGAGGCTGCGCGCCTCGACGGGGCGTCGAAAGAGGCGCTGCACCCGCATCAGTAACTGGTTGTCGTTGAACGGCTTGGAAAGGTAGTCCCGGGCGCCCAGGCCGATGGCGCGTTTGACGTCGGGCGCACTGTGCCGCGCCGTCAACACCAGCGTCGGCGTGCTCGCGGTTCCGATCTTGCCCATCTTCTGAAGCACGCCGAAACCATCGAGACCCGGCATGCCGAGGTCGAGGACCATGGCCGCGGGCTTGAGCGTGGTCAGCCGCGCCAGGGCCTCGTGGCCGTCTCGGGCGCTGAACACGTCATAGCCGGCCAGCGTCAGCCGGGTGCACACCAGTTCCAGCACCGCGCGGTCGTCATCCACGGCGAGTATGCGCCGTTTCGTCGGCTCAAAGGACGGCATAGCGCGGCTCCATCTCGATCGGGGCGGCCTCGTCGACGAGCGCCTGGCACAGGGCGCCGATCAATTCCGCCGCCTGCATTGGCTTTCGAACGCGGCCCGTGAACAGCGAGCCCGGCTCCGGCCGCCCGGACGAGCTGTCGTGCTCGGCGGAGAACGACAGGATCGGCACATCGCGGTTGGGGCCGTCGCCGGTGCGGATCGCGAGGGCTGCGGCGCGGCCGTCCAGCCGCGGCATCCGCAAGTCCATCAGGATCAGGTCGACCGGCAACCCGGCGGCGAACTCCAGCGCCTCCTGCCCGTCACAGACCTCGCTCACCTCGACTCCGTGCGGTTCCAGCATGGCGCGGACCAGTTCGCGATTGGCCGGATTGTCGTCGGCGACCAGCACCCGCAGACCTTCGAGATCGCCGCGGACGTCCGCCGCATCGTCCAGCACAGGACGCGCCACGACCGGCGCCGGCAGCTCCAGGCGGAAGGTCGAGCCCTTGCCCACGCGGCTGTGCAGCGAGATCGACCCGCCCATCGCCGTGGCCAGGCCCTTGCAGATCGCCAGTCCCAGGCCGCTGCCGCCCTTGGCGCGGGTCGACGAGGCGTCGACCTGCGAGAAGCGCTGGAAGAGTTTCTCCTGCGCCTTCGCGGCGATGCCAGGGCCGGTGTCCGTGACCTCAACCGCCAGCCGCCCGGCGGCCGGATCGTACGCCAGCGATACGCTCACCGCGCCGCGATCGGTGAATTTCACCGCATTTCCGACCAGGTTCACCAGCGCCTGCCGAAGGTGGCGGCCATCCAGGGCGACGAAGTCCGGCACGTCGGGTGCAGAGTCGAACCGCAGGGCCAGCGACTTGGCCTGCGCCTGGAAGACGAACATCTCCAGCACCTCGCGCGCCAGCACGCCGGCCGCCGTCGGCTGCGGCGTGACCGTCAACTGTCCGGCCTCCAGCTTTGAGAAATCCAGCACGTCGTTGACGATCGCCAGCAGGCCGCGGCCCGCCGCGGCGATCCTCTCCACCTGCCCCTTGGCGACGGCGTCCAGGTCATCGCGCTCAGCCAGCAGGCTGGTGTAGCCCAGCACCGCGGTCAGCGGCGTGCGGATCTCATGGCTCATGTTGGCGAGGAATTCGGACTTCACCTGCACCGCCTGCTCAGCCTCGGCGAGCGCCTCCCGTAGGCGGTCCTTCAGGGCCTGCTGCGGACCGACGTCGCGGGTCATGTCGATGATATCGACGGCGACGCCATCTTCGTTGTGAACAAGGCGGGGATTGCTCTCGAGCCACAGCCACGAGCCAGCCTTGTTTCGGGCGCGGAAGCGGATCGCCTGCCCCGGCTCTCGCCGGCCGCTCAGGAGATCGCGGAACGACTGCATGAACCGGGCGCGGTCGTCGACATGCACCAGATCCTGCATGCGCGCACCGACGAGATCGGCGGCCGTAAAGCCGGTGAGCCGTTCGACGGAGGGCGACAGGTAGGTCAGCCTGCCGGTGCTGACTGACGTCTGCGAGATCATGTCGGTGATGTTTTCGGCAAGCAGCCTATAGCGGCGCTCGCTCTCTTCCAACGCCTGCTTGGCGACGATCTGCTCGGTGACGTCCAGCACCGTCCCAAAGACGGCGATGACCTCGCCGGTCGCGCCGGTTTCGCAGACCCCGCGCCCGCTGAGATAGCAGACGCCGCCGTCCGGCTGGACGATCCGCGTCAGGATATCCTTCCAGCCCTCGCCGGTGCGCAGCGCCTCGGCGATGCGGGCGTCGGACTCGGCCTTGTCGTCCGGGTGGATCAAGTCCATGGCGCGCGCCAGCGCCACCGTATCGCCCACCGGCAGGCCGTGCATGCGGAAGATCTGCGCCGACCAGCTGGCCTCCAGCGTCCCGGCGTCCAGGCGCCAGTAGCCGACGCCCGCCACCTCTTCGAGCAGTGAGGCCCGGCGGGCCTGCTCCCGCAGGGCGTCGCGGGCCGCGCGCCGGTCGGTCACGTCACGGAAGACGTTGAGCACCCCCGCTGGCCGACTGTCTGGCCCCGGCAGGATCGAAGGATTGCCCTCCATCCAGATCCACTTGCCATCACGCCTTCGGAAACGGTGTTCGCGGTCGTCTTGGCGAATGACATCGTCGCCGGAATAGGCGTGGTCCCGATTGGCCAGGAAGCGCAACAGATCGTCAGGATGGACCAGGTCCGCGCCGGTCAGGCCGATGAGTTCGTGGGGTTCGTAGCCCATGTTCCGCGCGGCCGGCGAGGCATAGAAGATCGCGCCGTTCAGGTCGGTGATGATGATCAGGTCGTTGATCTTCTCCGACAGCACGTCCCAGGTTACGTCGCGTCTGGACGTATCGACCGCCTCCGTGAGGCGCGCGCGCGCCGGGTCTTCAGGATCTTGTCGACCCGCGGCTTCGGACATAAGAATCCTATAAGAAATCAATATATTTCAGATAGTTATGCGACCGCTCTTACATCACGGTTAATGTCGCTGCGACCCGGAGTCGCAGGTTGCCGGTAAGCGGGCGCGGGAGTCACGCCTGCGGCGCGCGCGCCAGGTGCGCCTGAGCGCGCAGGTGGTCGCGCATCGCCCGGCGATCGGTCACATCGCAAAACACGTTCAGCACGTCGCCGAGACGCCCGTCGCTGGCCGGCAGTATCGTCGGGTGGCCCTCTAGCCAGGCCCAGGACCCGTCCTTGCGTAGGTAGCGGAATTCACGGCGCACCCGCTCGTCGCCCACGTCAGGGACGAACAGCCGGGCGCTGTTGGCGGCGAAGCCGGTCAGGTCGTCGGGATGCACGAAATCGGCGCCCAGGCGGCCGATCAGCTCCTGCGGCTCGTAGCCGAGGTTACGGCAACTCTCCGAAACGTAGAGGATGACGCCTCGGGAATCGGCCCGCACGACCAGGTCATCGGCCCCGCCGCTCGCCACAGGGGCCTTGGGCGGGTCGATCGGCGTCGCGCTGGACGGGTCAAGGTCTCGATGGACGTCCGGCATCTCGCCTCCTCGGCCGGACGGTGGCTCTCCGGCGGGGTCACTACCGCCCGCGCCCGTTGGGGAATGGTGAAGAGGCGCTGCGACCAAGCGCCGCCGGTCAGCGCGCGCTCTGGTCCCGCGCCAGCCCGGCGTCCCGCAGCAGCGCCGCCACGGTCCGCGCCAGGGCGTCCATGTTGAACGGCTTGCGCAGGATCGTCGCCTCGCCGCCCAGCGCGGCCTCCACCTGGTCGGTGTCAGCATAGCCGCTGGCGAACACGATCGGCACACCCGGGCAGCGCACCCTTGCGAGCCGCGCCAGCTCCGCGCCGTTCATGATCGGCATGGCGTAGTCGAACAGCATCAGGTCCGGGCAGACGGTCTCCAGCATGTCGAGCGCCTTGGCCCCGCTGTCGGCTTCCAGGACCCGGTAGCCGAGCAACTCCAGGGTCTGGCAGGCCAAGCTGCGCACAGCGTCCTCGTCGTCGACCACCAGCACCGTGCGGCCGCTCTCCGGCGCCAGGATCGGCTCCGGCGCGCTGGGCGCTTCGCTGGCCTCGGCGGCCACGGCCGAGCGGCGCAGCAGCAGGCTGACTCTCGTGCCCTGGCCCGGCTGGCTGGCGATCCGAGCCGCGCCGCCCGCCTGCCGCGCCACGCCATAGACCTGGCTCAGTCCGAGCCCGGTGCCCTTGCCGACGCCCTTGGTGGTGAAGAACGGATCGAACGCCCGCTCGATCACCTCCGGCGACATGCCTTCGCCGGTGTCGGCGACGCTCAGGTCGACGTATTCCCCTGGCTCCAGCACCGGGTCGCCCGCCTCGATCGTGCGGATGGCGGTCGAGATGGTCAGCCGGCCGCCGTCAGGCATGGCGTCGCGGGCGTTGATGGCGAGGTTCAGCACCGCCAGCTCCAGCTGGGTGCGGTCGCTCATCACCGCGGCGCGCGTGTCGTCCAGCGCCACCGCCAGCACGATATCGGGGCCGAGCGTGCGCACCAAAAGGTCGTGCATGTCGGCGATCAGGTCGGCCGCCACGAAGGCGCGCAGCTCCAGCTTCTGGCTGCGCGAGAAGGCCAGAAGCTGCCGCGTCAGGCTGGCCCCGCGCTCGGCCGCGGCGATACCGTTCTCCGACCAGGCGGCCACCTTGGCCGTGTCCTCCGGCTTGCGGCGGATCAGCTCGAAGGCGCCGTGCACCACCTGCAGCAGATTGTTGAAATCGTGGGCGATCCCGCCGGTGAGCTGGCCAAGCGCCTCCATCTTCTGGCTCTGCCGCAGCGCCTCCTCGGCCTTGCCGCGCGCCGCCATCTCCTCCACCAGCCGCGCATTGGCCGCGCTCAGCAGGCGCGCGCGGGCCTGCAGCTGAGCCGCCGCCGCCGTCACCACGCCCAGCAGCAGGAAGGCCAGCACGGTCAGCAGGGCCAGCCCGGAGTGGCGCCCCAGGATCGCGGCCCAGGACTCCGGCTGGGTCTCCAGATAGACCGCCCCCAGCCGCTGCCCCCGTTCGGAGACCGGGCGCGTCACCGTCACGTGCCGCTCCGCGAACCGCGAGCCAATGGCGGGCGTCCGCGGCGGCGGCGCGTGCGCGTCGGGTCGGTGGAACACCACTACCGCCTGGCCCGTCGCGTCATAGACCGCCGCGGCCGCCACCGCCCGGTTGACCCGAAGCGCATCGACATATTCGCGCATCGCCGCACGGTCGTCGAAGCTCAACGCAGCGCTGACGCTGGCGGCCAGGATGTCGGCCTGCACCTCGGCGGCCCGCGACGCCTGGCTGCGGAATTCGATCTCGGCGCGGCCGGCCAGCAGCGCGCCGATCGCCAGCAGCGCCACGACGCTGGCCCAGGCGACGTTCACCAGCCGCCGGTCGGCGAGCCTGCGGTCGGCCACGGTGGGATCGCGCCAGCTCATCGCTTCACCGCCACGGCCAGGGCCAGCAGCTTGGAACTGATCGATACGCCGTTGCGGTCCGCCTGGGCCGCGTCGATGCTAAACCGCACCTTGCCCGCATCGATCACCAGGTGGACGATGCCCTTGGCCGCGCCGCCACGGCCCTCGTCGGTCACCGTCAGCACAGGCGCGCCGCTCACCGCCGAGAGGGCCTGGGCCTGCGACTGCCCCGGCCCTCCGGCCACATAGGCGATCTGGCAGCCAGAGCCGGCGTCTAGCCGCGCCAGACGGCGCACCTCGACCGGATGGCCGGCCACCGCCTGCCCGCTCACGGCCTGGTCGAGCAGCGGACCGAAGGGGTCGGCGCCCTGGACGCAGATCAACAACGGCGCATTGGGCGCGGACCAGGCCTGCGCCGGCCAGCTGACGAACGGCGCGAGCTTGTAGAGGTAGGTCGCCTTGACGGCCATCTCCAACGACGGCTCCGCCCGTGTCGGCGCGGCCGCGGCCAGGCACAGCATCGCCGCGCCGGCCAGGCCGGCGCGGCGTCGCCCGCTCGCCGGACCGCGGCGCGGCGGCAACCTTGGCGGCCTGATCAGAATCGCCATTGCAGGTCAGCGGAGACGGCGCGTTGGATGGCGTCCCCGCCAGGATACTCCAGATGCCGCGCATGGAGCAGGTTGCGGCCCGACACCGAGATCTGCAGGCGATCGGTGATGTTCCAGCCGAGCCGGCTGTTCAGCTCGACATAGGCGGGCACGACGTCGTTCGGCAGGGCGCCCACATAGCGCAGGTCGCCATCCAGGGTGAACCTCTGGCCCAGGTCCATGGAGGATTTCAGCGACCCCTGGAACTTCGGGTCCAGCCCATCCTGCTGTAGGCCGACGATGCCGATCGCGCCCGGCTTGAACCGCAAGTCCTCGTGCAGGGTGCTGAAGCCCCCGGACATCCGCCACCAGGACTGGACCCGGACCTCGCCCCAGGCCTCGAGCCCATAGGTCGTGCCCTCCAGGCCATTGCCCCACAGCAGCGGAAGCGCCGGCCCCGGAGACAGCTCAATGGTCCGTAGCTGATCGTAGTCATTGTAGAAGGTCGAGATCGAGAAGCTGGCGACAGACGTCGGATGGAAGCGGGCGCCGGCCTCGTAGGCTGTCAGCTTCTCTTGCTGGAAACTCGCGTCGCCGATCAATTGCGGGGCCGCCGTGGGCGTAATCTTCTCCACCACGTCGCGGTCGAAGGGGGTGGGCGAGCGCACCGCCTTCGACACCGCGCCCCAGAGCGTCAGCGCCCCATTGGGCGACCAGGCCAGACGAACGTCGGGCAAGGGCTCGGCGTTAACGTAAGGGTCGGCCTCGACCTTCAGCCCCACGGTCAGCCGCAGCGTCGATGAGAGGGTGATGGTGTCCTGCGCGAAGGCGTCCGCCAAGTTCAGGTCGCCCGACCCGGGAATGAAGAACAGCGTCGGCGTGCCTTCGATCCGATAGCGGCTGGTGCGGCCACCCCCGCCGAACACGATCTGGTTGCGCTCGCCAAGGGTGAAGCTGTCCTGGACGTCGATATTGAAGGTATCCACGTAGAACTTGCCGCCACCACCCTCGGTGGCCCGCTCGGCGCGGTCATAGTAGGCCTCCGCCTGGAGTTCGGTTCCTGCCGCGGTCGCATGGGTCCAATGGGCGGTGAGGTTCTGGCCTGAAATGTCCTCGTCGCCGGCGCCCGCCTGCGATTCCGAGCCGCGATAGGCGTCGCCCTGGAAGGTGAGCATGTCGCCGCTGCGCGCGGCCCAGTCCATGCGGAACCCGCCCTGCACCCGCGACCAGCCGTCATCCGCCTTGGCGCCCGCCGCCGTGCGCTCCTCATCGTCCGCCACAGCGTGCCCATAGATCCGCCACGTCAGGTTTTCCGAGACCTTGCCGCCGTAGCGGAGCCCGAGCTGGCGCCCCTGATCGCCGGCGCCCACGTCCACCAGGCCGCCCTGGGTCTGGGTGGTTGAACGGGTGATGATGTTGATGACGCCGTTGACCGCATTGGCGCCCCAAAGCGTCGCGCCGGGCCCGCTGATCACCTCGATACGCTCGATGTCCTCTGGCAGGACGTCCTGCATGTCCCAGTAGACGCCCGAGAACAGCGGCGTATAGACGCTGCGCCCGTCGATCAGCACCAGCAGCTTGTTGGAAAAGCTCTGGGCGCCGGGATTGCCGTTGAAGCCCCGGGCCGTGATCACATAGCCGCTGGCGCTGGTCTGGGTGACCTGAAGGTTTGGCGCCAGCCGCAGGATCTCCGGTACGCTGGTGGCGCCGGACCGGGCGATATCGTCATGGGTGATGACGTAGATCGACGAGGCGGCTTCAGAGAGCGGCTCATCCCGCTTCGACACTGAGGTGACTGTCAGGTTCGCCAGGTCTTCCAGCGAGAAGTCCCGCAACTTCTCGACCGCCTGATCGCCGCCCGCGTTGGCGGCCGAGACGTCCGCCCGCGCCGAGGCAGCCAAGCCGGCTGCGAGCACCACACCGAGCAATAGCGTTCGTCCGTGCGCCGCCAATTTGCTCATCCCCCACAGTGCGGCATATTTCCCGGGCGACCAGGACCGCATCTTCCCCGCAAGGCAACGCTTTTAACGACAGCCGGTTCCCGAGTTAGACACCTAGGCCAAGCTTTCACCGGCCTTGTGTACGCGGGGTCCTTTGAGGTGAGCGGCCTGAGCTGGGGGCGGCGTCGAAGCGCCCAGCCGCTCCAGCAGGTGGTCGCCGACCCGCATGGCGTTGGCCACAGTGGTCAGCGTCGGGTTCACCGAGGCGATGGAGGGGAAGAAGCTGGTGTCGGTGACGTAGAGGTTGTCCACCTCGTGGGCCTTGCACCAGGGGTCCAGCACGGAACCCTTCGGGTCCTTGCCGAACCGGACGGTGCCCGCCTGGTGCGCCGTGCCATAGAGCGGCAACAGGCTGCCGAACTCGAAATGATGCTGGCTGATCGGGTGCGCGTGATCGACGAAGCCATCCAGCGAGGCGTGCAGCTTCTTCACCAGCCGCTCGTGGCCTTCCAGGTTGTTGTAGGTGTAGTCCACGCAGATCCGCCCGTCGGACGTCAGGTGCACCCGGTTGTCGGGCAGCGGCAGGTCCTCCGAGATCACCAGCATCGACAGCATCCGCTCGGCCACGCCTTCGGAGATCACATCCGGCACCAGGCCCGGCGGCAACCAGTCGGAGACCTGTCCCTCCAGCGTCTGGCCGCTCATGTATTCCAGGAGCTGGATGTGCCCCATGGGCAGGTTGTAGCTGCCGTCAGGATCGCCCCAGTAGAAGTCGTTGCAGGCCATCGTCTTGGGGAAGGTGATGTCCACATGCGCCGCGGTCAGCGAGACCATGGCCGTCAACGTGTGGAACATGTAGTTGCGCCCCACCTGGTCGGAGCCGTTGGCGAGGCCATTGGGATGGGCGGCGTTGGCGGAGGCCAGCAGCACCGCCGCCGTATTGGCCGCGCCGGCCGCCAGCACCACGATGTCGCCGGTCCAGCGCTCCTCCCCCTGCTCGGTCTGGCAGACCACCTCGGTCACCGTCTTGCCGGAAGGATCGGTCTCCAGGTGCGTCACCTTACGGCCGGTGAGCAACGTGATGTTCGGCAGGTCCATGAGCGGCTCGATGGCGATGGTCCGCGCATCCGACTTGGCCTTCAGCAGGCAGGGATAGCCGCCGCAGGTCTTGCACTTGATGCAGACCGAAGTGACCGGGTGGGCCTGATCGAGGTTGATCCCCAAAGGCAGGGAGAACGGCCGCCAGCCCTGCGCCTTCCAGTGGCCGCGCAACTGGGCGATGCCGGGGTCGTCGTGCACGGCCGCGTAGGCGTAGGGCGGCTCGTTCCCCTCTTCGGTCGGGTCATCGCCCCGCGCGCCGTGCACTCGCCACAGGGTCTCGGCCTCGGCATAATAGGGCGCGAGGTCCGTCAGGCTGACCGGCCACGCCGGCGACACCCCGCCGGCGTGCTCCACCTGTTCGAAATCCCGCCCGCGCAGCCGCATCAGGGCCGCGCCGTAGAATGTGGTGTTGCCGCCAACCCAGTAGTGCGTGTTCGGGTGGAAGGGCTTTCCCTTCTTGTCGTACCACGGCTCCTTGGTCTGGTAGCGGCGCTCGATGAACACCGCCTTGGGACTCCAGTTCTCCGCCTCGCGCGGCAGCTGGTCGCCGCGCTCGAGGATCAGGATGGTCTTGCCGCTCGCCGCCAGGCGCTGGGCGATGGTCCCGCCTCCGGCCCCCGATCCGATGATCACCACGTCGAAATGGGCCACGCCTCAGTCCTCCAGATGGTACTTGGCCGACGCGCGGCTCAGGATGGCGATCAACAGCGGTTGCGGCGTGTAGTGCAAGACCGCCGCGGCGATCTTGTTGTGCAGGCCGGGCACGACGACCACCTGGCCGCGGTCGTTGGCCGCCAGCGTCGTGGCCACCACCTGCTCGGCGGTCTGGAAGAACCGCCGGGGCGCGGCGTCCATCACCGTCTTGGTGCCGTTGACCTCGGCGAATTCGGTCAGGGTGAAGCCCGGGCAGGTGACGGTGACCTTGACGCCGGTCCCCTTCAGCTCGGCGGCCAGCGATTGGCTCCAGCTGACCATCAGGCTCTTGGCGCCGGGATAGAGGCTGTGGCCGGCCACACCAGGCGCGAAGGCGGCCATCGAACCGACATTGACGATGGATCCGCGGCGCCGCTCGACCATGCCCGGGATCACTCCGTGCGCCAGGCCGCAGGCGTTGACCACCAGGGTCATCAGGAAATCCCGCTGTCGGCCCCAGGGCACGCCCACGAAGCTCTGGGCGATCGAGAAGCCGGCGTTGTTGACCAGCACCTCCACCGAGCGGCCGCGCGACGCCACTGCCGCCAGCACGCCCTCGCAGGCCTCGAAACCCGCCAGGTCGGCGGGGATGGCGAAGGCGTCGATCCCGTGGGCCGCCGCCAGCTCCGCAGCCAGCGCCTGCAACCTGTCCGTGCGCCGCGCGACCAGCGCCAGGTCATGGCCCCGCGCCGCATAGGCCCTGGCGAAAGCCGCTCCGATCCCGGCCGAGGCGCCGGTGATCAGGGCGAGAGGACGTGGGGCGCTGGCGGCGGGCGGGCTCATGGTCTCAGTTGCGGCGTTCCGCGCCCCGCCGTCAAACCGAACCGCCGGGCCGAGTTAACGGGCGCTTATCCCCCTTTGGGCCAAACAAGGTTCGACAAGTCCTGCAACCGCATTGACAAGAGTTCTCGCTAGAGGCGAAACCCTCGCTCGCGAAGACATCGCCAATTGGCCATCGCACCGCCAAGACAGGACGCCATGAGCGAACCCTTCGCCAAGAAGCTGGAACTTGTCCTCAAGGTGCTCTCCATGAGCCGGGCGCGGCTTGCGGCGGACCTCGGCGTCGACAAGTCGGTGGTCGGACGCTGGGTCTCCGGCGCGGTCCATCCCTCGGCCCACAACCTATCGCTGCTGTCGGCGCTGATCGCCCAGCGCATTGCGGGCTTCAACACGCTCGACTGGGACCGCAGCCTGGCGGCCTTTGCCGAACTGGTGGGCGCGGACCTCAAGGCCGTGGCCGGCCACGCGCCGGCGCCGGGCAGCGCCGTCTCCGGCCTGCCGCTTGCGGGCATGGAGCAGTTCCTCGCCGCCACCGCCATGCGCGGGTCCGCCTACGAGGGCTTCTATCGCACCACACGGCCCTACATGCTGGCGCCGGGCCGCTTCATCCACGACCACGCCATGGTGCGGATCGACCCCACCGGTCTCCTGCGCATCCGCATCGGCGCCGGCGGCACGATCGCCGACGGCTGGATCCTGCTGGCCGGCAATCAGCTCTTCGCGGTCACCGTCGACGTGATCAGCGGGGCTGTGCTGTTCGGCATCTTCCACGGCGTCGCCACGCCCAAGGCCGAGGTGGTCGATGGGCTGGTCCTGGCGCCCTCGCTGGACGTCGGACGCACGCCGGCCGCCTATCCGATGTTGCTGGAGCGGGTCGAGGACCTCTCAGGCGAGATGGCCGCCGACGACAAGCGGTTCATCGAGCTCGCCGCGCACGATCCCGTCGCCCCGGAAGGCTCCGTTTCCGAGGCGGTCCGCAACCACCTGCTCGGCGATTTCGGTCCGACGTCAGCCGCGTTGGGGGGCGAATTGCTCCTGCGGTTGCCGTTGCTGATCTCGATGTCGCGCGGACCGGCCTACCGCGAGGCCCCGACCGCGGCCAATGACCGGCGCGCGCCCGGCGGCTAACCCTCGGTCACGCTCTCACTCAGGGGCGCGGTCAGGCTGAACACGACCCCGCCTGGAGCGTAGACCAGCCGTACGTTGGCCTGCAGCTCTGAGGCCAGCCCCCGCTCGATCAGCCGGCTGCCGAAACCGGCCTGCCCCGGCGAACCCACAGGCGGCCCGCCCGTCTCTCGCCAGATCAGCTTCAGCCGCCGCGCTTCCGCTGCGCCCTCCAGCGTCCAGGTCAGCGACACCCGACCATCCGGAGTCGACAGCGCCCCGTACTTGGCCGCATTGGTGGCCAGTTCGTGCAGCCCCAGCGCCATGGCGGTCGCGGTCTGCGGCGCCAGATGGATCTCCGGACCCGCGATGGTGAATCGCTCGTCGTCGCCGTGCGGATTGGCCATCTCGGCCGCGACCGAGGCCAGGCTCGCGCCGGTCCAGGTTTCGGCGACCAGCACGTCGTTGGCGCGCGCCAGCGCGATCAGCCGGGCCATGAAACGCTCCCGCGCTTCTGGCGAGACGTCCGGACTGCGCAGGCTCTGGGCGGCGATCGCCTGCACCGTGGCCAGGCTGTTCTTGACCCGGTGGTTGAGCTCGTTGGCCAGCAGCCGCTGGCGGGCGTCGGCGGTCTTGCGCTCGGTGATGTCGGTGAGCGTCAGCGCCACCCCGCCGCCGCGCATCGGCACGATCCGCAGCTCCACCACCCGGTCGGGCCGCAGCCGCGAGCTGGTCTCGAAGCTGGCCGGCGTCCCGTCGCGCATCGCCGCGCGGCAGCTGGCCTCGAAGGGCGTCCCGAGGCCCTGCGGGAAGACCTCCCACAGATCGCGGCCCAGGATGGCCTCTCGAGCCACCCCGAAATATTCCTCGGCGGCCCGGTTGAAGACGACGAAACGCCAGTCCGAATCCAGCGCGTAGAAAGCGTCGCTGACGCTCTCGAGCACCGCCTCCAGGCGGGCTTCATAGCTGGGCTCTGATGGCGAAGGCATCGACATCGGTACTCGATACGGCAACTTGGCCGCAACCCTAGCAGGCGATGGCGACGCTTGCAGCCCGTGCATTCGATATCGGGGCGATCAGGCGGGGTGGGCCAGCGCCATGTCGCTGACCAACCGGGTCGCGGAGCGGCGGAGCGCCTTGGCCCGGCGCGTCTGGGTTTCCGCCAGCAGTTCGGGCAGCGACACCCAGCTCAGCTCCGGCTGCGATTTGCTCCAACGCAGGAAGTCGCCCAGGAAGGTCCAGGCGGCGGTGTCGTGCACCAGGTGGTGGCTGAGCAGGCCGATCGGCGCCTCCCACAGCCCCGCGCGACGCCGGCGGCGCAGCTCGGTCGTCAGGGCGGCCAGCAGCCGGCCGCGCCCGCGGAACCGCGAGCCGCCGCGCCAGCGCATCATATCCAGGTGGATGTCCAGCCGTGGGCAGGTCCCGCTCGCCGACAACAACCCGCCCGCCGACCAGCCGGCATAGCCGCCCGCGCCCAGCGCGCGCTCCAGGCGGGGGTGGACGTCGTTCCAGGGCGGGACGAAAACCTTCAGCGCCCCCGGGACTTTCTCCAGGCGGCTCCAGCCGGCGGCCAGCGCCTCTTCGACGTCCCGTTGGCTGCAGTCGTGCGGGAACTCGCCCGCCGCGGCGCCCTCGCGCCGGTTCTGGTGGTCGACCCCATGCTGGCTCACGCTCACCAGTTCCGCGCCTTGAAGACGCGCCGCCAGCCCGGACATCTCGCCCACCGGCACCACAGCCAGCGTCAGCGGCGTACGGGTCGTGGTGGCGAGCTGCACCAACCGATCCAGCAGCAGCCGGTCAAGGGTCGTCGCCAACCCGGAGGCGTCGTCGTCGCGCCACCACAGGCGCGCCGTGCGGCCTGCTGCTCGCCAGCGCCGCAGCTCGAGCCAGAGGAGCAGGTTGTTCATGCGCCCGCGCTTTCCTAAGCGGCCCGGGCCAGCGGCAAGGCCGGCTCGACGGTGTCGGCCGTTGGGCGGTCCAGCTCGGCGCGCATCGCCGAAACCAGCGGGTACAGCCCCGCCATCATTGCGATCATCAGACCCCAGCCGCCCTCTTTCCAGCCACGTCGACGGACGTAGCACTTCCAGAACCGGCGCAGCCCACGCCAGGCATTGTCGGCAACGCCGGTCTTGCCGCCATGTTCCCGCAGGTCCTGCGCTTTCAGATCGGTGTAACGGTCAAGCCGGCGGAACACGTCCGACACGTCGTCGGCGAATTGGTGGCGCAAGGGGCTGGTGAACTTCGGGCCTTCCGGGCCGTCGAAAGCCACACCCGGATGCACCCGCTCGTCGCCCCAGCGCTTCGAGCCCCGGCGATAGAAGCGCGCGGCCAGGCTGGTGCCGAACGCGCCGCCCCAGCCATGACGTATCAGCCGATCGCCCACATAGTTGTCGACGGGCGTCTTGCGGAAGGCGAACCGGTCGTCGTCCAGGCTGCGCAGTAATTCGCCGGCCAGATCCGCGCTGACGATCTCGTCGGCGTCGACCTCCAGGATCCACTCGCCCGACGCAGCGTTCATTCCCGCCGCTCGGCGCGGACCTTCCAGGGGGAACACCCCGCTGACCATCACCGCCCCATAGGCCTCTCCGATGGCGCGGGTGCGGTCGGTGCAGCGGTCGAGGACCAGCACGATCTCATCGGCGAATCCCAAGGCGTCCAGGCAGCGCGCCAGGCGCCGCTCCTCGTTGTGAACGCAAAGCACGGCCGACAGTCTGATCATCAACGTCCCCTCACGGACGAATGACGCCTGGCCGACTGTGTCACCTCAGTAAACAAGCTCTGGCGCGGCGCATTGTCGCGCTTCGCTTTATGTAATTTTTATAGGGACTTGCGGGCAATTTCGACTGTTTCGGCAGCATTGCGGAGCTGCGTCCCGTGGGAGTCGACGCCGCCTCCGCGGCGCCGCATATGGCCCGCAGAGTAGCGGCTGATTTCTGCGAGGGGGCGGATCCGCATGACCGAACTGCGACCCGGCGAACCGACGCCCTGGTTCTATGCGCCCAGCGCCTCCAACCCGAGCTTCAACTTCGCCTCTGTGGCCGGGCGGTACATTCTGATGGGCTTCCCGCCCGCCGACCCTGCGGCGCGCGAGCGGGTGTTCGATGTCATGAAGGCCAATATCGGCCTGCTGCGCGACGACAACGTCGCCTGCTTCGTCGTGCTGAACGACCAGGAAAGCTTCGCCCGCGCCCGCGACCGCAACGGCATGCGCTGGTTCTTCGACCCCGATGGCGCGGTCAGCCGGCTTTATGGCGCGCTCGACGAAACGGGCGCCGAGCGGCCGATCTGGGTGGCCATCGACCCGTCGCTGCGCGTGATGTTCGTCGCGCCCATGGCGGAGAGCGCTGAGGTCTTCGCCCGGCTCGGCGCCCTGCCGCCGCCCGACGGCCACGCCGGCGTCCCTCTGCACGCTCCGGTGATGATCACGCCGCGACTCTTCGAGCCCGACCTCTGCCGCCGCCTGATCGCCTACTACGAGACCCATGGCGGCGCGCCCTCCGGCGTGATGCGCCAGCAGGACGGCCGCACGGTGGCCGTGCTCGACGATTTCAAGAAGCGTCGCGACGCCGCGATCGAGGACGAAGCCCTGTGCCGGGAGACCCGCGCGGCTCTGAGCCAGCGGCTGAAGCCGGAGATCCTCAAGGCCTTCCGCTTCCAGGTCACCCGCGTCGAGCGCTACATAGTCGCCCGCTACAGCGCCGAGGACGGCGGCTACTTCCGCCCGCACCGCGACAATCTCACCAGCGGCACAGCCCACCGGCAGTTCGCGGTCTCCATCAACCTCAACGCCGAGGATTTCGAGGGCGGCGACCTGCGTTTCCCGGAGTACGGCACGCGCACCTACCGCCCGCCTACCGGAGGCGCGGTGGTGTTCTCCTGCTCCCTGCTGCA
>NZ_SSMZ01000240.1 GCF_004799395.1 Phenylobacterium sp.
ATGCCCACGAGATCGATGCCCACTGTGTCGTGGATGCCGGTCTCGATCGCCACCTTCAGCTTGGTGCCGACCCCGTCGGTGGTTGTGACCAGCAGGGGATCGACGTAGCCCGCGGCCTTCAGGTCGAAGAGCGCGCCGAACCCGCCAAGCGAGGCCTCCGCCCCGGCGCGCCGGGTGGACTTGGCCAGGGGTTTGATGCGCTCGACAAGCGCATTCCCCGCGTCGATGTCGACGCCGGCCTGGGCATAGGTGAGGCCGTTGGGCCGTTCGGACATCTGGACGCCTTCGTGAGAAAAACACGGCATGCGAAACACGGACTTGCAGACTCGCCGCCTCGCAGGGCTATAGCTAATCGATGACTCCGATTACGACCACCGCGGAACTGGCGGTGTTTTGCGAGAAGCTCAAAGGCCAGCCGTTCGTCGCCGTGGACACCGAGTTCATGCGCGAGACGACCTACTGGCCAAAGCTCTGCCTTATCCAGGCCGCCGGCGCCAATGGCGTGGAGGCCTGCATCGATCCTTTGTCCGAGGAAATGGACCTGGAACCGTTCCTGGTCATTCTGCGCGACGAGACGATCCTGAAGGTGTTCCACGCGGCGCGGCAGGACGTTGAGATCTTCAACAACCTGGCCGCCATGCCTCGGCCGCTGTTCGACACCCAGGTTGCGGGCATGGCCGCCGGCTTCGGCGAGCAGATCGCCTATGACGCGCTGGTCCGCCAGATGCTGAAGATCGAGCTCGACAAGTCGTCGCGCTTCACCGACTGGGCGCGCCGGCCGCTGTCGGACAACCAGCTGACCTATGCGCTCGCCGACGTAACCCACCTGGCCAGCCTCTACCCGATCCTGCGCGAGCGTCTGGAGAAGGAGGGCCGCATCGCCTGGGTCACCGACGAGATGGCCAATCTCACCGACCCGGCGGTCTATGACGTCGAGCCGGAGAACGCCTGGAAGCGGCTTCGGCCGCGAAAGCACACCGCCAAGTACATGGCGGTCTACAAGGCCGTCGCCGCCTGGCGCGAGCGCACGGCCCAGACCCGCGACCAGCCGCGCGGCCGCATCCTCAAGGACGACGCGATCGATGAGGTCGCCACTCAGGCGCCTACCGACGCCGACCAGCTCGACCGGTTGCGCTCGGTGCCCAAGGGCTTCTCCGGCTCGCGGTTCGGACCTGATCTCCTGGCGGCGATCCGCGAGGCGCTGAAGGACCCCGAGGCCTACGCGCCGGTGGTCGAGCGTCACCGCGCACCGCCGTCGCCGGCCGCCGGCGCGGTGGTGGAACTGCTGAAGGTGCTGCTCAAGGCGCGGGCCGAGGAGGCCGGGGTGGCCTCAAAGCTGATCGCCACTGTCTCCGACCTGGAGCAGATCGCCAATGACGACGAGGCCGACACCTCAGCGCTCAAGGGCTGGCGCCGCGAGGCGTTCGGCGAGGACGCGCTCAAGCTGAAGCGCGGCGAACTCGCTCTGGTGCTCGACGGCGCCCGCGTGCGGGTGGTCGAGGTCCGCCGCGCGCCCAAGACGGCCACCGCGGGCTGATTCCCGGACGCTCCGCCGGTTCCTGAGGATAAGCGTCACGCAATTGATTTCGCGGGCGTTTGGTCTCTCTCGACAGGGTTCTCCACAGGTCATCCACCGTGCTCGCCGAACTGCGCTCACAGCCCCATCCGACCGGCCCATTGCGGGCCGCCCGGGCTTTTGCAAATCTCCACTTGCCGAGAGGGACTGCGGCGCGGCGGACCGGGAGACCGGACCGAGAAGCGGGCAGAAGGCTCTGGGGGGTAGGAAGCCAGGGGCGACCCGAAGCTGCCGATCCTCGGGGACACCGAGGCGGTCTTGAAGCCGATCCGGGGTAACCTGGCGGAGCTTAAGGGTTCCTCGACCTCAAAGGCTCAGATCCCCCAACGGATCTGGTTCAGAGGGCGGTGTTTCGGGCAACCGAGGCGCCGCCCTCTTGCTATGCGCGCAGGGTTAGACCCGCGCCAGCGCGGCGGCGATCTCGTCCTTCATGGTCACGCGGAGCTTCTTCGCATCCTCCAGGACCTCGTCGGCGACCGTTTCGAGGCCGGCTTCCAGCCTCGGGAAAATCCTCATGCAGGGCGTGGGGCGTATGGCTCATCGTCGCGACCTTCATCGATGGCTGCCGTAGCCGAGTGCGGCGGCGATGACTGTCGGCGAGCGTGGGCTCGTCGGCCTTGAGCTCGGTCAAACCGAGAGGGCTAGAGGCCGACCTCGCTCTTGGCCGCCTCGTTGAGCAGCGGTTCCTGGGCCAGGTAACGGCGCAGGTTCTCCAGGAACAGCTCGTCGCCGCGACCGAGGTTGCCGTCGCCGGAGTTGGAGCTGTGCGCGGTGACCCGCACCTTCGGATGGTCCCAGAACCAGCTGTCGGCGGGGAGCGGCTCGGTCTGGAAGACGTCGAGCACGGCGTGACCCGGCTGGTCGCGGTCGAGGCCGGCTTTCAGGGCGTCCTCGTCAACCAGGCCGCCGCGGCCGATATTGATCAGAACCGCGCCCGGCTTCATTGCCGCGAAGAAGGCCCCATCGCACATATTGCGGGTCTCGTCGTTGAGCGCGCAGGCCAGCACGACGACGTCGGCCTGCGGCAGTTCGCTCTCGATGTCCTTCAGCGTGATCACCTGGTCGACCAGGTCGCCTTGGGCCGCCGGGCTGCGGCGCACGACCGTAAGATGCACCCCGAAAGGTTTGATCCGCTTGGCGATTTCGTGACCGATGTTGCCGAATCCGGCCATCAGCCAGCGGGTCTTGGCGACCTCGTGGTAAGGCGTCGATTTCCACTCGTGCTTGGCCTGCAGTGCGGCGGCTTGCTGGATTGGCAGCTGCAGGCTCAGCGCGTGGGCCACGACATATTCGGCGATCGGCGTCGCCTGGGCGCTAGACTTGGTGAGGCGGACGCCCTTCTCCAGGATATTGCGGAAGATCGGGTTGTCGATCCCGGCGGCCATGATCTGTGTCCAGCGGGGCGCCTGCGCCTTCATAAGCCGGCCGTAGAGGCCGCCGAGGGTTCCCGAGGCGTGGCTGTCGAGGCTGAGCCAGACGACTTCGGGGTCGATGGCGTCCTTGTCGATGGGATTTCCGTTGAGCTCGTATGCGTCCTCCGCGGCGGCGGTGACCACCTCAGCGTCCGGCGCAACCTTGGCCAACCGCTCGGCCACGCGCCTATAGGCCGCCTGGGTCATCAGGATCTGCATGGGCTCATCCAAGTTCGAGTTTCAGTTTCAGGGCCGAGGCCAGCGTCTGGGCGCGCTTGGCGGTCTGGTCGCCGAGCAGCATGTCGGTCCAGCCGGCGGCGGCGGTCAGCGTCAGCCGGTCGCCTTGAATGGTCAGGCTGGACTTCTCCAGCAGCCGTGGATTGCGCCCCGAAAGGTCGCAGCCCAGCCGCACCGCCGCGCCAAGGGCCCGCGCTCGCTGGCGGCGCTCCGCGCCGATCACCCGAGAGACGGCTTCCGCCTCGGGCGGCGTGGTGGCCGAGGTGTGCCGCGAGAAGGCGACGCTGGCCAGGAAGGCGCGCTCGGGATGGTTCATGCCCGCGATCGGCGCGCGCAGCACCTGCTCGAAGGCGAGGTCCGCGCGGTGGTCGGGGTGCAGGCGGGCTCCGAGATCGGCCAGCCGACTGGCAGCGGCCAACAGGACCGGGTCACGGGCGCCGAAGACGGGCGACAGCTTCTCGAACGCCGGAGTCAGCCAGGCCTCCAGCGCCCCGCCCAGCTCCGATGGGACGCCCCGCGCGGCGGTCAGGGCCTCGCAACCCTCGATCAGCGGATCGCGGCTGCGAACGTCCGGAGCCATGGCCTCCAGCAGCAGACCCTCGCGCACCCCGAAGGCTGAGATGGTGATCCGCTCGACGCCCAGGGCCTCGATCAGGGCCTCCAGCACTACGGCGGAATAGGGCAGGGTCTCGATCCGCTTCTTCGACAGGCCCTGCATGCGCTCGAGCGAGGCGCGGGACTGGCGGGCCACCAGCCGCGAGACGCTTAGCGCGTCGGCGCGGCTCATCTCGTACTGATGGGCGACATGCAGCGGGTAATCGGCCAGCTCCATCTGGAAAAGCGCCAGGTTGCGCCAGGCGCCGCCGACCGCGTGGAAATGGCGGGTGGCGAAACGGTTGGCGTGCGGCGTCAGCGCCGCCTCGATCAGCTTCGCGGTGCGGTCAGGATCGAGCGGCCGCGGCGCGCCAAGCGCGAAGGGGCCGAGCGGGAGGGTCGCGCCGTCGTCCGCGCCGGAGGCGCCCAGCCGGATGAGCTCCAGGCTTGAGCCGCCGAGGTCGCCCACCACGCCTTGCGCGTCCGGCTGGCCGGCGATCACCCCCATGGCGGCGTAGCGGGCCTCCTCGTCGCCGGTGAGCAGGCGGACGATCAGGCCGGTCTCCTCGCGCACCCGCTTCAGGAAGGCGGGCCCATCGGCGGCTTCGCGTACGGCGGCGGTGGCGGCGGCGGTGACGTCCTCGGCCTTCCAGCCGTCGAGCAGGGCGCGGAACCGGCGGATGGCGGTCAGGGCCACCTCGACGCCGTCGGGCGACAGCCGCCCGGTGGACGGCAGGTCGCGGCCGAGGCCGGCGAGGGCTTTTTCGTTGTAGACGGTCCAGATGGCGCGCCCGTCCAGCCGGTAGATCACCAGGCGGACCGAGTTGGAACCGACGTCGATGACGGCGGCCTGCCGGGAATCTGGCCTGCTATCCCCGCGAGGCCACATGATCGATCGCGCGCGGCATGTCCTTCACCTTCTGCCCTCTACCCGAAAGGCTGGGGTTGGTCATGAAATACTCGTGCGCGGAGAATGCGGAAGGATGGTCCCAGGACGGGTCGCGGCTGTAGTGGCCCACGGCGTTCAGGAACCAGCTCTGGGCCTCGTCCTTCAGGTTGGCCAGCATGATCTGCTGCAGCACCTGCTGGTGGACGGTGGGATTCTCGATGGGCGTCAGGGCCTCGACGCGGCGGTCGAGGTTGCGCGGCATCCAGTCGGCAGAGGAGATGTAGACGCGGGCCTCCGACGACGGCAGGGGCGCGCCGTTGGCGAAGGCGACGATCCGGCCGTGTTCAAGGAAGCGGCCGACGATCGATTTCACGCGGATGTTTTCCGAGAGGCCGCGGATGCCGGGGCGCAGGCAGCAGATGCCCCGCACCACCAGGTCGATCTCCACGCCGGCCTGGCTGGCGGCGTAGAGGGCGTCGATGATCTGCGGGTCGACCACGGAGTTCATCTTCGCCCAGATGCCGGCTGGGCGGCCCTCCAGCGCGTGGGTCGCTTCGTTGGCGATCAGCGCCAGGAGGTCGCGCTTCATGGTGATCGGCGAGAAGGACAGCTTCTCCAGGCCCTCCGGCTGGGCGTAGCCGGTGACGAAATTGAACAGCCGCGCGGAGTCGCGGCCCAGCGCCGGGTCGGTCGTGAACAGCGACAGGTCAGTGTAGAAGCGCGCGGTGATCGGATGGTAGTTGCCGGTCCCGAAGTGGCAGTAGCTGCGCAGGACGTCGCCCTCGCGCCGCACCACGGTCGAGAGCTTGGCGTGGGTCTTGTACTCGACGAAGCCGAAGACGATGTGCACGCCCGCCCGTTCCAGGTCGCGGGCCCACTTCAGGTTCGCCGCCTCGTCGAAGCGGGCCTTGATCTCCACCACCGCGGTGACGTTCTTGCCGGCCTCCGCCGCCTCGATCAGGGCCGCGACGATCGGGCTGTCGTGGCTGGTGCGGTAGAGCGTCTGCTTGATCGCCAGGACGTTGGGGTCGCGGGCGGCCTGCCTGAGGAACTGCACCACCACGTCGAAGCTCTCGAACGGGTGGTGGACTAAGATGTCCTTCTCGCGGATCGCCGCGAAACAGTCGCCGCCATGGTCGCGGATGCGCTCTGGGAAGCGCGGTTCGAAGGGCTTGAACTTCAGCTCGGGATGATCGGCCGGGATCAGCTGGGTCAGCTCGTCCAGGCCCAGCAGGCCCTCGATCTGGATGATGTCCTGCGGTTCGGCGTGCAGGCTGGAGGTGATGAAGCCCTGCAACTCCTCGGGCATGGAGGCGTCGATCTCCACGCGCACCACGCTGCCGAGGCGCCGTTGCTTCAGCGCCAGCTCAAACTCGCGCACCAGGTCTTCGGCTTCCTCCAGGATCTCCACGTCCGAGTCGCGGATCACGCGGAAGACGCCCTGCGCCTGGATTTCGCAGCCGGGGAACAGGTGGTCGAGGAACAGGCTGACCAGGGCCTCCAGTGAGACGAAACGGCGTTCGCCCTTGCGGCGGCCGCGATGCTGAGCCGGCAGCTCCCAAAACCGCGCCACCTGCGCGGGGATCGGCACCAGGGCGTAGAGCACGCGACTGTCGGAGAGCCGGCGCAGCTTCAGCACCAGGGAGAAGGCCAGGTTCGGGATGAATGGGAATGGGTGCGCCGGGTCGATGGCCAGCGGCGTCAGCACCGGAAAGATCTGCGAAATGAACGGCTCTTCCAGCGCGTCCAACTCGGCGTTGGTGACCTCGCCCGCCTGCACCAGGTGCAGGCGCTGGTCGGCCAATTCGGCGCAGAGGTCGCGCCAGCGGCGCTGCTGCTCAGCCATCAGGTCGGCGGCCTCGGCGTTCACACGCTCGAGCTGCTCGGCGGGCGTCAAGCCGTCCTGGCTGGGCGCGCGCACGCCCTCGCGGACCTGGGCGCGCAGGCCGGCCACGCGAACCATGTAAAATTCGTCGAGGTTGTTGGCGCTGATCGCCAGGAAGCGAAGTTGTTCCAGCAGCGGATGCCGCGGGTTCTTGCTCTCGGCCAGGACCCGCCGATTGAAGGCCAGCCAGGAGAGCTCGCGGTTGAAGAACCGCGCAGGCGAGGCGGCCAGGTCCTCGTCCCAGGCGAGCGACGTCCGCTCCGCCGCGTCCGCAACGCCCGCGTCGTTCGACGCGGTGGCGATCGGCTCGGCGTAGCTCATGCCTTTGGCGCTCCGGAGAGATGACGGTCGCAAGATTTTGAGCCCTGGTTGTGACGGCTTCAAGTCATCCCTCGAAAAGGTCAAGATTTTCCGTACCGTCGTCCAGCACTTCGCGCGCCAGGACGCGTGAAACAGGCCGCATCAGGCCGTCTTCCGTCTCGTCGAGGCGCCGGACGATCTCTTGCGCGCCGGGGACTGACCTCTCCATGCGCCTCAGGAGATAGGGATAGACATCGTCGTGGGGACGAATGTTCCGTTCACGGAAGAAGTTGCGCAGGACGCCGGTCAAGACGTCGTCGTCCGGCGGCCCGATCTCGGCCACCAGCATGGCGTTCAGGCGCGAGCGAAGGTCGGGTAGGGCGCATTTCCACGCGGCCGGCGCGATCCGCGCCGTCAGCAGCAGGCTCGCCCCATCGCGTTGGGCCTGGTTGATCAGGTGGAACAGCGCCTCGTCCGGCGCGCCCCGGTCGACGTCTTCCAGCAGAGCGGCCCGTCCGCCGGCTGCGGTCACGTCGGGCGCGTCCCGATCGAGGATCACCGCTTGCGTGGCGGCGGCCCAGGCGCGGGCCAGATGGGTCTTGCCGACCCCCTCGGGCCCGACCAGCGCCAGGGCGCCGCCCGGCCAGCGCGGCCAGGCGTCGAGCGCGTCCAACGCCGGCGCGTTGGAGACGCCGCGGACGAATTCCTCGCGGGAATGGACGGTCGGCCTGCGAAGGCTCAGCCGAAGCTGCCGGGCCATGATCGGTCCTAGAGCGTGTCGTTCGCGGCCTTGGCCGCGCCGCCGACCACCAGGGTCCAGCCCTCGGGCTTCAGCAGTTCGATCGGCGAGAAGCGGACCTTGTAGTCCATCTTCTCCGAGCCGCGCACCCAATAGCCAAGATAGACGTAAGGCAGGCCGGTCAGGCAGGCCTGGACCACATGGTCGAGGATCACGAAGGATCCCAGGCTGCGGCGGCTCTGGGTCGGGTCGTAGAAGCTGTAGACCAGCGAGAGCCCGTCGCTCATCACATCCACCAGGGCGCAAGCCACCAGTTCGCCGGGCCCGCGGTCCTTTGGCTTGGTGCGGTATTCGATGATGTGGGTGCGGACCGCAGTGTCCTCGACCATGGCCACGTAGTCCGGCCAGGTCATCTCGGCCATGCCGCCGTCAGCGTGGCGGGTGGTGAGGTAGCGGCGCAGGAGGTCGAATTGCTCCATGGTCGCCTCGGCCTCGACCAGATGGCGCTCCAGGTCTTCGTTGCGGGCGATCGCCTTGCGCTCCGAGCGCGAGAAGACGTAGTCGGGCGCCGGGATCCGCGCGGAAACGCAGGCCGTGCAGGCCTCGCACGCCGGGCGATAGGCGATGTTCTGCGAACGGCGGAAGCCCACCTGGGTCAGACTGTCGTTGACGCTGGCGCCGTCGCTCAGGGGCAGGTGGGCGAACACCTTCCGCTCGTAGCGCTCGGGCAAATAGGGGCACGGCGACGGGGCGGTCAGGAAGAACCTGAGCTGTCGAGACGGGAAATGTTGCGTCACGGAATTGCCGTCGCCCTCTACGGATTGCCTCGATTAGGCGTCATGCCGCGCCCCGGCGCAAGGGCTGTTGCAGGGCCGCAATCGAAGCGTGGCTAAGGGCCGCGGTCCGGGGGCAGCACAGGCGCCTCACGCATCAACACGATGGCGATCCGACGGTTGCCTGGCAGGGTCGGGTCGTCGGGGTAAAGCGGGTCTTTTGTGGCCTTTCCGCTGACCTGATAGATGCGGTCGTCATCGACGCCGGCGCCTTCCAGGATATTGCGCGAGGCGTCGGCGCGGCCCTGCGAAAGCGACCAGTCGCCCTTGGTCTTGCCGCCCCCGGAATTGGCGCTGGTGTGGCCGTAGATGCTGATCCGGTTGGGCAGCTGGTTGACGATCTTGGCGATCGCCCGCAGCAAGAGCTTGGCGCGATCGTTGGGAACGGCCGTGCCCTGGTTGAACATCGAGCGGCCTTCCTGGTCCACGAGCTGGATGCGCAGCCCCTCTGGCGTCTGGTCGACGATGATGTTCTTCGAGAGTTCGGCGAGTTCCGGCATGTCCTGCAGCGCCTGGGCCAGGGACTGCTGGGCGGAGGCGAACGCGGCCGCCTCCTGCTTGGCCTGATCCTGCTTGGCCTGGTCGGCGGCTGGGTCGGCGGCCTTGGCGCCGTCCTTGGACTTGCCGTCGCTGGGGTTCTTCACGTCGGGACTGGCGTCCTGGACGATAGCCTGCGAGCCGTTCTGCTTGGTGCCCTCGTTGCCCAGCGCCGTGCCCGCCAGGATGCCGCCGGCGCCGGAGGTGGTCTCAGAGACCGAGGCCGGGGCGAAGTAGTCGGCGATGCCGCGCTTCTGCTCGGGGCTGGTGGTGTTGATCAGCCACATCAGGAGGAAGAACGCCATCATGGCCGTCACGAAGTCGGCATAGGCGACCTTCCAGGCGCCGCCGTGGTGACCACCGCCGCCGCCCTTCTTGATCCGCTTGATGATGATCGGCCGTTCGCCGCCCGCCGACATGGTCCGCCCCGAGGAAGCCTGTTACGAGGGATTCACATGCACGGCCTCCCGTTAAGATGGCGTTGCACACAGGGTTAAGGAGCGGATCTGAGATGAAGGTGGCGTTCGCCGGTCTCGGCGTGATGGGCTTCCCGATGGCGGGGCATCTGGCCAAGGCGGGCCATGAGATGGCGGTCTATAATCGCAGCCCCGAAAAGTCCGCCCGCTGGGTTGAGGCGCATGGCGGGCGCGCCGGTGGGACCGCGGCCGCGGCCGCGGCGGGCGCCGAGATTTTCATCCTTTGCGTCGGCAATGACGACGACGTGCGTCAGGTCGTGGCGGAAGCTCTGCCGGCGATGGCGCATGGCGGCGTGATCGTCGACCACACGACGACCTCGGCTGTTGTCGCTCGCGAGATGGCGGACCTGGCGGTCAGGGCCGACCGATCTTTCGTGGATGCGCCGGTCAGCGGCGGCCAGGCCGGCGCGGAGAACGGCCAGCTCACCATCATGTGCGGCGGGACCGAGGCGGCCTTCGCCGAGGCCGAGCCGGTGATCGCCGCCTACGCCAAGGCGACCAAGCTGATGGGCCCTACGGGAGCGGGGCAACTCGCCAAAATGGTCAATCAGATCTGCATCGCCGGCGTGGTCCAGGGGTTGGCCGAGGGCTTGCATTTCGCCAAGCGCGCGGGCCTCGATCCGCAGCTCGTCTATGACGCCATTTCCAAGGGCGCGGCCCAGTCCTGGCAGATGGACAACCGATGGAAGACCATGAGCGAGGGGAAGTTCGACTTCGGCTTCGCGGTTGACTGGATGCGCAAGGACCTTGGGTTGGTCCTGGACGAGGCCGGGCGCAACGGCGCGGCGCTCGACATGACCCGCATGGTCGACGGCTTCTACGAGGAGGTCCAGGCGCTGGGCGGCCGGCGCTGGGACACCTCTAGCCTAGTGGCCCGCCTGGAGAAGCCCTGAGTGATCCTGGCGACCGAGCGCCTGATCCTCAGTGAACTCACGGCCGAGGACGCGCCTTTCATTCTCGAATTGCTGATGAGCCGCGGCTTCCGCGAGAATATCGGCGACCGAGGCGTGCGCGACCTCGATGGCGCCAAGAGCTACATCGAGCGCGCCCAGGCGGGCTACGCGGCCAACGGCTTCGGCCTCTGGCGCTGCGATATCACGGCGACCGGTGAGGCGGCGGGACTCTGCGGCCTGGTCAAGCGCGATGGCCTGCAACATCCGGACGTCGGCTACGCCTTCCTGGAAGCCTTCTGGGGCCGAGGCTATGCCTCGGAGTCCGCGGCGGCGTCCCTGGCCTACGGCCGCGGGACCCTGGGGCTGCCAGTCATCGTGGCGATCACCACGCCGGCCAACCTGGGCTCGATCGCCGTGCTGAAGAAGATCGGCCTGCGCAACGCCGGCCTCATGCGCCTGCCGGGCTACGACCACGACAGCGCCTATTTCACCACCGAACCGGCATGACCATCGCGACCCGCCGGGTTGCCGCCAACGGCTTCGACTTCGCCGTGGACGAGGCGGGCGAGGGCGACCACCTGGCGCTCTGCCTGCACGGCTTTCCGGAGAGCCGGTTCTCCTGGCGCCATCAGCTGCCGCTGCTCTCTGAAATGGGCTACCGCGCCTGGGCGCCGGACCTGCGCGGCTATGGCGGGACCGAGCCCAAGCCCCGCGAAATCTCCGCCTATCTGATCGATAGGCTGATGGAGGACGTGGCCGCCCTGATCGACGCCAGCGGCGCCAAACGCGTCACCCTGATCGGCCACGACTGGGGCGCGGGCCTGGCCTGGACCTTCGCCGCCAACCGCGTGCGGCCGTTGGAGCGGCTGGTGATCATGAATGTGCCGCACCCGGCGGTGATGGCCGGCCAGTTGAGGCGAAATTGGGCTCAGATGAGGAAGTCCTGGTACATGTTCTTCTTTCAGCTTCCGGGGCTGCCGGAGCGGGCGATGACCGCCAATGACGCACGCGCGATCCGCAACGCCTTCCACGGCATGGCCATCGACAAAACGAATTTCACCAGGGACGTGCTGGACCGCTACGCCAAGGACGCTCAGGGGCCCGGCGCGATCCGCGGGATGGTCAACTGGTACCGCGCCGCGCTTCGCATGGGCGGAAAGCTCCGCGGCCCCTGGCCGGTGATCGAGACCCCGACGCTCATCGTCTGGGGCGAGGAAGACGCCGCCCTCGGGATCGAACTGCTCGACGGCACGGACGACTACGTCCGCGACCTGACCATCGAACGCCTGCCGAATGTCTCCCACTGGGTGCAGCAGGAGGCCCCGGAGAAGGTCAATGCGATCCTTCGGGACTGGCTGGCGACGCCGCGGTGATTGTCAGCGGCGATCGCCCTCCGTGCTGTTTGGCGGAACGGCGTCTCGCGGCTTCGCCTGGCGGATCGACTTGACCCGTACGCCTTATCGACTAGGAGCCAGTCTCGAAGACTGGTCTTTCCTCTCACCCAGAACACGCCGTGTCGCCTTGGGCGGGACGTAGGCTCGCCCGATGTCGCGTTTCTTCATCGACCATCCGATCTTCGCCTGGGTGATCGCCCTGGTCGTCATGCTGGGCGGCGCGCTGGCGGCGCGCAGCCTGCCGGTGGCGCAATATCCCGATATCGCCCCGCCGGCCGTGTCGATCATCGCTAACTATCCCGGCGCCTCGGCTGCGACCCTGCAGACCTCCGTGACCCAGGTGATCGAGCAACAGCTCAACGGCCTGGATGGGTTGCTCTATTTCTCGTCGAACAGCAGCTCCAGCGGCCAGCTCACCATCACCGCGACCTTCAAGCCCGGCACCAATCCGGACATCGCCCAGGTGCAGGTGCAGAACAAGGTGCAGGCGGCCACGCCGTTGCTTCCGCCGCAGGTGCAGCAGCTGGGCGTCACCGTGGCCAAGGTGCGGACCAATTTCCTCTTGATCGTGGCCCTGTCTGACCCCTCGGAGCACTACACGAACTTCGATATCGCCGACTTCATCGTCAGCAATTTCCAAGACCCCCTGTCGCGGGTCGACGGCGTGGGCAATGTTCAGGCCTTCGGCGCCCAGCACGCGATGCGGATCTGGCTCGACCCCTACAAGCTGGACGGCCTGCAACTGACGGCAGCCGACGTCCAGGCGGCGATCGAGTCGCAGAACATCCAGGTCTCCGCCGGCCAGGTTGGCGGGCTGCCAACGGTGCAGGGCCAGCAGTTGAACGCCACCGTCACGGCCCAATCGCGGCTAACCACGGCGGACGAGTTCCGCAAGATTGTCGTCCGCAGCGAACTCAACGGCGGCCTCGTGACCCTGGCCGATGTGGCCCGCGTCGAACTGGGCAGCGACAGCTACGATTCCGTGAGCCGGCTGGATGGCCATCCCGCCGCCGGCGTCGCCGTGCAGCTCGCACCGGGCGCCAATGCGCTTACCACCGCCGACGCCGTGAAGGCCCGCGCCACTGAGCTCGCCCAGAACCTGCCGGCCGGCATGAAACTGTCCTTCCCGGTCGACAACACGACCTTCGTGCGCATCTCGATCCAGGAGGTCATCAAGACCCTCGCCGAGGCGATGGTGCTGGTGGTGATCGTGCTCTTCGTCTTCCTGCAGAACTGGCGTGCGACGCTGATCCCGGCCATCGCGATCCCGGTGGTGCTGCTGGGCACGTTCGGCGCGCTCGCGCTGTTCCACTATTCGATCAACACCCTGACTCTGTTCGCGGTGGTCATCGTGATCGGCCTGCTGGTCGACGACGCCATCGTGGTGGTGGAGAACGTCGAGCGGCTGATGAGCGAGGAGGGGCTGTCGCCCCGGGACGCTGCCCGCAAGTCCATGGACGAGATCACCGGCGCCTTGACCGGCATCGCCATGGTCCTGGCCGCGGTCCTGGCGCCCATGGGCTTCTTCGGCGGCTCGACCGGCGTCATCTACCGCCAGTTCTCGGTGACCATGGTCTCGGCGATCGTGCTGTCGGTGCTGGTGGCCCTGATCCTCACGCCGGCGCTCTGCGCCACCCTGCTCAAGGCGCCGAAGGCCGGGGGGCCGACCCAGCGCGGACCCTTCGGCTGGTTCAACCGCAATTTCGACCGGTCACGCCAAAGATACGGGCAAAGCCTCGACTGGCTGATCGGCCGGCCGTGGCCGGCGCTGGCGGTCTACGGCGCGATCGTGCTGGTCATGGCGATCCTGTTCGTGCGCATGCCCACCGGCTTCCTGCCTGACGAGGACCAGGGCGCGATGTTCGCCCAGATCACCTTGCCCGTGGGCGCGGTCCAGACCCGCACCCTGGACGCCCTGCGAACCGTCGAGCATCACTTCCTGGTCGATGAGAAGGACAATGTCAGCGCGCTGTTCACCGTAGCCGGCTTCAACTTCGCCGGCTCGGGCCAGAATTCCGGCATCGGCTTCCTGAAACTCAAGGGCTGGGATGTCCGCAAGGGCGCGGCCAACCGCGCGCCCGCTATCGCCCAGCGCGCCATGGCCGCCTTTTCCAGCGTTCGCGATGCGCAGATCTTCGTGGTGGTGCCTCCAGCGGTGCAGGAGCTGGGCAACGCCACCGGTTTCGACCTGCAGCTGGAGGATCGCGGAGGGCTCGGCCATGAAGCCTTCCTCGCGGCCCGCAACCAGCTGCTCGGCATGGCCCAGGCCGACCCGGACCTGGTCGCCGTCCGGCCAAACGGCCTTGAGGACACGCCGCAGATCCACGTCGATGTGGACACCACCCATGCCGCAGCCATGGGCGTCAACCAGGCGGACATCAACATCACGCTCAGCAACGTCTGGGGCGCCACCTATATCGGCGACTTCGTCGATAAGGACCGCGTCAAGCACGTCTACATGGAAGGCGACGCGCCCTTCCGCACCAAGCCCGACGACCTGTTCAGCTGGTATGTCCGCAACGCCAGCGGAAGCATGACCCCGTTCTCCGCCTTCTCGAAGGTGAGCTGGATCTACGGACCGGCCCAGCTGACCCGGTACAATGGCGTGCCCTCTTTCGAGATCCAGGGGCAGCCGATCCCGGGGAAGAGCTCCGGCGCCGCCATGAGCGCCATCGAGCAGATGGTGTCCAAGCTGCCCCACGGCGTGAGCTCGGAATGGACCGGCCTTTCCCTGCAGGAACAGGCCGCAGGTTCGCAGGCGCCGCTGCTCTATTCGCTCTCGATCCTCGTCGTGTTCCTGTGCCTGGCCGCGCTCTACGAGAGCTGGACGATCCCGCTTGCCGTGGTGCTGGTCCTGCCGCTCGGGGTCGTGGGCGCCTTGCTCGCGGCCAGCCTGCGGGGGCTCTACAACGACGTCTATTTCCAGGTGGGGCTGCTCACCACCATGGGGCTCGCCGCGAAGAACGCCATCCTCATCGTGGAGTTCGCGCTGGAGGGGCGCGAGGGCGGCATGACGCCTCTCGAGGCCGCGCTGCACGCTGCGCGCCAGCGTCTGCGCCCGATCCTGATGACGTCGCTGGCGTTCATGGCCGGGGTCTTCCCCCTGGCCGTCTCCACCGGCGCCGGCGCGGGCAGCCAGAACGACATCGGCACCGGCGTCGTCGGCGGCATGCTCTCGGCCACCGCGCTGGCCATCTTCTTCACGCCGCTGTTCTTCGTCCTGATCCTGCGGTTCTTCCCGCAGAAGCCGTAGGGCGGAGCTAGGTCGAGGTCTCCAGCACGATCGCCTTCATCTCACGTGCGGTCTTGGCCCAGCTGTATCGTCCGATGTCGGCGGCGCCGCGCAGGCCGCGCTCGCGCGCTTCGGCGCGATGGGCGTAGACGCGTTCCAGGGCCTCGACGACCTCATCGACGTCGCTTTCGCCCCAGCCGGGGACGCCGAGGGACCCGGCTTCGAAACCGGCGAGCTCGCCCTGCTGGTTTAGAGGATAGCAGTTGTCGTCCTCGATCAGGTCGATGTGGCCCGTGTTTCGCGAAAGGATCGTGGGCACGCCGCACGCCATGCATTCCATCGCCACCAGATTGGTGCCCCCCTCTGCGCGATTGGTGAACAGCGCCACGTCCATCTCCCGCAAGACAGTCGGCAAATGGGCGTTGGGAACGAAGCCTAGGGCGAAGAAATTGTCCGGGGCGATGTTGTTGGCGGCCGCCCAGCCGGCGACATCGGCGTCGCCGTTCGGGGCGAACCCGCAGGGTTCGGCCAGGTCGGTGTCGTTGATCGTGGCCGAACTCGCCGGCCAGAAGTTCCCCCAGGCCGACACCAGCAGGGCGTCCGGGCGCCGCTCGGCAAACCGTCGAAACGCGGCGATGACGATATCCTGGCCTTTGCGGCGCTCCAGCTTTCCGCCGCTGAACACCAGGAAACGGTCGCCGAAGACGCCTTGGCGCGGCGCCGGGTGGAAGAGGGTCGGATCGATCCCCTGGATGACCGTGCGCACGTTTTGGAGCCCATGGGCCTGCAGGACCTGGGCGTTCCAGGTGGAGCCGGTCACCACCGCGGGGAAGGCCGCCGCCCGCTGCACGGAGTCGGTGGATATCAGCGCAGTCTCGAAGAAGGTCGCGGCGATGGAGGGTTTGCCCTCAAGGGCGACGTCGTTCGCCGATAGCGACAGCCGGAAATTGTGATTGAAATGGCTGATCACCGTCCCTTCCACCGTCACGCCACGCTCGCGAAATGGCTTCAGGCGCGCCTGGAAGGCGTTCGATGTGGCGAGGAAACTGTCAATCAGCCGTTGGCGCAGCGGATCGACCGCCAGTTGGTCAGGCGTCATGACGTAGGCGCCGACAGGCTCGATGTCGGGATCATCGCACCAGTTGAGCGCCAGATTCAGGCCATAGACTCCCCACCCGAAGAAGCTGGAGACGCCCCAGTTGATATAGGTCGTTCGCCTGTCCATTGGATCTGCCGCCGGGCGCTCGCTGGCGCGCGCGTCGGCTATGCCCCCAGCAGCTTCGCCGCGCGCGGCGCGAAGTAAGTGATCACGCCCGCCGCGCCGGCCCGCTTGAAGGCGCCGAGCGATTCCATGATCGCGCGTTCTTCCTCGAGCCAGCCATTCTGGGCGGCCGCCATCAGCATGGCGTACTCGCCCGAGACCTGGAACGCGAAGGTCGGCATGTTGAAGGCGTCGACCACCTGACGGACGATGTCGAGGTACGGCATCCCCGGCTTGACCATCACCATGTCCGCGCCCTCGGCGATGTCGAGCGCGACCTCGCGCAGGGCCTCGGCGTGGTTGGCGTTGTCCATCTGGTAGGTCTTCTTGTCGCCGGGGTTCTCGACCGACCCCGTGCCGAGCTTCCCGGAGCCGATCGCCTCGCGGTAAGGGCCGTAGAAGGCCGAGGCGTATTTGGCGGCGTAGGACATGATCATCACGTCCTGCAGGCCCTCGGCCTCGAGTGCTTGCCGCAGCGCGCCGCAGCGGCCGTCCATCATGTCGCTGGGTGCGAGGATGTCGCAGCCGGCCTTGGCCTGCATCAGGCCCTGAGCGACCAGGGCTTCGATGGTCGGGTCGTTGAGGATCCTGCCGTTCTCGATCAGGCCGTCGTGGCCATGGTCGGTGAAGGGGTCCAGCGCCACGTCGCACATGATCCCAACCTCAGGCGCGGCGTCCTTCATGGCTTTCACCGCGTTGGCGATCAGGCCGTTCTCGTCGTGCGCGAGCGAGCCGCGGGCGTCCTTTTTCGAGCCGTCGATGTGCGGGAAGACCGCGATGGCCGGAATGCCCAGCGCCTTGGCCTGTTTCGCGGCAGCGGCGCAGCCTGTCACCGACAGGCGGCTGACGCCTGGCATGGCGGCCACCGGAATTTCGCCTTCGCCCTCGTGCACCACCATCGACCAGATCAGGTCGGCGGGCGTCAGCACCGTCTCGCGCACCAGCCGGCGGATCCAGTCGGCCTGACGCAGGCGTCGCAGGCGCAGGGCGGGGTAGGCGGCGAGGGGCGCTTTGGTCATGACGCGCGTTTGCACCCGAGGACCGCGCGAAAGCAAGCCTTCCGCGATTGACAGCCACGCCGGCTCGCGCTGACTCCGCGCGCATGGATTTCAACCTGACCGACGACCAGCGGGCCATCGAGGACGCCGCGCGCGCCTTCGCCGCCGCGGAGCTCGCGCCCCATTCCGCCCGCTGGGACGAGGACAGCCATTTCCCCGTCGACGTGCTGAAGAAGGCCGCCGAGATGGGCTTTGCGGGCCTCTATGTGCGCGAGGACGTCGGCGGCTCGGCGCTCTCCCGGCTCGACGCCTCGATCGTCTTCGAACAACTCAGCTATGGCGATGTGTCGACGGCGGCCTTCATCTCGATCCACAACATGGCGAGCTGGATGATCGACCGGTTCGGGGACGAGGAGCTGCGCCACCGCTTCCTGCCGAAGCTGACCACCATGGACTATATCGCCTCCTACTGCCTGACCGAGCCGGGCTCGGGCTCGGACGCGGCGGCGCTGAAGACCACGGCGCGGCTGGATGGCGATCACTACGTCCTGAACGGGTCCAAGGCCTTCATCTCCGGCGCGGGGATCTCGGATATCTACGTCGTGATGGTGCGCACCGGCGGGCCGGGGCCGAAGGGCATTTCAGCGGTAATCGTCGAGGCCGGGACCCCCGGCCTGTCGTTCGGCGCCCAGGAAAAGAAGATGGGCTGGAAATCGCAGCCCACCGCGCAGGTCAATTTCGACGACTGCCGCATTCCGGCGCCCAACCGCATCGGGGCGGAAGGCGAGGGGTTCCGGTTCGCCATGGCCGGGCTCGACGGCGGGCGGATCAACATCGCCTCCTGCTCCCTGGGCGGCGCGGGCCTCGCCCTCGACACGGCCAAGGCGCACCTGGAGACCCGCAGTCAGTTCGGCAATGCGCTGAAGGATTTCCAGGGCCTGCAGTGGCGGCTGGCGGACATGGCCACCGACCTCGACGCCGCGCGCCTGATGGTGCGCCGCGCCGCCCACGCGCTGGACAACCGCGACCCCAAGGCCACCCAGTATTGCGCCATGGCCAAGCGGCTCGCCACCGACACCGGGTTCGATGTGGCCAACCAGGCGCTGCAGCTGCACGGCGGCTACGGCTACCTGCGCGACTTCCCGCTGGAGCGGATCGTGCGCGACCTGCGGGTCCACCAGATCCTCGAAGGCACCAACGAGATCATGCGGGTGATCACCGCACGGGAGCTGTTCCGGCAATGAGCGAACCCGAAGTCATCACCCGCATCGAGGGTTCGGTCGGACGGATCACGCTGAACCGGCCGCAGGCGCTGCATGCGCTCACCACCAACATGTGCCGGCTGATGACCGAGTCGCTGGTCACCTGGATCGACGACCCGAAGGTGCGGCTGGTGCTGATCGACCACGCCGGGGATCGTGGGTTCTGCGCTGGCGGCGACATCCGGATGCTGGCCGAGAGCGGCGCGGCCGACGGCAAGCTGGCGCGCGAATTCTTCTTCATCGAGTATCGGCTGAACGCCCTGCTGCACGACTATCCGAAGACGCTGGTGGCGATCATGGACGGGGTGACCATGGGCGGCGGGGTCGGTGTGTCACGGCCCTGCCGATTCCGGGTGGCGACCGAGCGCACCACGTTCGCCATGCCCGAGACGGGGATCGGCCTGTTCCCGGATGTCGGCGGGGGCTGGTACCTGTCGCGGATGAGCGACCACATCGGCCTTTGGCTGGCGCTCACCGGAGCCCGGATCAAGGCTGCCGACTGCGAGCTGACGTGCATTGCTACCGACTATGTGGAGAGCGCCCAGATCCCCTCGCTGAAGGCGGCGATCCTGGCCGACCCCGATGCGATCGAGACGGTCCTGACCGAGTTCGAGGGCGACGCCGGCCGCCCACCGCTGGCCGCGCACATCGACGAGATCGCGCACCTGTTCGCGGGCGACAGTGTCGAAGCCATCGTCGCGGCGCTGAACGCCGCCGACACCGATTGGGCGCGCGATCAGCTGGCGATCCTGGCCACCAAGTCGCCGCAGACGATGAAGGTCGCCTTCCACCAGTTGAAACTGGGCGGTGCGATGACCCGGTTCGCCGACAACATGGCCATGGAGTACCGGATCGGCGCGCGGGTGGTGCAGCGGCACGACTTCCTGGAGGGCGTCCGCGCCGTGATATTGGACAAGGACAATGCGCCCCGCTGGGAGCCGCCGACGCTGGAAGCGGTCTCCGAAGCGCTCATCGAAGGCATTTTCGCGCCCCTGCCTTCCGTTGACGAGTGGACGCCTTTACCTTGACGTCAGGGCGGCTCCCGAACGGACCGCCATCGGGAGGACGACGAATGAAATCCAATCTCCTGCTTGCGGCCGCTCTGGCCGTGGGCGTGACCGCCGCGGCCGCCTACGCCGCGCCCGCCGGCTACATCACCGCCGCGGTCGCCGACAAGGCTCGGCCAGAGGCTGACACCAAGCGCGACGCCGACCGCAAGCCTGCGGAAATGATGGAGTTCGCCGGCGTGAAGCCCGGCATGACCGTCGTCGACATGTTGCCAGGCGGCGGCTACTTCACCCGCGTGTTCTCGAAGGCCGTCGGCGCCAAGGGCGTGGTCTACGCCGTGAGCGGTCCGCCGCGGCCGCCGCAGGATCCGGCCAAGCCCGCGCCGCCACCGGCCATCGACGTCCTGGCCGCCGATCCCGCCTACGCCAACGTGAAGTCGATCCATCAGCCGCTGCAGGCTGGCCTGTCCGTCCCGACCCCGGCGGATGTGATCTGGACCTCGCAGAACTACCACGACGTCAAGAACATCGCCGGCATCGACATGCTGGCCTTCGACAAGGCGATCTACAATTCGTTGAAGCCCGGCGGCGTCTTCATCGTGCTCGACCATGTGGCCAATCCCGGCGATCCGAACTCGACCAAGACGCTGCATCGGATCGATCCGGCGGTGGTGAAGCAGGAAGTGACCGCCGCGGGCTTCAAGTACGAAGGCGAAAGCACGGTTCTCAAGAACCCCGCCGACGACCATACCAAGGGGATTCGCGACGGCTTTTCCCAGGGCCAGACTGATCAGTTCGTCTATAAGTTCCGCAAACCCAAGTAAGCTTCTGAGTTAAGAGGGATTTCATGACCCGCATCGCCTTCGTCGGCCTTGGCAACATGGGCGGCGGCATGGCCGCCAACCAGGCCAAGGCGGGGCATGAGGTCCAGGCCTTCGACCTGTCGAAGGCCGCACTGGAGAAGGCGGTGGGCGCGGGCTGCGTCGCCGCCGGTTCCGCCGCCGAGGCGGTGAAGGCCGCCGACGCGGTCATCACCATGCTGCCGGCCGGCCAGCATGTGCGCAGCATCTATGCGGGCGAGATCATCCCCAACGCCAAGCCGGGCGCCCTGATGATCGACTGCTCGACGATCGACGTCGAGAGCGCCCGCGCCGTGGCCAAACAGGTCAGCGAGGCCGGGTTCCGGTTCGCCGACGCGCCTGTCTCCGGCGGCCAGGCCGGCGCCGAGGCCGGGACGCTGGCGTTCATGGTCGGTTGCGCCGAGGCGGATTTCCCGGCGGTGGAGGCGCTGATCGCGCCCATGTCGCGGATCACCATCCGGGCCGGCGATCACGGCGCGGGGCAGGCGGCCAAGATCTGCAACAACATGGTGCTGGGCGCCACGATGATCGCCACCTGCGAGGCCTTCGCGCTGGCGGAAAAGCTCGGCCTTGAGCCGGAGCGGTTTTTTGAGATCGCGTCGAAGTCCTCCGGCCAGAGTTGGAGCCTGACCAGCTACTGCCCCTGGCCGGGCCCGGTGCCGACGGCGCCCTCGAACCGCAACTATGAGGGCGGCTTCGCCACGGCGATGATGCTGAAGGACCTGAAGCTGGCGCAGGAAGCCGCCGCCAAGGCCGGCGCTGCGACGCCGCTCGGAGCCCAGGCGGAAGGCCTCTATGCGCTGTTCGATCGGCTTGGCGGCGGCGGCAAGGATTTCTCGGCGATCCTGGAGCTTTTCCGGGGCCATGCGCCGGCCTGAGACTCGACTTAGTGACATTCGTTCACCAAATCTCAGGTGTCCGTGACAAAAGGTGCGGTCCTAAGACGTGTCGGATTGTGGACAACACTGGCCAACGGCGCCAAAACGCCGGGGCGCATCAGAGGGAACCGGCCGCCCGCGCGACCTAGCGAACGTGGGACCCGGGGAAAAGACGTCGATGGATTACCGTTCCGCGTTCGAAACCGCCGTTGAGAAGGTCCGCTCGGAGGGCCGCTATCGGGTCTTCGCCGACCTGAAGCGCCATCGCGGGCAGTTTCCGCGCGCCACCTGGACCCGAGACGACGGTTCGGAAGCCGATGTCACCGTGTGGTGCTCCAACGACTATCTGGGCCAGGGGCAGAACCCGGTGGTCATCGAGGCGATGAAGGCCGCCATCGACGAGTGCGGTTCGGGAAGCGGCGGCACGCGCAACATCTCGGGCACGACGCACTATCACGTGCAGCTGGAGCGTGAGCTGGCCGACCTTCACCAAAAGGAAGCCGCCCTGCTGTTCACCTCGGGCTATGTCTCCAACGAGGCGTCGCTGTCGACCCTGCACAAGATCCTGCCCGGCCTGGTGATCTTCTCCGACGCGCTGAACCACAATTCGATGATCAGCGGCATCCGCGCCCACAAGGGCGAGAAGCACATCTTCCGCCACAACGACCTGGAACACCTCGAAGAGTTGCTGGCGGCGACCGATCCGGCGCTGCCCAAGCTGATCGCCTTCGAGAGCGTCTATTCGATGGACGGCGACATCTCCGACATCCCGGCGATCGTGGCCCTGGCCAAGCGCTACGGCGCCATGACCTACATCGACGAGGTCCATGCGGTGGGCATGTACGGCCCCCGCGGCGCCGGCGTCGCCGAGCGCGACGGGATGATGGGCGAGATCGACATCATCGAGGGCACGCTGGGCAAGGCGTTCGGCGTCATGGGCGGCTACATCGCCGCCGACGCGGTGATCTGCGATGCGATCCGCAGCTACGCCGACGGCTTCATCTTCACCACCTCGATCCCGCCGGCGCTGGCCGCTGGCGCGGTGGCCTCGATCCGCTACCTGAAGGCGCACGACGAGATCCGCGTGGCCCACCAGGAGCGCGCGGCGTCCCTGAAGGCGCGGCTGATCAAGGCCGGCCTGCCGGTGATGCCGTCGGTCTGCCACATCGTGCCCGTGCTGGTGGGCGATGCGGTCCACTGCAAGATGATCTCGGACATCCTGCTGGAAGAGCACGGGATTTACGTCCAGCCGATCAACTACCCGACCGTGCCGCGCGGCACCGAGCGCCTGCGCTTCACCCCGTCACCGGCCCACACCGACGAGATGATGGATCATCTGGTCGCGGCTCTGGAGACGCTGTGGGTCCACTGCAACATCCAGCGCGTCGGCGGCGTCGCCGCCTAAGCCGCCCACAGCGGCGACGAGCCCTTCATGAGCCGCAGCAGGTAGAGCACCCGGCCAAGGTCGGAGCCTGCTTTGTTGGTCTGGCCGTCCTTGGCGGTGAAGATCACCTCGTACCAGACATTTTCGGTCTTCGGGCTCTCGGAGAACTTCAGCACCTTGGTGCGGGCCAGGTAGTCGACGTCGGCGCGCAACGGCCCAGCGAACATTTCCACTTCCAGGGCGCCGAACAGGCCGACCGATGGCTGGGCGGCCTTGGCCAGCACCGCCTTGCGCGTCATGTGGGCCATATGGACGATCTGGGCGGGCGGCAGCACGGCTTCGTCGCGGTACTCGGCCAGGGGTTCGGTGATCCGCTCCAGATAGCTGGCCAGGCCGTCCGGCTCGATCCGGACGGGCAGGTCGTGGTGCTCCTCGCCGAGCTCCATGGCGGCCAGGATGCGCAAGGCGCCGGGCTCGGATGGCGTCTGGGCGGCCAGCCGCTTGGAGAGTTCAGACTGGTTGTCGTGGCCCAGGCCGGCCGTGCCCTCGCAGATCTGGGCGCCGGCCTCGTTGTGCATGGTGAGCCGGCAGCGTTCGTCGCCGGCCTCCACCGTGGCGCGGACCGGCTCGGAGTCCACCGTGGCTTGGGTGAAGTAGAGCGACATGGCGCTGCTTTCGAACCAGCGCGGACCGTAGATTTCGACCAAGCCCGGGACGAACTGGTCCATATGGATGGAGCCAGCGACCGTGCCGCCCTTGAAGCCCAGCTTCGAGGCGGTAGCGTCGTCGTGGATGGAGCCCTTGGCCTGGGCGGCGGAGTTGCAGGGCTTACGGAACTCTCCGTTCCAGACCCGTGCGGCGTCGGCTACGCTCATCGTGTCCTCCCATGGTCTTCAGGGAGGCTAGACCCCACGGCCGTCGCGCGGAAGCGCCCTCTAGTGGTCCTCGGTGCGGCAGGTCGCCGTCCAGCCGCCGGTGAAGGTCTGGATCTGCCGCACCGAAAGCTCGTTCAACTCGCCCAGGGTCTCGACGTTGAACAGCTCGCCGATCCGAGGGATCAGGGGCGAGCGCGACCAGATAACCACCTCTCCGGTCTCGGCGTAGTCCTGGTCGAAAATCTCATATCCCCAGGCGTCGAAGGCGTTCAGGTCGGGGCCGGGGCGATGCATCCTACTTGCGCCGCCGCACGCCCCGGCCCAGCCCAATCTGCTTGGCGAAATCTGAACGCCGCGCGGCGTAGGCCGGCGCCACCATCGGATAGTCCGAGGGCAGGCCCCAGCGCTTGCGGTACTCGTCCGGGCTGAGCGCGTAGCGCGAACGCAGATAGCGCTTGAGCATTTTCAGCTTCTTGCCGTCTTCGAGGCAGACGATGAAATCGTGTTGCACGCTTCGCCCGATCGGGACCGCGGGCTTCGGCCGCTCGGCGACCAGCGGGACCGCGTCGTGGGTCAGGCCTTCAAGCGCCTGATGCACCGTGCGGATGACCTCCGGCAGGGCGTCGGCGGGAATGGCGTTACGGCTGACAAAGGCCGAGACGATTCCCGTTCCGAGGCGAAGCAGGTCCTCGCCTGTCGGCCCTTCCGGGTCCGGTCCAAGGCTCATCTGATCCCCCTTTCCGACACAGCACCGCCCCTGGGCGCGGATCGACCCGGCGCCGCGGGTGAGCTCACAACGCAGGGCTGACAAGATTGTTCCCGCCTTCATCTCGCATCGGTGGAGGCCAGCGGGATTTGCGGGTAAAGAGCGCACTCCGCCGCCAGATTCCTATCAGCCGCCCGACTCTTCAGCCCGAAAGGCGCCGCCCTTGACGATCCACATGCAAGCCCAGTCTTCCCCCGATGGCTTCTTCCGCGATGGCGTGAAGGCGGGCGACCCCGACCTGGCGCGCATCCTGGACGCCGAGCTGAAGCGCCAGCAGGACCAGATCGAGCTGATCGCGTCGGAGAACATCGTCTCGCGCGCCGTGCTGGAAGCCCAAGGCAGCGCGCTGACCAACAAGTACGCCGAGGGCTATCCGGGCAAACGCTACTACGGCGGCTGTGAAGTGGTGGACGAGGCCGAGCTCCTGGCCATCGAGCGGGCCAAGCAGCTGTTCGGCTGCGAGTACGTCAACGTCCAGCCGCACTCCGGCAGCCAGGCGAACCAGGCGGTGTTCATGGCCACCATGACGCCAGGCGACACCTTCATGGGCATGAACCTGGACCACGGCGGCCACCTGACCCACGGCAAGAGCGTCAACCAGTCGGGCAAGTGGTTCAATCCGGTCGCTTATGGCGTGCGGATGCAGGACCACCTGATCGACTACGATCAGGCCTGGGAGGTCGCCCGCGCCAACAAGCCGAAGGTGATCATCGCCGGCGGCTCGGCCTATTCGCGGGCCATCGACTTCGAGCAGTTCCGCGCCATCGCCGATGAGGTCGACGCGCTCCTGATGGTCGATATCGCCCACTATGCGGGCCTCGTGGCCGGCGGGGTCTATCCTAACCCCTTCCCGCACGCCCATATTGTCACCACCACGACGCACAAGACCCTGCGCGGCCCGCGCGGCGGCATGATCATGACCAACTCCAAGAAGTGGAACCAGAAGATCAACTCGGCGGTGTTTCCCGGCCTGCAGGGCGGTCCACTGATGCATGTGATCGCTGCTAAGGCGGTGGCCTTTGGAGAAGCCCTGAAGCCGGAATTCAAGGTCTACGCCCGCAACGTCATCGAAAACGCCCGCGCACTGGCCGACAGCCTGCAGAGCGCCGGCTTCAAGATCGTCTCCAACGGCACCGACAGCCACCTGATGCTGGTCGACCTGACGCCGAAGGGAGTCAGCGGCGCCGACGCCGAGATCGCCCTGGAGCGCGCGGGGATCACCACCAACAAGAACTCGATCCCCGGCGATCCGCTGCCGGCCATGCAGACCTCGGGCCTGAGGGTCGGCTCGCCCGCCGGCACGACCCGCGGCTTCGGCCCGGCGGAGTTCCGCCGGGTCGGAACCTGGATTGGCGAGGTGCTGGACGGACTGAAGGCCGGCGGCGACAATTCGGCCGTCGAGCAGAAGGTCCGCGGCGAAGTTCTTCAGTTGACGCAGCGCTTCCCTATCTACAACGGATAGGGGTTAGCCGGCCGAAGGGGGCCAGATCATGCGCTGTCCGTTCTGCGGTCACCTCGAAAGCCAGGTGAAGGACTCGCGCCCGTCGGAAGACGGCGCGGCGATCCGGCGCCGTCGGCTCTGCCCGGAATGCGGCGGCCGCTTCACCACCTTCGAGCGCGTCCAGCTGCGCGAACTGACCATCCTGAAGCGGTCGGGCCGCCGCACGCCTTTCGAACGCGACAAGCTGGCCCGCTCTATCGCCGTCGCCATCCGCAAGCGGCCCATCGACCCGGACCGGGTAGAGAGGATGATCTCCTCCATCGTGCGTCAGCTGGAAAGCATGGGCGAAACCGAGCTGCCGTCCTCGGCGGTGGGCGAACTGGTGATGACCCAGCTGAAGGCGCTCGATGACGTGGCCTATGTCCGCTACGCCTCCGTCTATCGCGACTTCCGCGAGACCCAGGACTTCGCCAAGTTCCTTGGCGATGAAGGATTGGCCGAGGTGGCCGAAGACGAGGCCTAAGCGCCCGTGCCGGTCACTCTCAAGCTCGCCACCTCGCTCGATGGCCGCATTGCGACCGTGGCTGGGCTGAGCCGCTGGATCACCGGAGATGCGGCGCGCGAGGCCGTCCATGGGCTGCGCGCGCAGCACGATGCGGTGCTCGTGGGCGTGTCCACCGCCCTGGCCGATGATCCCGAGCTGACAGTGCGCCTGCCGGGCTACGAAGGACCGCAGCCGGCGCGCGTGGTGCTGGACAGCCGCCAGCGGCTGTCGCCGTCCAGCAAGCTGGTGAAGACGGCCCGAGATATTCCGACCTATGTCATCGCCACCACAGATCCCGATCCGGCCCTGATTGCGGCTGGGGTCAGAGTCATCACCGTGCATGCGGTCGGGGAGGATCGGCCGGAACTGAAGACCGTCGTCGAGGCCCTGGCCAGCGAAGGCCTGTCGCGACTCTTCGTCGAGGGCGGCGGCCAGGTGGCGGCGAGTTTCGTCCGCTGCGGCCTGGTGGATGCCCTGGAGTGGTTCCGGGCGCCGATCCTGATCGGCGGCGAGGGCCGGCCGGGCATAGGCGCCCTGGCAGTTGCGACGCTGGCCGAGGCGCCCCATTTCCGGCGGGTCGAGGTCCGCGAGGTCGGCGCCGACCTCTGGGAACGCTACGCGAGGGTCTGAATGTTCACCGGGATCGTCACCGACGTGGGCCGCGTGCGGGCCGTGCGCGACACCAACCGCGACCGCCGCTTCGAGATCGAGACGGCTTTCGACGTGGGCACGATCGATATCGGCGCCTCGATCAACCACGCCGGCTGCTGCCTCACGGTGGTAGAGAAGGGCCGGGACTGGTTCGCGGTGGAAGTCTCCGGCGAGACCCTGGGACTGACCACCCTCGATCAATGGGCGGAGGGCCGCCGCGTCAATCTCGAACGCGCCGCGCGCGTCGGCGACGAATTGGGCGGGCATATCGTCTCCGGCCATGTGGACGGCCTCGGTGAGGTCCTGTCCGTGCAGAGCGAGGGCGGCTCGCATCGCGTGCGAGTTCGCGCGCCCCGGCCGCTGCACCGCTTCATCGCGCCGAAGGGTTCGATTACCGTCGAGGGCGTGTCGCTGACCGTCAACGAGGTGGAGGACGACGTCTTCGGCGTGAACCTGATCCCGCATACGTGGGACGTGACGACCTTGGGCGAACTGAAGGCTGGCTCACGGGTGAACCTGGAGATCGACATGCTGGCGCGCTATCTCGCGCGCTTCCAAGAAACGGCCTAAGGCTGCGCCACACACGCTGAAGGGCCCCCGATGAGCGAAGACCAAGTCCGAATCCTGATCGTCGAGGCGCGGTTCTATTCCGATCTGGCCGACGAGCTGCTCAAGGGCGCGCAGGACGCACTGGAGTCGTTCGGCGCCGCCTATGACATCGTCACGGTGCCGGGCGCGCTGGAGATTCCGGCGGCGATCGCACTTGCGGAGGAGGGCGGCCGCTACGACGGCTATGTGGCGCTTGGCACGGTGATCCGCGGCGAAACCTATCATTTCGAGATTGTCGCCAACGAGTCCGCGCGCGGGTTGATGGACCTTTCGGTGAGCAAGCAGCTCTGCCTTGGCAACGGCATCCTGACGGTGGAGGACGAGGCTCAGGCCTGGGCGCGGGCTCGCGCCAGCGAGGGCGATAAGGGCGGCGGCGCGGCCCGCGCGGCGCTGACGATGATCTCGCTGCGCCAGCAGCTGCTGATTGGCCTCTAGATGACCGTCCCCCCGAAACAGGCCCGGTCCGTGGCCCGGCTGGCCGCGGTCCAGGCGCTCTACCAGATGGAAGTTTCCAGCGTCGGCGCGGAGGCGGTGATCCGCGAGTTCGCCGAGCACCGCTTTGACCGGGACGCGGAGGGCGGCGATGCGCCTCTTGCGGCCGCCGACGAAGCGTTCTTCGCCGATCTGGTGCGCGGTGTGGTCGAGCATCAGAAGGCCGTGGACGCCGCGGTGGCCAGGAAGCTGGCGGCCGGTTGGCGGCTCGACCGCCTGGACGCTACGGCCCGCGCGATCCTGCGGGCCGGGGCTTTTGAGCTGATCCATCGCGCTGATGTGCCCACCGAGGTGGTGATCGACGAATATGTCGAGCTGGCGAAGTCGTTCTTCGAGGGACCGGAGCCGGGGTTTGTGAACGGGGCGCTGGATGCGGTCGCCCAAGATGCCCGGCGCTAAGTCTCCGACCGGCGACGAATTCAGCGAGATCGCGCGGCTGTTCCGCCCACTCACTGGGGGCGCGCCGGGGGCCTTCGACCTCATGGACGATGCGGCGATCGTGCCGCAGCGGCCCGGCTTCGACCTGGTGATCACCAAGGACGCCATGGTCGAGGGCGTGCATTTTCAAGTCGGCGAGGCGCCGGACCTGATCGCGCGCAAGTTGCTGCGCGTGAACCTCTCCGACCTGGCGGCCAAGGCGGCCGAGCCGTTCGGTTGCTTCCTGGCCGTGGCCTGGCCGCCGACCTTCGGTCCCGCCGAGCGGGAAGCCTTCGCCAAGGGGCTGGGCAAGGACCTGGCGGCCTATGATGTGGCCCTGCTCGGCGGCGACACAGTCTCGACGCCGGGGCCATTCACCGCCAGCCTGACGGCCCTGGGCTGGGTTCCGGAAGGACGCATGGTGCGGCGCGCCGGGGCCAGTTATGGCGACGTCCTGGCGGTCAGCGGCACGATCGGCGACGGGGTCCTGGGGTTGGCCGCGGTGAAAGGTGAGATCGCGGACCCGGACGGCTGGCTCGCGGGCCGCCTGCGGCTGCCGGCGCCGCGGCTTGACCTGAGCGAGACGCTTTTGGAGCATGCGCGCGCCGCCGCCGACGTCTCCGACGGCCTGATCGCTGACGCCGGGCACATCGGCGAGGCGAGCGGGCTTGGTATCAGCCTCGATCTCGACGAGATGCCTTTGTCGCCATCCGCGGGGACCTGGCTCGACGCGCAGCCCGACCGCGCCGCCGCCTTGCTGCGCCTGGCCACGGGCGGCGACGACTATGAGGTGGTGGCCGCCTTTTCGGGCTCGCCGCCTGAGGGCTTCACCGCCATCGGCGAGGTGGTCGGCGCCGGCATGGAGGTACGCGTGGACGGCCGTCCGGTGAAGATCACAGAGCGCGGTTGGAGACACCTGTAAAAGGAACCTCCGCCGTGGCGGGGTATTGCGGTCCCGGGACAGCGCCGCCAGGGACCGATCATGACCGCCACCGTCAAGCTGTTGTCGCTCGCGACCGCCACGCCGCCGCACGATCTCGCCCAAGACGACGTGTTCGAGGTCGCCCACCAGATCTTCATCGACCGTTTTCCTGAGTTCGTGCGCATGGGCCCGGTGTTCGACCATGCCGGCGTACGCCACCGCCAGATCGCCAGGCCCGTCGAATGGTACCTGCAACCCCATGGTTGGGCGGACCGGGCAGCGGTCTATGACGAAGTCGCTCTCGACCTGTTCTGCCGGGCGGCGGAAGGGGCGTTGGCGGAGGCCGGTCTGACCGGTGCGGACATCGACGCCATCGTCACGGTCTCCACCACCGGCGTCTCGACGCCGAGCTTGGAGGCGAAGGCCATGACCCGCCTGGGTTTCCGGTCCGACGCGGCGCGGGCGCCTCTGTTCGGCGTCGGCTGCGCAGGCGGGGCGACTGGCCTGGCGCTGGCCTATCGCCTGGCCAAGGCCCAGCCCGGGGCCAAGGTTCTGCTGGTCTGCGTGGAGCTCTGTTCGCTCGCCTTCCACATGGAGGAGCTTTCCAAGACTGACATCATCTCCACGGCGATCTTCGGTGACGGCGCGGCGGCCTGCGTTTTGTCCAGCGAGGACGGCGCGCAGGGCTTCGCAACGGTTGCCGCCAGCGCGGAGCACACCTGGGCGGGTACTCTGGGCGTCATGGGCTGGCAGGTGCGCGACGCCGGCCTGGGCGTCCTCCTCGATCAGGCGCTGCCGCCCTTCGTCCGCCGTGAGATTCGGCCGGTGGTCGAGGCCATGCTGGCGCGCCAGGGTCTGCGCCTGGAGGACGTTGACCGCTTCATCTGCCATCCGGGCGGCATGAAGGTGATCGAGGCGCTGGAGGGTGCGCTGGGATTGGGGCAGGGCGCCCTGGACCACGAGCGCGAGGTGCTGGCCGACCATGGCAACATGTCTTCGCCCACCGTGCTGTTCATCCTCGACCGCGCTCGGCGCACTGGCTTGCCCAAGCGTTCGGTGCTCACCGCCATGGGACCGGGTTTCACCGCCAGCACGGTGACCCTCGAAGCCGCATGATCCTCTCGCTCGTCATCCTCGGTCTCGTCACGCTGCAGCGGCTGGGCGAACTTGTCGTCGCGCGCCGCAATACCGCGCGACTGCTGGCCGACGGCGGCGCCGAGCGCGGCGCCGAGCATTATCCGCTGATGGTGACCCTGCATGCCGCCTGGCTCATCGGGCTGTGGGTGCTGGCGTGGGACCGGCCGGTGAGCCCGGCCTGGCTCGGCGCCTATCTGGCGCTGGAGGTCCTACGCGTCTGGGTGCTGGCCTCGATCGGGCGGCGGTGGACGACCCGGATCATCGTGGTCCCGGGGGAAACCCTCGTGCGCAAGGGGCCATACCGGTTCCTGCCTCACCCCAACTACGCCGTGGTCGTAGGCGAGATCGCTGTGCTGCCGCTCGTCTTTGGCCTGGGCGTCTATGCCCTGGTGTTCTCCCTGCTCAACGCCTCTATGCTCTGGGTTCGTATCCGCGCGGAGAGCGCCGCGTTGAAGGACCCCGGACTGCCTGCAACCTGACGCAGCGCTTGCTTTGTAGGGCGCGTTGCGGCTTTTGGCGCGTCCGCCGCGTTTCGCGGGCGGCCCAAGGACCCCGAATGCCGTTTCCCACCACCCACCCCGCGCTGGAGCGCGCCCTCGAGAAGCAGGGCTATCAGGAGCCGACGCCGGTTCAGGCCGCGGTGCTCAGCGAGCCGGACAGCCGCGATCTGCTGGTCTCCGCCCAGACCGGGTCCGGCAAGACGGTCGCCTTCGGCTTGGCTCTGGCGCGCGGTCTTCTGGGCGAGGACCCGCGGTTCGGGCGCGCGGAAGCGCCGCTCGCCCTGGTGATCGCGCCGACGCGCGAGCTGGCCCTCCAGGTCAGCCGCGAGCTGGAATGGCTCTATGCCGACGCCGGCGCCAGGGTCGCCACCTGTGTCGGGGGCATGGATCCCCGCGCGGAGCGCCGAGCGCTGCAGGCCGGCGCCCACGTCGTCGTCGGCACGCCGGGACGCCTGCGCGACCACATCGAGCGCGGCGCGCTGGACCTGTCGGCGCTGAAGGTCGTGGTGCTCGACGAGGCCGACGAGATGCTCGACCTGGGCTTCCGCGAAGACCTGGAAGAGATTCTCGACTCCACACCAACCGAACGCCGGACGCTGCTGTTCTCGGCGACGATCGCCAAGGAGATCGCCACCCTGGCGCGTCGATATCAGCGCGACGCGGTGCGCATCGACACCCTTCGCCGCGACGAGGCCCACGGCGACATCGAATACCGCGCCGTCCGGGTGGCGCCGGGCGAGGTCGACCACGCTGTGGTCAACCTGCTGCGCTATTTCGAGAGCCCGGGCGCCCTGGTGTTCTGCAACACCCGCGAGCGCGTGCGGCATCTGCACAGCGCCTTGCGGGAACGGGGCTTCTCCGCCGTCGCGTTGTCCGGCGAGATGACCCAAAAGGAGCGTTCGGACGCTCTCCAGGCCCTGCGGGACGGCCACGCGCGCGCATGCGTCGCCACCGACGTCGCCGCCCGCGGCCTTGACCTGCCCGACCTGGGCCTGGTGATCCACGCCGAACTGCCGGTGAACAAGGCGGGGCTGCTCCACCGGAGCGGCCGCACCGGCCGGGCGGGCAAGAAGGGTGTCTCGGTCCTGGTGGTGCCCTACAATAAGCGCCGCTTCACCGAGCGCCTGCTGGACTCGGCGAGCATCGACGCCGGCTGGTCTGGCCCGCCCCTGGCCGACGAGATCCGCGCCAAGGATCAGCAGCGTCTACTCGACGATCCGATCCTGAAGACGCCGGCTTCGGAAGAAGAGCTGACGCTCGCGGGCCGCCTGTTAGCCGACATCTCGCCGGAGGCGGTGGCCGTGGCTCTGATCCGCTACCAGCGTCAGCGCCTGCCAGAGCCGGAGGACCTGTTCGACGACGTTCGTGAGACCGGCCAGATCATTCCCTCGGCCCGGCCGCAGCGCGGCGGGACGGCCTACGACCCGATGCAGGAGGGTCCCGGTGGACCGCGGCCTTCGCACCGCGCCGACAATGTCGGCGCGGAGTGGTTCCGGATGCCGATCGGGCGACAGAACAACGCCGACCCGAAATGGCTGATCCCGCTGATCTGCCGCCTGGGTCATGTCACCAAGAAGGACATCGGCCAGATCCGCATCTTCGACCGCGAGACGAAGTTCGAGATCGTCGCCGAAACGGAAGCGCGCTTCCGCCAGGCGGTGAAGGGTGCGGCCGAGGGCGATATCCGTATCGAACCCGCCGCGGCCCCGCCAGCCGCCGACCGTCCGCGGGGCCCCCGACCGGGGCCCCGTCCTGCTGGTCCGCCCCGTGGCGGCCCGCCGGCGAACGGCGGCAAGCCCTTCGCCGGAAAACATCGAGGACCCAAGCCGCAGGGACGCCGTCCGAACTAGGCCGGCCGCACGAGCGGCCCCGACGGGGTGAACTGCCCAGCGGCCAGGTCGAACCGCACCAGTGAGCGGCCGAAGTCCAGGGACACCGTGTCGAACTGGGCGAGGAGGTCCATTCCCAGGACGATGGCGGGCTTGTCCTTCAAGCCCCACAGGTCGAACACATGCATGTCGGCGTGGACCACCGGCACGTTGCCGAGCTGCAGTCCGCCAAGTCGCAAGAACGGCAGATAGAGCATTTCGCCGGAGAACGGCTCGCCGGCGAGGGTCTCCATCGTAACCCGCGGATAGCTGTCGCCGCCGCCGCTGCGCCGATTGTCGGCGGCCACCAGTTCGCGCAACGCGCTGTTGGCGATGGTCATCTGCGAGCCGGAGTCGATCATGGCGCTGATCGGCTTTCCGCCGAGGTCGGCGTCGACAATGGTGAGCTGGCCCATCCGGCGGCGGGCGGGCACCACCACCGACCCGTCCCTGGTCACGTCCCGGACCGAGCGGGCGATGGAAATTGACTTGTCCTTGAAGGCCAGCACCAGTCGCTGGCCGTCCAGCCAGTCGACGCCCAGCACGCCATCGATGCCGCTGGTCAGCGGCAGGGTCGCAGCGCGAACCGCCTTGCGGCTGCGTTGGCCCACCTGCAGGCGGTCGATGATCACGCCAGGTCGTTCGCGGACGCCCACGATGGTGTGCAGGCGCGCCGGCTCGGTTCCGGCGAGCATCAGCCGCTGAGCCAGGTCGCGCGAGATCACCGAAGTGTTGGCGCCGGTGTCCATCAGGAATTGAAACGGGCCCTGGCCGTTGATCGTAACGGGGGCGAGCATGTGCTCGTAGCCGTCATGGCCCGTGTCGACCCGGGTCGGCGGTTCGGTGGCGGTGTCGCTCGGAAGCTGGACGGACGAGATGGGTTGGGCGAAGGCGCGCGACAGCGGCGCTGCGGCGGCGGGAAGGGCGATCAGGCCTGCGGCGGCCTGGCGGCGGCTTAAGTGCATGGCGCGTCGCCTCCCGGCGTTTTCTTTTCAGGCTAGCACCCGCCTGACCCCAGGTCATGCTTCCTTCAACCTTGCGGAAACCGACGGGCGCGTAGTCTCCGCCCCATGTCCAAGCGCCTGGCCCTGCTGGCCCTATCTTTCCTGGTCCTCGCCGGCGCTGCTCACGCGGCGGAAAAGCCGAAGGAGGTGGGGCAGTATGTCGACCTGCAGCCGGTGGCGATGCCGATCGTCATCGACGGCCAACTGGTCAACTACGTGTTCGTCTATATCCGCGTGAACCTGCAGAGCGGCGCCGACGTCACCAAGATCCGCGACAAGGAGCCGGCGTTCCGCGACGCCCTGGTGCGCGACGGCCACCGCACGCCCTTCGTACTGGCCAACGACTGGTCGAAGATCGACGAGGCCAAGCTGGTCGCCGCCATGACCCGCGACGCCAGCGCCATCACCGGACCCGGGGTCGTGGCCTCGGTAAGCGTGACCTCTCAGACCCCGCAGAAGCGCGTAATGCCGCCCCGGCCAGCCGCTCCCGGGCATCCCTGACCGGCCTCTCCTCGGCGCAGGTTGCGCCGGGGGGCCAACTTTGGCACTTTCCCGCCTCTTATCAGGGGGCCGCCAAGGAAGCGCGCCTCGTATCTTGGGGAAACAGGGGCTGGGAGCGAGCCGGGGCCGCGTCGACGACGCGGTTGTCGATCCCCCTCCGCGCGATCGTAAAGGGGTGCGCACAACATGAGTTCGATTTTGATGCTGGTGATCGCGGCTGGTCTGCTGGCGGTGCTGTATGGCGCCGTGCAGACCGCCTCGCTGCTCCGGGCCTCGCCTGGCAACGCGAAGATGCAAGAGATCGCCGCCGCCATCCAGGAGGGTGCGCAGGCTTATCTGAACAAGCAGTACACGACGATCGCCATGGTGGGCGTCGTGATCCTGATCATCCTGTTCTTCCTGCTGGGCCCGCTGGAAGCCGTCGGCTTCCTGATCGGCGCGACGCTTTCGGGCGCCGCGGGTTTCGTGGGCATGCTGGTCTCGGTCAGGGCCAACGTCCGTACGGCCCAGGCGGCGTCGGAGAGCCTCGCCAAGGGGCTCTCGCTGGCGTTCCGCTCCGGGGCGATCACCGGCATGCTGGTGGCGGGCTTCGCCCTGGTCGGCGTCGCGGGCTACTACACCGTGCTCACCGGCCCGCTCGGCCATGAGAACACCAGCCGCGAAGTGGTCGACAGCCTGGTGGCGCTGGGCTTCGGCGCTTCGTTGATCTCCATCTTCGCCCGTCTGGGCGGCGGCATCTTCACCAAGGGCGCCGACGTGGGCGGCGACATGGTGGGCAAGGTCGAGGCTGGCATCCCGGAAGACGACCCCCGGAACGCCGCGACCATCGCCGACAACGTGGGCGACAACGTCGGCGACTGCGCCGGCATGGCCGCCGACCTGTTCGAGACCTATGCGGTGACCACGGTCGCCACCATGGTCCTGGCGGCGATCTTCTTCGCCGGCGCCGGAACCACGGTGGTCTCCAACATGATGCTCCTGCCGCTGGCCATCTGCGGCGTCTGCATCGTCACCTCGATCATCGGCACCTTCGCCGTGCGCCTCGGCAAATCCCAGAACATCATGGGCGCCCTCTACCAGGGCCTGATCGTCACCGGCGTGCTGTCGGTGGGCGCGATCTGGTGGGTGATGAACCAGCTCGTCACCGTCCCGATGACGGTGGGGACCAAGACCTTCGACGCCAACAGCCTGTTCGGCTGCGGCATTGCGGGTCTGGTGGTGACCGCCCTGATCGTGGTGATCACCGAATACTACACCGGCACGGGCTTCCGGCCGGTGAAGTCGGTGGCCAAGGCCTCGGTCTCCGGTCACGGCACCAACGTCATCCAGGGCCTGGCCATGTCGCTGGAATCCACCGCCATGCCGGCGCTGGTGATCATCGTCGGTATCATCGTCACCTATAACCTGGCGGGCCTGTTCGGCATCGCCATCGCCACCACCTCGATGCTGTCGCTGGCCGGCTTCATCGTGGCGCTGGACGCCTTCGGCCCGGTGACCGACAACGCCGGCGGCATCGCCGAGATGGCAGGCCTGCCTCCGGAAGTGCGCGTCACCACTGACGCCCTCGACGCGGTTGGCAACACCACCAAGGCGGTGACCAAGGGCTACGCGATCGGCTCCGCCGGCCTCGGCGCCCTGGTGCTGTTCGCGGCCTATACCGAGGACCTGAAGTTCTTTTCGGCCAATGCGACGCCAGGCAGCTTCTTCGACAACCTGGGCACGGTCGCCTTCGACCTCTCTAATCCCTACGTCGTGGTGGGCCTGCTGTTCGGCGGTCTGCTGCCGTTCCTGTTCGGCGGCATGTCGATGACCGCGGTGGGCCGGGCGGCGGAATCGGTTGTGGAGGAAGTCCGCCGACAGTTCCGCGAGAATCCGGGGATCATGACGGGCGAGGTGAAGCCGGAATACGGCCGGGCCGTCGCCATCCTGACCCAGGCGGCGATCAAGGAGATGATCGTCCCCTCGCTGCTGCCGGTGCTCAGCCCGATCGTGCTGTTCTTCGTGATCAAGGCAATCGCCGGCAAGGTCGACGCCTTCGCTTCCCTCGGGGCCATGCTGATGGGGGTGATCGTGACCGGTCTGTTCGTGGCCATCTCGATGACCTCGGGCGGCGGCGCGTGGGACAACGCCAAGAAGCTGATCGAAGAGGGTCACTACGGCGGCAAGGGTTCCGAAGCCCATAAGGCGGCCGTGACCGGCGACACCGTCGGCGACCCCTACAAGGACACCTCGGGTCCCGCCGTGAACCCGATGATCAAGATCACCAACATCGTGGCCCTGCTGCTGCTGGCGGTCCTGGCCCACGGCGTGATCCACTAGCCATCAGCCCCGGCTGAAAACAGAAGCGCCCCGGAGAGCGATCTCCGGGGCGCTTTTGATTCCAGGTTTCGCTGGATTGCCGCGTTCGCGGGGAAAGTTGCTTCGTGCTCAGTTCCGGCGGTCGCCGGGGCGCTGGCCTGGTGCGTTGTCGTCTTGGTTGGGCAGAAGGCCGCCGCGGCCGACGTTTCCGAGCACCTGTTCGAGGATGGTCAGCTCGCGTCCGCGGGTGGGTGTCTCGCGGCCGTTGAAGGCGATGACCTTGCCATCCTTGAGCGTGTAGCTGTTGACGCTCTCGACCAGCTCGGAGTCCTTGTTGAAGGTGATCGCTGTGACGTTGCGCGCGATCACTTCCGGCCGCTTGAAGGCCACCCGGGACTTGAGCTGGTTCATGTAGAACCAGGTGTTGGTGTCGAAGGCGCCGGTCGCGGAGGGCGAGCCCAGCCGGCCGCGCACGGTGGATTTGGTGTCCGTGCCGATCTTGACGTCCTTCGGATCGGACTCGATGGCCTGGAAGCCGGAATAGCTGGTCACCGGCGCGCAGGCCGACAGGCTGGCCGCGGCGGCGGGGATCAGAAGGCCCAAGGCGAGGGCTGCGAAGGCGGTTCGGGACGTCATCGGAAGCACTGGAACCTGTTCGTTGCGCCCATGGGCATTGGCTCTGGGGCTTTGACCTATCGTCGCTCGGCCCTTAGTTCAATGCGGCTTTATGTAATGGTTCAGGCGAAATCGAGGCGTCATGTTGCTGGATCGGCTGTTGCGACCCCGTCCGGCCCTGGGCTCCGGCCGCGCGCTCTATGCGCGGGCGGTGGAGCAGGCCCGTGCGCCGGGGCTCTACGCTGACCTCGGCGCGCCGGACACGGTGGAGGGTAGATTCGAGCTCTACAGCCTGCACGTGGTGCTGCTGCTGGACCGTCTGCGCGGCCATGGCGAGTTCGCGACCGATGTCAGCCAGGCGCTCTTCGACACCTATGTGAAGGGCCTCGACGCCGCGCTGCGCGAGATGGGCGTCGGCGACCTGGCCGTGGGGCGCAAGATGCGCAAGCTGGGCGAGGCCTTCTATGGCCGCGGCAAGTCGTATGAGGCCGCCTTCACCGCCCTGCCGGACACCGCGCCGCTGGAGGCCCTGCTGGGGCGTACGGTCTATGCGGACGCCGATACGGACCCCGTTCCGCGGCTCGCCGCCTATGTGCTTGGCCAGCGCGCGATGCTCGCCGATCAGGCGCTGGAGCCGCTGCTGGCGGGCGAGGTCGCGTGGCGGGCGCTGTGACCTACGACTGGACCCATGTCCTGCGGCTGCACGAGGTCGCGCGCGGCCCCATGATCGTGACCCTGGCGCCGGACGAGGCTCAGCGCGCGCGGATCGCCAGGGCGTTGGACCTGGTCAGCCTGCCATCGTTCACGGTGCATTTGACGCTGAAGTCCTGGATGGACGGGGTGGAGATCACGGGCC
>NZ_SSMZ01000241.1 GCF_004799395.1 Phenylobacterium sp.
AGGAGCCGAGTGCGCCTTCCATCTGGGCCATGCCCATGCCCATGTGCGGCGGCTGAGCTGCATCCGCCGGCGCCATGCTCATCGCCGGCATGCCCGTATCCGACGACTGCGCCGAGGCGGGGACTCCGATGGCGCTGGCGGCCAGGCCCGCGGCCGCGACCAGCACAGACTTCATCGGGCGGCGCGCTCCAGGAGTTCGATCAGTTCGGCGGCCTTGCGGCGCTGCTCGTCCTTGTCGCCGCTGACGATGGCGCCTTCGATACAGTGGCCGAGGTGGCCTCGGAGCAGTTCGGTCTCGACCCGCGAAAGCGCGGCGCGCACGGCCTGCACCTGGGTCAGGACGTCGATGCAGTAGCGGTCCTCGTCGACCATCCGCGCAATGCCGCGCACCTGGCCCTCGATTCGGCTCAGGCGGTTGAGCAGCTTCGGTCTGTCCTGGGCATCCATCGGCAGCGCTCCTTGGCGAGGCTCGACTTATATACGCCGAAGGGGTATTTGCAATATACCCTGTAGGGGTATGTGGGACTGCGAGGAGATTGCATCATGGCCGAGCCCTGCGCCCATCACCTAGATCACGGTCAAGCGCCGGGGAGCGCTGCGGCTGGGACGATCTACACCTGCCCGATGCACCCGCAGATCCGGCAGGTCGGACCTGGCCATTGTCCGATCTGCGGCATGACGCTCGAGCCAGAGACCGCGAGTGCGGACGCGGCGCCGAACGCCGAACTGGCCGACATGACGCGGCGCTTCTGGATCGCTCTGGTCCTGACCGTACCGGTTTTCGTCCTCGAGATGGGCGGCCACCTGATGGACATGCATGCGCTGATCGCACCAGCGGTCTCCAGCTGGGTTCAGTTCGCGTTGGCGACGCCGGTGGCGGTCTGGGCCGGCGCCCCGTTCTTCGCGCGGGGCTGGGCCTCGCTGAGAACCCGTCACCTCAACATGTTCACGCTTATCTCCATGGGCGTCGGCGTGAGCTGGCTCTACAGCGTCGTCGCGGTCCTGGCGCCGGGGGCGTTCCCGCCGTCGCTGCACGGCCACGAAGGCGCCGTCCCGGTCTATTTCGAGGCCGCCGCCGTGATCACCGTCCTGGTGCTGTTGGGGCAGGTCCTGGAACTGCGGGCCCGCGAGCAGACCGGCGGCGCCATCCGCGCGCTGCTGAACCTTGCGCCAAAAACCGCCCGGCGGGTCCGCGACGACGGGGAGGATGAGGAGGTCGCGCTGGACCTGATCCGTGTCGGCGACCGGCTGCGGGTGCGTCCAGGAGAGAAGGTCCCCGTTGACGGCGAGCTGATCGAGGGTCGGGTCTCCATCGATGAGTCGCTGGTTACAGGCGAGTCGATGCCGGTGACCAAGGAACCCGGCGCCAAGGTCATCGCGGGCTCCATCAACAAGACCGGCTCATTCGTGATGCGGGCCGAAAAGGTCGGCGCCGACACGCTGCTCGCGCGCATCGTCCAGATGGTGGCCGAGGCGCAGCGCAGCCGCGCGCCCATTCAGCGGATGGCCGACCGCGTGTCGGGCTGGTTCGTCCCGGCGGTGATCGCTGCGGCGGCAGTCGCCTTCGCCGCCTGGATGGCCGTCGGGCCGGAGCCGGGTTTCGCATACGCCCTGGTTGCGGCCGTCTCCGTGCTTATCATCGCCTGCCCCTGCGCGCTGGGGCTGGCAACGCCGATGTCGATCATGGTCGGCGTCGGTCGCGGCGCCCGCGCCGGCGTCCTGATCAAGAACGCCGAGGCTCTGGAGCGCTTCGAAAGGATCGACACCCTGGTCATCGACAAGACCGGAACGCTCACCGAAGGCCGGCCGGCGTTGACCGCCATGCTTCCCGCGCCCGGCTTCGAAGAGGCGGAGTTGCTGCGCCTCTCCGCGAGCCTCGAGCGCGGCAGCGAACACCCCCTGGCCGATGCGATCCTGCGCGCGGCCCAAGCGCGCGGCCTGAAGCTCTCCGAGGTCACGGGCTTCGACTCGCCGGTCGGCAAGGGCGTGCTCGGGACCGTCGACGGCAAGGTCATCGTCCTGGGCGGCGTGCGGCTGATGACCGAGCGGGGCGTGGCGCTCGGAATTCTGGAGGCCGAAGCCGAAGCCCTGCGGCGTGAGGGGGTCACCGCCATCTTCGCGTCCGTGGACGGGCGGCTCGCGGGCGTGCTCGGCATCGCCGATCCGATCAGGGAATCCACGCCCGAGGCGGTGCGTGCGCTGCAGGCGGACGGCGTGCGCCTGGTCATGATGACCGGCGACAACCGCACCACCGCCGAGGCGGTCGCCAGGCGCCTGGGGATCGAAGACGTGGAGGCCGAGGTCCTGCCCGAGGACAAGGCCAAGGTGGTCCAGAAACTGCGCGCTGAAGGTCGTGCGGTCGCGATGGCGGGCGACGGGGTCAACGATGCGCCGGCCCTGGCCGCGGCCGAGGTTGGCGTGGCCATGGGCGCGGGCTCGGATGTCGCCATCGAAAGCGCGGGCGTCACCCTGTTGCGGGGCGACCTGCAGGGTCTGGTCCGGGCACGGCGACTGTCGCGCGCCGTGATGCGCAACATCCGCCAGAACCTGCTGTTCGCCTTCATCTACAACCTGGCCGGCGTGCCGATCGCGGCCGGCATCCTCTACCCGACGTTCGGTTGGCTGTTGTCGCCGCAGATCGCCGCGGCGGCCATGGCTCTGTCTTCGGTCAGCGTTATCGGGAACGCACTTCGGCTGAGAGTCGTCAGGCTCTGACCGACGAACGTTCGAGCTCGCTGAGGCGGGCGAGGCCGATGTATACGTGAATCTACGTATACTGCATCCGTATAGATACGGAGGATACTGTTACCTGAAATTCCACCAATTTTTAAGCTTGAACCGGCAATTATTCATCACGGATGCCCGACAATATATGCAGAATCTAGGGAGGCTCCATTGGATACTTTTGCCGGTATAACCGCCGACCTGCCTCTGACCGCCGTCGGCGTGGTCATCTGGGTGGTCGCGGTCAGCGTGGCTTTCAGCTTCTACATCCCGGTTCTGCGCGCCACCTCCCGTCCCGCAGGTCCTGCCCGCAAGGCGCTTGCGCCGACAGCGCCGTCGCCCTTCGCCATCGAAGACCTGGCGGCCACCGATCCGGGCCACGCCCCCTTCCTAGCCGAGCCCGCCGCCCCGGTCCTGACGCTCGTCGAGCCCACCGCGGCGTCCGAGCCGGTCGCCCTCGCGCCCGCCTCGCCGCCCGACGATTTCAGCGTGCTGATCGTCGATGACAACGCCATCAACCGGCACGTCTTGGAGCTGATCCTCGACAGCGTCGGCGTGGCCCATGTTTCGGTCGAGAACGGACTGGAGGCGGTCCAGGCAATGGAAGCCTGCCCGCACCAAGCCGTGCTGATGGACCTGCAGATGCCGGTGATGGACGGCTTCGAAGCCACCCGCCGCATCCGCGCCCTGCAGTCTCAGCGCGGCGACACCCCATCGTCGATCATCGTGGTCTCGGCCAATTGCCTCCAAGAGCACGTGGCCGCTGGCCGCGAAGCCGGCGCCGACCGCCACTTGGCCAAGCCGATTTCCGTCGCCGCCCTGATCGGCGAGCTGGCGGCCTGCGCCGGGGCCGCGCAACTCGCCGCCTGAGCCTGAGCCTGAGCCTGAGCCTGAGCCTGACGCCGCCCGTCGACTATCCGACTCCTTAACCGTTGTCCGGCTAGGTGCGGCCTGTTCTCAGACGGAAAGCTGGATTTGTGTTCGCCGTCCTGACCTGCATCTTCGTGCAGCACGACCTGCGCCTCGTGGCCGTGGCCGCCGGCATTTGCAGCGTCGCCTGTTGCTCGGCGTTCGCCTTCCATACGCGCGGCCTAAAAGCCTCGGGCGCAATGCGCTGGGCGTGGCTGGGCCTAAGCGCCCTGGACGCCGGCGCGGGGGTCTGGTCCACGCACTTCGTGGCCATGCTGGCCTATCAGCCGACCCTGAAGATCGGATACGACCTGACCGGAACAGCACTGTCGCTCCTGGCGGCGGTAGTGGGGATGGGCGTCGCTTTCTCACTCCCTGCCTGGCGACCGGGCAGGACGCGTGATCGCAGCATCGCCCTGATCGCCGGCGCCGCGGCCGGCGCCAGCATCGCCGTGATGCACTACACCGGCATCGCAGCCATTCGCACCCAGGCCGACGTGTCGTGGAGCATGGCGTACGTGGCGGCATCGATCCTTATCGCGGCGGCTGGCGGTATGGGGGCTTTCGCCGTCCGGAACGTGCTGACGGGTCGCTGGCCGTGGGCGCCTCCCGCCGGCGTCTTCCTCCTCGGAATCGTGGGCCTGCACTTCACCGCCATGACCGCCGTGACGCTCACACCCGATCCCGCCCTGGTCACAGTGGGCGCCGTCATGGATCGCGGAGGCCTGGCGCTGGCGACCGGCGGACTGGCGATGCTCGTTCTTGCAGCCGGGGCGGGCCTGATGCTGATGGAGCGGCTAGGCCAGCGCAACACCTTCGCCAATGTGCGCCACGCGCTGAACGCCGTGCCAGCCGGACTGGCGTTCTTCGATCCTTCCGATCGGGTGCAGGTCTGGAACGGCGCCTATGCGGCGTTGATGGCCGGCTGCGGGATCGAGGTGGTGGCTGGCGCGTCGCGGCGCGCCCACATCGAAGCCGCTGAAGCGGCAGGGTGGTTCCCCGACGCGGCCGACGACGAGGCCGGCTGGGTCGATGTCCTGGCCGAGCGTCGGCTCGGCGCAGCCGCGGAATTCCACCTGCCGGATGGCCGCTGGCTGCGCCACGAGTCCTTCCGCACAGCCGATGGCGGCGGCGTCGCCGTGCTGACCGACGTCACCGACCAGAAACACAGCGCCGCCGTCATGGCCGCTGCCCGCGACGCCGCCGAGGCCGCCAATCGCGCCAAGTCCGAGTTCCTCGCCAACATCAGCCACGAGATCCGAACCCCGCTGAACGGAGTGTTGGGTGTCGCCGAGGTGCTGACGCGCACTGGGCTTTCGGCGAAGCAAAGCCAGCTGGTGGGGGTGATCCAGCAGTCGGGCGCCCTTCTGAACGGACTGCTCACCGATCTCCTCGACCTGGCCCGCGTCGAGGCCGGCGTGGTCGAGTTGCGTCCAGAGTCCGTGCAACTGGCCGATTTGGTAGGGTCGGTGAAGGACCTCTTCGCCGGGGCCGCCGAAGAAAAGGATCTGGCGCTGAGCGTGGGAATCGATCCCGCGGCCCTCGGCCTGGTCGAGTGCGACCCGCAACGCCTTCGCCAGGTCCTTGGCAATCTGCTGAACAACGCCATCAAATTCACCGAGGCCGGCCAGGTGACGTTGAGCGCGCAGCGGCGCGGCGACCGAGTTCGCTTCGAGGTCCGCGACACCGGGGCCGGCTTCGACGCCGATCAGAAGGCGACGATCTTCCAGCGCTTCCGCCAGGCCGACAACACCGCGACGCGCAAGCACGGGGGCGCCGGTCTGGGGCTGGCCATCTGCAACGACTTTGTGCGCTTGATGGGCGGCGAACTAGGCTGCGACAGCGCGCCCGGCCAGGGTTCGGTGTTCAGCTTCACGCTCGACCTTCCGTGGCTCGAGGCCTGCGCCGAGCCAGCCGCCGAGGCGGCTCCGGACGCCCCGGACGTCGCGCCCAGCGACGACTTCATGGTGCTGATCGTCGACGACAATCCGGTGAACCGCCAGGTGATGGAGCTGATCCTCGAAAGCGTGGGGATCGGGCACGTCTCCGCCAAGGACGGCCGCGAGGGCGTCGAGGCGATGAAGACCGGCGCCTTCGACGCCGTTCTCATGGATATCCAGATGCCGGTGATGGACGGCTTCGAAGCCACGCGCCGCATCCGCGATTGGGAACGCAGCACCCATCGGCCGCGTGCGCCGATCCTGATGGTCTCGGCCAACTGCCTGCCGCAGCACGTCGCCGACGGCCGCGAGGCCGGGGCCGACGCCCACATCAACAAGCCCATCTCCGCCAGCGAACTGGTGAGCGCCCTAGAGGCTCAGATGCACGCCGCCCATGTGGAGCGCGAGAAGATAGCCTAACCGTCGCCGGGCTCTAGCGCCCGTCCACCGAGAACGCCATCAGCACCATGCCGGAGGCGCCCGAGCGGCCCTGGTAGCCTGACGTCACATAGACCGCGCCGCCGGCGACGGTCGCGCCAGCGCCGTCCATCACCCCGCCCTTCGTCTCCTTGCCGGAAACCGACGACATGGGCGCGGCGGTGTCCACGTCCCAGACCACCCTGCCGGTCTGGCTGTCGTAGGCGCGGAAGTGGCCGTTCATGGCGCCGGCGAAGACGATGCCCGGCATGGCGGTCACCGCCTGTGAGATGGCGCCCGTGCAATATGGGTTCTTCCAAGCGCAGGCGACGCTGGGGCTGGGCGCCGACCACAGCAACTCCCCATCCGCGATGCGGAAGGCGTAGAGGCCGGGCTTTGGGTCCTTCACATAGATGTCCGAGATGCCGACGTAGTAATTCGCGCGGTCGGCGGCCGGGCCGAACTCGACCCCGCCCAACGGCCCGCCGACGCTCAGGCGATGTGCCCAGACGACCTTGCCCTTGGCGTCGGGATCCAGGGCATAGACCTGGCTCGATTTCTGTCCGACCAGGATCAACTGCTTGCCGTTCTGGAGTGTGTGCAACACCGGGGCGACGCCGAAGTCGTAGTCCGGCCCGGACGGCGAAGGGCAGTTGGCGCGCGGGGTCGGGCCATAGCAGCCGATGATGTAGTTGTCGCCCTTGGTGAGCTGATTGGCCCAGCGGATCGCCCCGCTCTTCAGGTCCAGCGCCACGACCGCCTCGGCCTTGTCCATCGCGAGGTCGGTGTAGCTGTCGCCGGTGGTCACGTAGAGCAGGCCGCGCCTGGCGTCGATCGTCGGCGACCCCCAGATCGCCGCGCCCGCGGGCCCGTACATCTGCACGCCCTTGGGGTTCTTCTTGAACGGTTTGGGCTCGGGACCCATGAAGGTTTCCCACGCCACCTTCCCACTGGCCGCGTCGACCGCCACCACCGCGCCGCGGAATTTGCAGCATTCGTACTTGTCGTCGATGGCGATGGCTTCCTCGGCGGACGAGACGGGGATGTAGAGCCGGCCGGCGTGCAGAACGGGCGAGCCGGTCATCTGCACCTCGTTCTGGTTGTCGACCCTGGTCTTCCAGATGAGCGCGCCGGTCTCGGCGTCGAGCGCATAGGCGGTGCGCTCGGTCCAGCCGGTGAGGAAAGCGGCGTACCTTCCGTTCGCCAACTTGCCCACGGTGACGCTGCTGCGCGATCCGCCGGGCACATCGAAGCGCCAGTAGGCGCAGCCGATCTGCGGGTTGAGCGCATAGACCGCGCCGGAGCTGGAGGCGAGGAATAGCCGTCCGCCCGCCACTGTGGCCTGGCCGTTGCGGGTTCCCGCATAGGCCAACGCCCATTTCAGCTTCAGGCGAGGAACCTCAGCGGCGCTGAGGCCGGGCTTGGGCTGGAAGCGGCCTTGCGTCTCGCCATTGCCCCAGCCGTTCCAGGCCGGTCCGGCCAAGGTGAACGCGCCCGGCTTGTCCGTGCAGGCCGGAGCCTCCAGCACGCCAGCGCCCAGGCCTCCGTCCTTGCGGGCCGACAAGTAGGCCGCGACCGAGGCGATGTCGTGCGGCGCCATGCCGAACGCCATCGGCCGCATCACGCCTTCCACCAGGGCGGAGACGATGAAGGTCGGGGTGTTCTGGGCGATCGCAGCCTTGGGCGGGATGCGGCCCGAGGGGGTGTCGTGGCAACTCGCGCACTTCGACTTGTAGAGGTTCTCGCCCAGCGCCGGGTCGCCGCCGGCGCCAGTAAACTGGCCCATGCTGCCGTTGCCGCCCTCGGCTTGGGCGGCGCCTTCGGCCGAGGTCGGCGCCGGCTTTGCCTGGGCCCGGGCCTCGGCCATCACGCAGGTCGCCAGGGCCAGGCCCAGAGCCAGGGCGCTCATGCTGCGCATCGACTTCAAGTCCGGACCCCGTCTGCTGGAGGCGTCGGACGACAGTGTCCGACTCCAGGCCGCGCCGCCAGCCGATCCGGCTGGCATCCGAACGGTAGGCCATTAAGTCTGCGATGTAAACTAGTCTATGAAGAGAATGGAAATATACGACAATGGGTCGTCAGGGGTTCGGCCTATTGCGGCGGAGGCGGCGTTTCCGGCGTGCGGCAGGGGCGGCTGTCGCTCAGCCGTGGATCGAACATGGCGTAGCCCGGTCCGGCTACCTGCCGGCAAGCGAGGCTGGCAGGGTCCGCGGCGCCGCCCAAGGCCAGGCCCAGACCGAGGCTCTGGCGCCCCTCGCCGGCGTAGCGGTCGCCGTAGCGGCCTTTGAACTCGGTCTTACTGACGGCGATGCTGAGCGTGCCGGTCTTGCCCACCGGCAGGTCGCTTTCCACGAAAGCGCTGCGGTAGCCGTTGGAGCCGACGCTCACATCGACCACGCCGTGGACCTGGCGCGGCGCGTCCCCCGAGACCACGCCGCTGGCCGTGTCCTTCGGCAGGGCGAGCGCCGGCGAGCTCTTGAGATAGGCGTCGATCTGGTCCGCCACGTTAGATGATGCGCCCGCGGCGGTGGATGATGCGCCGGTGGCGGTGGAGGGTGCGCCCGCGGCGGCGGGCGGGGCCGTGGTGACCATTTCCGGGTCGCCGGCGCGGGCGGACCCAGCCAGCGCCAGAGCCGCCAGGGCGGCCAGGATGAGATGAGGGCGTCGGGCGCTGGTCATGCCTGCATCCTGCGCGCCGCAAGCCGCTGGAATAAGGCAGCGGCGAAATGTGACGGCAACACAGCGGCGCAAGGTTGCGCCACGTAAGCGTGTGAAGTTGTGTCGCACGCCGGGGCGCGCGCGTGTCGCCACGCCTTTCCAGGTCCTTTTCAAGGGGTACACGTATGATCCGTCAGACCGCGGCCGCAATGGTCGCGCTGGGCCTTTCCGCCACAGTCGCGTTCGCGCAGCCGCCGCAGCCGCAGACCAATCCCAGCGCCTCGGCCCGTGCGGCGCGCGTCACCCCGGATGAGCCGCCGAACAACACCGGCCTCGTGGTCGAGCGCCGCACGGTCCGCGGCGCCGAAGCCGGCGAGCACAAGATCGGCGACAGTGACATCGCCACCGCTCCGGTCAACGAGGTCGCCAAGGTCTCGCACCACACGGTGACCATCGACGGCAAGACCATCCCCTACACCGCCACGGCCGGCACGCTGACGCTGCGCTCGGACGACGGCAAACCGATCGCCTCGATGTTCTACGTGGCCTACACCGCCGACGGCCCGAAGGATCCCAACCGCCCGGTGACCTTCAGCTACAACGGCGGCCCGGGCTCGTCGTCGCTGTTCGTGCACATGGGCCTGGCCGGTCCGATGCACGTGATGACCGACTCGCCGAACGCCACGCACAATGCGCCGTTCACGATCACCGAGAACCACCAGTCGCTGCTCGACAAGTCCGACATGGTGTTCCTCGACGCCATCGGCGCGGGCTATTCGCGCCCGCTCGGCGACACCAAGGGGACCGAGTTCTGGGGCGTGGATCAGGACATCGACGCCTTCGCGCGCGGCATCCAGCGCTACATCACCATCAACCACCGATGGAACTCGCCGAAATTCCTGTTCGGCGAGAGCTACGGCACGACCCGCTCGGCGGGCCTGGTCTATGCGCTGCAGCAGCGCGGCATGCAGGTGAACGGCGTGCTGCTGCTCTCCTCGGTGCTGAACTACGGCGCCCACGATAGTGGCTTCGACCACTCCTACGTCAGCTACGTCCCGAGCTTCGCGGCGACCGCCGTCTACTGGAAGAAGTCGGCGACCCAGCCGGCCGACCTGCCGGCCTATCTGAAGGAAGTCCGCGCCTGGGCGGCGGGCCCCTACCTGGCGGCGCTCACCAAGGGCGGCAACATCTCGCCAGAGGAATTCGACGCCACCGCCAAGCAGCTCTCGGCCTACATCGGCATCCCGGTGGACTTCATCAAACGAGCGAACCTGCGCGTGGACTTGTCCCGCTTCCGCACCGAGCTGCTGCGCGACCAGAACCGGATTCTCGGCCGCTACGACACCCGCTTCACCGGCATCAACACCGACAACGCCGGCGAGAACCCGGAATACGATCCGTCGGACACCGGCATCAATGGCGCTTACGTCGGCGGCTTGCACGACTGGCTGGAACAGGGTCTGGGCTACACGACCG
>NZ_SSMZ01000242.1 GCF_004799395.1 Phenylobacterium sp.
GCCGGGTTCGCGCAACCGGCCAACAGCAACCCGCGCGATTTCGCCTCGGACACCCCGAACTCGGTGTCCCTGGACGAGACCTACATCTTCTCGACCCAGTGGACCTACCACTTCGACGGCGCCGACCTGAAATACATCGGCGGCTACGACAACTACCACTACACCCTGATCGCCGACCAGGACGCGACGGCCATCGAGGGTTTCACCCTTCCGATCTCGACCTTCAATCCGGCCGTTCCGATCGCGGCGCAGCCCTGCGCGGCGACCAATCTGGCGGCGCCGGGCGCCTGCACCGGCGTGAGGGTCTTGCCGCAGTACTCCTCGACCTATCAGGAGAACAAGCACTGGGTGAGCCACGAGTTCAACCTGTCCTCCAGCGGCGAAGGCCCGCTGCAGTGGCTGGTCGGCGCCTACTACTACAAGGAAGGCGTCGAGCAGCCGGTCTTCACGTCCATGTCCAGCCAGACGCAACTGGGCTCCAGCAGCATCGTCGCGGCTGTCCCGTCCCTGACCGGGCCGGTGTCGGCTGACACCTTGTTGCGTCCCTACGACGACCGTCCGGACATGCACGACGAGTCCTACGCGGGCTTCGGCCAGATCGACTGGAAGTTCGCCTCGGACTGGAAGACCACGCTCGGCCTTCGCTACAGCCACGACCACAAGTACGGCACCGAGGCCGTGCGCGTGGTTTGTTACGCGGTCACGTCCTGCCTTGGCGGCGCGACTCCGGAAGGCCTGGGCAACACCTTCACTCCGCCGGTCGACGTGACCGCCGCGGTGGTGAACCTGACCTCGACGCCGGCCGGCGTGGTTCCCGGCGGCATCGGCGGCGTGACCTTCACGCCGGACGGCTTCGCCCACCGCAGCTACGACGCCAACTTCTCGGCGGTCACAGGCACGGCCGGCCTTCAGTGGGACCCCGAACGCGGCACCATGATGTATGCCCGCTATAGCCGCGGCTATAAGGCCGGCGGCTTCAACGTCGGCATCTCCACCACCTTGGGCAGCTCGCCCGAAACCGGGCCGGAACACGCCAACAACTACGAGATCGGCCTGAAGAAGGACCTCTTCAACCGCACCCTGCAGATCGACGCGGCGATCTTCTATCTGGACTACCAGGACTTCCAGGCGCCGGTGACCATCCCGGCCGTGAGCGGCGGCGTGCAGCAGGCTCAGGGCGTGTTCCTGAACGTGCCCAAGGCGGTCAGCTACGGCATCGAGCTGGAATCGATCTGGTCGCCGATCGACCACCTGCAGATCGCGCTGACCTACGCCTTCGACGACGCCTACATCAAGCAACTGACCGGCGTCATCGATCCGTCCGACCCGACCGCGGTGCAGCCGGGCGCCAAGCCGATCGGCGCGCTCACCACCTGCGCCGCCAACCCGACCGGCGTCTGCGACGTCTACACCGGCTTCGTGGAGCGCGGTCAGGACCTGAGCGGCAACCAACTGCCGCAGTCGACCAAGAACAAGGTTGCGCTGAACGTCCTCTACACCTGGATCACCGACCAGGGCTCGCTCTCACCGTCGGTGAGCTACATCTGGCGCGACAAGCAGTACGGCTCGATCTTCGAGCGGTTCTACAACGAGAGCCCCTCGTGGGCCCAGGTGGACGCGCGCCTGACTTGGAAGGACAAGGACAACAAGTACTCGGTCATCGGCTACGTGAAGAACCTGTTCAACCAGCTTGGCTACGACGGCGGCGCGAGCGGGGCCCGCCTCGCCGGCACCACCGGCGGCGTCAACGCCGTGCAGCCGGGCTTCGACATCACCTACCCGCTGACCCCGCCGCGCACCTACGGCGTGGAGCTGCAATACCGCTTCTAGACCTAAAACAGCCGTCCTGCGGCTCTTGGGGCGCGTCCGAAAGGGCGCGCCCTTGTTTTTTGGCGCCGTTGATTTTTTGAGGCGAATCTGTGGCGGCCATGCCGACTTTCTGAAAATTGGCGTTCTGTCAGAGCGAAAACCGTTGACGCTCTCGAACCTCTACCGCACGTTCGACGAACAAAAGGATTGGGTGACTGCGGCCGAGCGGCTGCGGAACGCCTGACGAAGTCCGCCAAACGTGCGGCAGGGAGGACAACATGGGGGCAAGGGGCGGCTTCAGGCCGGGCGCGCGATCGTGAGTTCGCTCCGCCGCGCCATCGTCTGCGCCCGGCTGACTCCGGGCAATCCAGAGAATTCGGTCTCTAGAACCGACTGCGGCGCAGCTTGCGGGCGCCACACCCGCGAGCGCGCCGAAACACAAGAAAACTCTAATCTAATCAAAGGCCTGATTGGCCACTGGGGAGGATAAGTTGCAACACAAGGTTCGCCTTCTGGCGTCAAGCGCACTGCTGTTCGCCGCCGTTCTTGGGACGTCGGCGCATGCTCAATCGAAAATCGCCATCACCGCCGCAGCGGCCGCGGGGGCTTCGAACACCATCGAAGAGCTTGTGGTCACCGCCGAAAAGCGGGCCCAGAGCCTGCAGGACGTGCCGGTCGCCATCTCGGCCTTCACATCGGCTAGCCGTGACCTGATCGGGATCAACACGATCCAGGACATGACCAACTTCACCCCGGGCCTGAACTATTCCAGCTCCAACGACCGCAACAGCATCCGCGGTCTGGCCCGCCTGACCAACTCCCACCCGATCGCCAACTCCGTGGCGCTCTACGACGACGGCGTCTACAGCTCCTCGACGGTGCCGGCCGGCAAGACGCCGATCTTCACAGACCGGGTGGAAGTGCTGCGCGGTCCGCAGGGCACCCTCTACGGCCGCAACTCGATCGGCGGCGCCATCAACGTGATTTCGCGGCGCCCGACCGAAGATCCCTACGCCGAAATCCGCGCCACAGTCGGCAACTACGGGCGAACCCTGCTGGAAGCCGCGGTCTCCGGACCCCTGGCGCCCGACCTGCAGTACCGCCTGGCCGGCAACTGGGAAAAGCAGCGCGACGGCTACTTCACCAACGTCGTCCCGGGCATGCCCTCCGAAGGCAATGTGATCGACCAGTACATCCTGGAAGGCCAACTTCAGGGCAAGGTCGGCGACCACCTGGACTTCTGGGGCAAGGTCGAGGTTGTCGGTTGGAACAACGGCGGCGGCGGCCCAGGCGCCCGCAACGGCTACTCGCCCGGCCCCTACAACTACGCAGAGTTCGGCGCTTCGAACGTCAACGCGTTCTTCGCCTGCGCCCCCGGCGGGGTCGTCAGCAATGTTGTGAACACCTCGCCCACCGGCTGCACGAACCCGGCCGCCAGCGATCCGCGCAAGTTTGCATCGAACTATGCGCAGTCGGTCTCGCTCGACGACACCTATATCGGCACGTGGAACTTCACCTATCACTTCCCGGCGTTCGATCTGAAGTACATCGCCGGCGGCACGAACTATCACTACACGCTGCAGAGCGACATCAGCGGCGGGGCCGGCTCGCCGATCAGCTCGTTCACGATCAACCCGGCGCCGTTCAATCCGCTTCTGCCGGCCAATACGTCGACCCAGCCCTGCGGCCTGTCCAACGCCTTCGTGGCGCCCGGCAGCTGCGCCGGCCTCAACGTCTTCCCGGCGAGCGTCCAAACCTACGAAGAGGATTTCCACAACTTCAGCCACGAGATCAATATCGCCTCCACCGGCGACAGTCCCCTGCAGTGGTTGGGTGGCCTCTACTTCTATCAGGAAGGCATCATCCAGCCGGTCTTCCAGAACCTGCCGCAGCAGACCCAGCTTACGACGGCGACGCCTATCAATTCCGTCGGCGCCTCGAACAGCGCGGCATACCTGAACCGCATCTACGACGACCGGCCGGACATGCACGATACGTCCTATGCCGTGTTCGGCCAGCTCGACTGGAAGTTCGCCGACGACTGGAAAATGACTGCCGGCCTGCGCTGGAGCCACGACCACGAATTCGGGTCGGAAACCCTGCGTAGCGTGTGCTTCGCGACTACGGCCTGCGCCAGCACGCCGCAACTCTTCGGCCAGTATTCCTTCCCGCTGGATGTCACCCATTCGATCGTCTATTCGGGCCCGCTTCTGCCGACCGGCGTGGTCGCCAATGGCCAGCCCGGCGGTGTGACCTACTCGCCGGACGGTTCGGCGACCCGGGACTACAGCGTCTCTTCCCAGGCGGTGACCGGGACCCTCAACCTGCAGTGGACGCCGGACAAGGACACCACGGCCTACGCGTCCTACAGCCGCGGCTACAAGCAGGCCGGCCTCTTCGTGGGCGCGGGCTCCACGGGCGGGCAATTCCCCGCCACGGGCGCCGAGCACCTGAACGACTACGAAGTCGGCCTCAAGAAGGACTTCGGCCGCACCCTGCAGACCAATATCGCGGCCTTCTACTACGACTATCTGGACTTCCAGGCTCCGCTGACGGTGACCAATACTTCCGGCAACCTGGCGGTCAACCAGAGCCTGTTCCTGAACGTGCCCAAGTCCTACAGCTATGGCGTGGAGTTCGAATCCACCTGGGCGCCGATCGACAACCTGAAGATCCTGTTCAACTACTCGTGGAACCCCACGGGGATCAAATCGCTGACCAACATCGTCGACCCGCAGGACCCGGAAGCCCTGCAACCGGGTGCGACCCCGATCAATCCCGTGGTCCAGACCTGCACAGGCACCGGCTCGACGCCCACGGCGGCCAATCCCAACCCGAACCCGCTCTGCGACGTCACCACCGGCCTGGTGCAGCGGCCGCAGAACCTGAAGGGCAACGTCCTGCCGTCGCAGCCTGAGAACAAGGTGGCGATCAACATCCTCTACACCTTCGACTTCGCACCGGGGTCGCTGTCGCCGTCGGTCAGCTATGTCTGGCGCGACAAGGAGTACGCCTCGATCTTCAAGCGCGACTACGACGCCTCGCCGTCGTGGGATCAGGTCGACGCTCGCGTGACCTGGAAGGACAAGGACAACAAGTACTCGATCATCGCCTATGTGAAGAACATGTTCGACACCCTCGGCTACGACTCCGCGGCGTCGGGCACCCGCAACACCGGGGTCTATCCGCTGGCGACGGTGGCGGCGTCGGGCGGAGCGATCACCCCCGGCCTGGCCAGCGTCCCTGGCCTGTCGGTCAATGGCGTCGCCACCGGCTTCGGCCCGGGCGGCATCACCCACAACTACCTGCTGACCCCGCCGCGCACCTTCGGCGTGGAGTTCCAATACCGCTTCTAAGACCCCGGATTTCCGGATCGGAGGGCGCGCCCGCAAGGGCGCGCCCTTTGTTTTGCGCCAAGGCCGTCAGCCGCGAGACTACGCGGATAGATGGGCCTGGCAGGCGCTGCGCACCAATTCCCCGAGCACGGCCACGCGTTCGCCGAGCCACCCCAGTTCCTCGGCAGTGATCTTGTAGTGAGGGGAGTACCGAGCGTCGACATAAGCGCGCCGCAATAGCTCCCAGCTGCGCTGCTCGGATCGGGTTTCCCGGGGCCACGCCGCAATGAGCGATGGCGCCAATCGCTCGGCCTGAGAGCGCAGGAAATTCAGTTTGTGGGACTTCGGCGAGTAGAGCGTCAGAACCAGAAGGACGCAGTGGTACAGGCGTTCGGTAGCTTGGTGTAAAAGGAAGGCCGCTTCCTTCGACATGCCCTTTTCGACCGCTGCGCTTGCTAACGCCTTGAAGTTTGTCGCGCTCGGAAACCACTCGTCGAAGTACCCCTGCGCCTCTTTCCGAGCCTCGTCCGCCGACAGCGGCTCGGCATGGT
>NZ_SSMZ01000243.1 GCF_004799395.1 Phenylobacterium sp.
GCAACGCGTCAGCGGCGTAGACCTGCACGGCCTCCGATCCGGTGACGGTCTGGATCCAGTCGGGTGGGATGTCGCTTCGCTTGGCGCAGAGCGTGGCCCTGGCCTTGAGCGGGCCACTGAGCTTCTCCAGCACGGCCGCGCCGGCGCCCATGTCCTTCTGATAGGCCGCCAGGACCTTCGTGTGCTCAGCTGGCGAAAGCTTGGACCAGATACAGGCGCCCAGCGGCCCGGCGTGGGCCGCGCCGCCGAGCGCGAGCGCCGCCATCAGGCCGACGAAGAGCGCCCGGGCGGCGCGCGGCAAAAGCATCGCCGATGTGATGGCCGACAACAGCATGGTCAGCAAGGCGGGACGAGCGGGTCTTTGGGTCTTGGCTTGCTGTCCGGGACACGGCAAAGCATCGCTCGATGCTCATCGTCCTTTCTCCGGCCAAGTCCCTCAATTTCACGGCCCCGCCGATCCGCGCGCCGATGAGCGCGCCGCAGATGGCCGAGCACACCGCCGAGCTGGCGGCCGTCGCCAAAAAGCTGAGGGTGATCGACCTGAAGCGGATGATGGATCTCTCCGACCCGCTGGCGAAGCTGAACCGCGAACGGTTCCAGGCCTTCCAGCCGGACAGCGAGGAGGGCCTGCAGGCGGCCTTCGCCTTCAACGGCGACGTCTATCTGGGCCTCAAGGCGCGTGAGTTGGACAAACGCGCGCTGGGCTGGGCGCAGGATCACCTGAGGATCCTGTCCGGCCTCTACGGCGTGCTGCGCCCGCTCGACGCCATCCAGCCCTACCGGCTGGAGATGGGCGTGCGGATCAAGACCAGGCGCGGCCAGAGCCTCTACGATTTCTGGGGGCCACGGGTGTCGGAGGCGCTCGACGCGACGCTGGCCGGCCACAAGCGCAAGGTGGTCATCAACTGCGCCAGCCAGGAATATTTCGGCGCCGTCGACCGGGCCACGCTCAAGGCTGGCGTGGTCGCGTGCCGGTTCCTGGAAGAGAAGGACGGCGAGGCGCGGATCATGTCGTTCTTCGCCAAGCGGGCGCGCGGCGCCCTGGCGCGCTTCGCCATCGACAACCGGATCGACAGGCCGGAGGATCTGAAGGCCTTCGACGTCGACGGCTACCGCTTCGTCCCCTCGCTTTCGAGCGACGAGGAGTTCACCTTCGCCCGGCCGCAACCGCCGCCGGTGGCGCAGGTGCGCGCGGCCGCGAAGGCCGCAGCCCAATTGTGAGCTACAACAACGGAAAAGGGAGGCATCGGTCATGGCGTTCAAGCCCTTCGACCTGACGGGGAAGGTGGCGCTGGTCACCGGCGGCAACGGCGGCATCGGCCTTGGCATGGCCGAAGGCCTGGCCGCCGCCGGCGCCAAGGTCGCCATCTGGGGTCAGAACCCGGACAAGAACGCGAAAGCCGAGGCGGCGCTCAAGGCCTATGGCGGCGAGGTGCTGGTGCAGAAGGTCGACGTGGCCGACGAGGCCGCGGTCGTGGCCGGCCTCGCCGAGGTGATCAAGACGCTCGGCCGGCTCGACTTCTGCGCGGCCAACGCCGGCATCGGCGGCGGTGCGCCCTTCGACGAAATGACCACGGAGAAGTGGCGCCGGGTGACCACCGTGAACCTGGACGCTGTGTTCTGGACCTTCCGTGAGGCGGTCCGCCACATGGTCGAGCGCGCGAAGGACGGCGATCCCGGCGGCTCTTTGGTGGTGACCTCCTCCACCTCGGCCATCCATGGCGCGCCGCGCAACGAGGCCTACGCCTCCACCAAGGCCGGCGTACTGGCCATGGTCCGCGGCCTAGCGGTCGAGTACGCGCGCCATGGCGTGCGGGCCAACTCCATCCTGCCCGGCTGGATCGCCACCGACATGACCGCCGGGGCCCAGGGCAACGACAAGTTCAACGACCAGGTGATCCGCCGCGTACCCTTCCGCCGCTGGGGCGAGGGCGACGATTTCTCCGGCATCGCGGTCTACCTGGCCTCCGACGCCTCGCGCTTCCACACCGGCGACAGCTTCGTGATCGACGGCGGCTACACGATCTTCTGAGGAGGGACGCCATGACCCTGCACACCAAGCTCTGCGATCTGCTGGGCGTCGAACGCCCGATCATGCTGGCCGGCATGGGCGGGGTTTCCTACGCGGAGCTCGTCGCGGCGGTCTCCAACGCTGGCGGCTATGGCGTCCTGGGCATGGCCGGCCGCTCGCCCGATTTCATCCGCGACGAGATGCGCAAGGTGAAATCGCTGACCGACAAGCCGTTCGGCGTCGACCTCCTGGCCGCCAGCCCCGACAGCCTGACCGCCAGCGTCGAGATCATCATCCAGGAGGGCGCCTCGTCCTTCGTGGCGGGCCTGGGCGTGCCCATGCCGATCATGGAGAAGCTGAAGACCGCCGGCCTGAAGGTTATGGTGGTCTGCGGGGCGGTGAAGCACGCGGTAAAGGCCGAACAGGCCGGCTGCGACGCGGTGATCTGCCAGGGCGGCGAGGGCGGCGGACACACCGGCCTGGTCGGCACCATGCCGCTGGTGGCTCAGGCCGTGGAGGCGGTGAAGATCCCGGTGGTGGCCGCCGGAGGGCTCTATGACGGGCGCGGGCTGGCCGCCGCACTCAGCCTGGGCGCGGTCGGCGTCTGGATGGGCACCCGCTTCATTGCGTCCGAAGAAGCCCACGCCGGGCAGATGTACCGCGAGGTGATCGTCGAGGCCTCCGACGAGGATACGATTCGCACCCGCAGCTATTCCGGCAAACCCATGCGGGTGAAGAAGAACCCCTACGTCGAGGAATGGGAGAGCCGCGCCGCCGACATCCAGCCCTTCCCGCAGCAGGCCATCCTGTCGAGCCGCGCCGGCGTCATGGGCGGCATCGGCGGCCAGATCGATGGCCTGGACATCGACCGCTCCGCCTTCGCCATGGGCCAGTCGGCCGGCGGCGTCCGCGACGTCCTGCCCGCCGGCGAGATCGTGGCGCGGATCATGGCCGAGGCCGAGGGCGCGATCGATCGGGTGGCGAGGCTGAGGGCGAAAGTGCGAGCTTAGGGCGAATCGCGGGCAGCAATGGCGGGGGGGAACGGCGGCCAAAGAGCCGATGGTGGAGGGGGCGAGCCCCAGTTGCTGAGCGTCGATAAAGTCAGCTGTCCGCCGAGCCTGACGTTAGCCCCTCCACCGCTCGCTCTTCGGCCGTTGGTCCCCCTCCCGCCGCTGCGCGGGGGAGGTGGGCCTAGGGCGCGTTCGCCAGGTAGTCGTTCGGGTCCTTCAGGAAGTTGCGGAATTCGGCGACGCAGCCGGTCCAGGCGGCCACCTGGACCTTCATCCGGTCGCGGCTGTCGTCTTCGAACAGCAGGGTCGAATAGACCACGTGCGGCTTGGACGCCTTGTCCTCATAGCTCCGGCACATGGCCGACGTCTGGTTGAAGGCGTTGAGCTGGGCGAAGGTCGGGCCCGGCTGGTCGGTCATGTTGTCGAACAGCACCACCTTGCAGGCCCGCCCCTGGGCGTTGCAGCCGGCGTACTGGGCGGAGAAGTCGGCAGCGGTCGAGGTGACGGTGACCAGCACCGCATCGTCCTCCCGATGCACCAGCGAGGCCTTGGCGCCGGCGGTCGCCAGCAGGGCGACGAGGCTCGCCGGATCGCGGGCGTCGAAGGGTGCGTCGGGCTTGACCGCCGCGGCGGGCTTGGCCGGCGCCGGCGCGCCAGCGGCGGCAGCCGCGGCCGCCGGCGCGGGTTTTTTCGCTGCGCCCGTGGCCAGGATCGCGCAGGCGAGGATGGCGGTGGTCTTCCAGAACATGGCCGCGTCGCTAGCAGACCTGGCGGCCGGGCGCGAGTGTGGCCTTGCCGGCGCGCGGCGGGTTTCCATGGCGTTGGACCGGGCCGGTGACTAAGCTCGCGCAAACGGTTGGGGGAGGCTCATGGTCATCACGATTGTCGCCGCGATCTTCGCGGTTCTGGCTCTGCTGGTGGCGCTGGGGGCGATCAAGATCGTTCCGCAGGGACGCGAGATGACCGTCGAGCGGTTCGGCCGCTACACCCGCACTCTGAAGCCGGGCATCAGCTTCCTCACCCCCTTCGTCGAGGGCATCGGGCGGCGCATCAACATGATGGAGCAGGTGCTGCAGGTGCCGCAGCAGGAGGTGATCACCAAGGACAATGTCACCGTCCAGGTGGACGCCATCGTCTTCATCCAGGTGATGGACGCTGCGGCCGCCGCCTACCGGGTCACCAACCTCGACTTCGCCATCACCCAGCTGACCATGACCAACCTGCGCACCGTGGTCGGCAACATGGAGCTGGATGAGGTGCTGTCGCAGCGCGACCACATCAACTCGCGGCTGCTGGAGGTGATCGACGCGGCGACCAACCCCTGGGGCGTCAAGGTGGCGCGCATCGAGATCAAGGACCTGCAGCCGCCGCCGGACATCACCAACGCCATGGCCCGCCAGATGAAAGCCGAGCGCGAGCGCCGGGCGGTGATCACCGAGGCCGACGGCGAGAAGCAGGCGGCGATCACCGTGGCCGAGGGCCAGAAACAGTCGGCGATCCTGCAGGCCGAGGGCCGCAAGGAGGCCGCGTTCCGCGACGCCGAAGCCCGCGAGCGGTCTGCCGGCGCCGAGGCCAAGGCGACGGAGCTGGTCTCCACCGCCATCGCCAAGGGCGACGTCAACGCCATCAACTACTTCATCGCCCAGAAGTACGTGGAAGCCTTCGGCAAGCTGGCCGACAGCCCGCAGCAACGCACCGTGATCGTGCCCGCCGACATGGCCTCGCTGGTGGGCTCCATCGCCGGCATCGGCGAACTCGTACGGAGCGCCCAGGCCGAGCAACCGCCGGTCCCGCCGCGCGCCAATCCCGCGGCGCGGCCGGCGACCCGCGGCGGCACGGCGGTCCCGCCGGCGGGGAGCTGAACCATGCCCGACCCGATGAGCCTCTATCTGGCCCACCCCTTCTGGAGCTGGGCGGCGGTCGCGGCCCTGTTCCTGGTGGTCGAAGTGATGACCGGCTCCGGCTGGCTGCTCTGGCCTGCCGGCGTGGCCGCGCTTGTGGCCTTTCTGGCGACCTTCGCCGGCTTGAGCCCTTCCGATGCTGTGCTGGTTTTCGCGTTGCTGACGATCGCCTCGATCCTGCTGGCTCGGCGCTACCTGCCCAAGTCGCTGTTCCGTCAGCCCGGGGGCGACATCAATGACAGCGTCGGCCGCCTCATCGGCCACCAGGGACGCGCGGTCGCCGCCTTCGTGGGTCGCTCGGGCCGGGTGTTCGTCGACGGAAAGGAATGGGCGGCCGAGCTCGAGGACGGCGAGACCTTGGCGGCGGGCGCCCGTGTCGAGGTCGTGGGCGTGGCCGGCGCCCAGCTAAGGGTCCGCGGCGCCTGAAGATTCGCCGCGCAATGCCCAACGGTGTTCGCTAAGCCCTTGGAAGCGCGCTGAAGTTTCTCAGGTCGACGCCCTCGTCTTGACCCCTATGGGGTTCATGGCGCTTATGTGCGCCGAACGGGCCCCACGCCCGGAACAAACGTCCAGGAGATACTGAAGTCATGAGGCCAATCGGATTGGGGCTCCTCGTCGCCCTTATCGTCGCCGTGGTGGCGCCGGCCGCCGCGATGGCGGCCCCCGCCGTCAAGGCGCCCACCGTCGACGCCGCCTCGCGCAAGCAGGGCATGGCCGACGCGCCGGCGATCATGCAGGCCGCGGGCGTCGAATGCCCGGTCTCCGACGCCCGCCTGGCGGGCAAGGGCGCCAAGGATCCCAAGACCGGGGTCACCCCCAGCGTCTATGAAGTGGCCTGTGGCCCGGGCTCCATCGGCTTCCTGGTGCAGACCAACGGCACCGCGGCGCCGACCATGTACAGCTGCCTGGTGGCCAACTATCCGGCCGACCTGACCAAGCCCGGCAACCCCTGTATCCTGCCGGCCAACCTCGACGTGATGCCGGCCGTCGCCACGCTGGTCGCCAAGGCCAAGGTGCCCTGTGCGCCGGAGAATATCCGCGGCGTCGGTCAGACCGCCAACAACACCATCTTCGAGGTGCTGTGCCCCGGTGGCTCCGGCTACATGGTGACCGCCAGCGCCCCGCTGCTGGTCTCCAAGGAAGCCACGGCTCTGAATTGCCTCGCCTACGACGCGGCCAACGCCAACGTGAAATGCATGATGGGCTCGCCCGCGGGACGTCTGACCATCGCCGACAAGTTCGCCGCCAGCGCCAACGTCGGCTGCACCGTGAAGGACCGCCGGTTCATCGGCCTGCTGACCGACGGCACCGAGGGCTATGAGTTCTCCTGCGCCGACGGCAAGGGCTGGATCGTCAAGGCCAGCATGACCGGCCAGGTCGCCCAGAGCCTCGACTGCGCCAAGGTGCCGCCCGGCACCTGCACGCTCACCGACACCCGCGCGGCCACCGCCGAGCAGGCCGGCCTCTACACCAAGCTGGCGAAGGCCGCGGGCTCCGACTGCGCGGTGACCCGCTACGCCATCTTCCCGACCCAGGGCGACAAGGAAGTCGTCGAAATGGTCTGCGGCGACGGGAACGGCGCGATCGGCATTTTCCCGGCCAGCGGCAAGGGCGTGGTCTATGACTGCGGCCACGCGCTGCTGGCGGGCTTCCGCTGCTCGCTGGGCAAGGTCGACTACTCGGGCCTTACCGCCGACCTGAAGAAGTTCGACAAGAAGGACTGCACGGTCTCCAGCGTCGGCCAGCCGCTGAAGGCGGCGACCGGCAGCATGCGCCTGGAAGTCGCCTGCGCCGACGGCCTGCCGGGCTACATGGTGGAATACACCGACCCGGGCACGCCGAAGGAAGCCGTCGCCTGCTCCTTCGCCGGCAACTGCGTGCTGCCGACCAACAAGAAGAAGGGCTGACGTCCAGCTCTATCGGCCGAGAACACGGCCCGCGGTTTACGCCGCGGGCCTTTTTCCTTTCCAGCGTTGCGGGAAGGGAAATCAAATAGCCGCTTCGATGAACATCGGGCCGCGCTGGGCCATGGCGCCGGCGAAGGCCGTTTCGAACGCCTCAGCGGTTTCGCAGCGCACAGCCGGCAGGCCCAGGCCCTTGGCCAGGGCGACGAAGTCGATCTTCGGATCGCCCAGCTCCAGCAGCTTGCGCGCCGAAGGTCCGGCCTCACCTGCGCCGGTGCGCAGCATCTCGATGTTCAGGATGCGGTAGGTGTAATTGGCGAACACCACCACGGTGATGTCGAGGTTCTCCCGCGCCATCGTCCACAGCGCCTGGATCGTGTACATCGCCGCGCCGTCGCCGTTCAGCGACAGGACCTTCGCATCCGGCGCGGCGACCGCGGCGCCGATGGCCAGCGGCAGGCCGGCGCCGATCGCGCCGCCGGTGAGCGCCAGCACCTCGTGCGGCCGGGCTGTGGCGGCGGCGGCGGCGACGCCGGCGCCGGAGGTGACGCTGTCGTCGCAGACGATGGCGCCCTCAGGCATATGGCGGGCGATGGAAGCGCCGACCGCATAGGCCGTGAGCTTCCCCGTCGGCGCGGCGTCCGGCAGCGCCAGCGGCTGGACGGCCCCCTCCTTCGGCGCGTCGAGCGCATCGGCCAGGGCGGTGAGGCCGGCGACAGCGTCCTCGCTGCGCTCCGCCAGGGTCAAAGTCTTGCAGCCTTCGGGAACCAGCACGCTGGGCCGGTCCGGATAGGCGAAGAAGGCCACCGGCATGGCGGTTCCGGCGTAGACCATCAGGTCGACGCCCTCGAGCTCGGCCAGGGCCATCTCGCCGAAATACTGCATGCGTTTGGGCGCGAAGGCGCCGGCGCCGCGGGGGGTGCGCGCGATGAAGGTGTCTGAGTAGACCGTGACGCCCGTGGCCTGCAGGCGCGCCGCGGCGCTGAGGCCGGCCGCGAGGCAGGCCTGGCCGCCGATCAGCACGACGGGATTCTTGGCGGCCTTGAGTGCGCGGGCGGCCGCCTCGATCGCCGAGGCGGCCGGCGCCGGTCGCATCGGCCTCTGGGCGATCACCGGCTCGCCCGGGGCCGGGAGCCAGGCGCTGTCGGCCGGCAGGATCAGGCTCACCGGGCCGCCGGGCGGCCCGAAGCTGGCGGCCACCGCCTCGGCTGCCAGGCTGGCGACCGTGTCCGGACTGTCGGCCGACTTGGCCCACAGCGAGTTGGGCTTCACCAGGGTGGCGATGTCGGAGTTCAGCGGCGCGTCGTACTGGCGGTGATAGGTGGCGTGGTCGCCGATCACGTTAACGATCGGCGTGAAGGCGCGCCGCGCATTGTGCAGATTGGCGACTCCGTTGCCGTAGCCGGGACCCAGATGCAGCAGGGTGCAGGCGGGCTTGCCGGCCATGCGGCCGTAGCCGTCGGCGGCGCCGGTCGCCACGCCCTCGAACTGGCAGAGTACTGGGCGCATGGCCGGGGCGCCATCCAGCGCGGCCACGAACTGCATCTCGCTGGTGCCGGGGTTGGCGAAACAGGCGGTCACATCGTTGGCGATCAGGGTCGCGAGCAGGGCGTCGGCGCCGTTCATCAGAACACCATCACATCGGGGGTTGCAGGGACGGCGAACAGCCGCTGGATCGCATCGGCCCGGCGTTGGCGGGCCAGCGCCTGGGCGATGTAGCCCTTGTCGGTGATCTCGCCGGAGACCGGGTCCGGCGCGTCCGGAAGGACCAGGGCGCGGGCGACCCGGCCGCCGGAGCCGCGGGCCTTGGCGTTGAAGGTTTCCAGCCCCGCGCGGACCGCGGCGGCGACCGCGTCAGGCGTCAGCCGCGGATTGGGATAGAGCAGCAGGCCCACGGCCTCGCGGCCCTCGCCGCAGACCACAGCGTCGGTGACCGCCCCGCCGATAGCGCCAACCGCGCCGATCCGGAGGTCGCCGACGCCGACGAAAGTGCCGCTGGCTAGCTTGAAATTCTCCGACAGCCGTCCGTCGAAGACCATGCCCCGGGTCGGGTCGTCAGGGTCGACCAGCCGCGCGGCGTCGCCAAGGATGTAGAAGCCTTCGTCGTCGAAGGCCTCGGTCGAGCGCTCCGGCAGGCCCAGATAGCCGGCGGTGATCTGCGGCCCTTTCACCCGGAAGTCGAGCTTGCCGGCCATCGGGACCAGACGCACCGAGGTCCCTGGAACCGGCAGGCCGATCAGGCCCATGACGTCGTTGGGCCAGTGGACGTTGCACGCCGTGGGCCCGGTCTCGGTGGCGCCATAGCCCGAGGCGAAGCTGATCTTCTCGCCGACAGTGCGCGCCGCCACGGCCTGGATGCGGTCGGCGGTCGCCTGGCCCAGCGCCGCGCCGCCGTACTGCAGCACCCGAACGCGCTCGAAGAACCGCCGCGCCAGCGCCTCGTCCTTCTCCAGTTCGTCGACGAACAGCATCCAGCCGGCCGGCACCATGTTCTGGTAGGTCGGTGACAGCTCGCGCAGGTTCCTGACGGTCTCGCCGAACCGTGCGGCGGTCGGCTGGCCGTGGTCGATGTGGAGCGTGCCCCCGCGATAGGCCGACATGTGCAGGATCGAATTGGCGCCCAGGCTGTGGCTCCAGGGCGCCGAATTGACCATCACCGGCGGGTCGGGATCGTTGAAGCAGGCAGCGATCTGGGCGGAATTCAGCGTCACGTTGGCGTGGCTGCAGATCACCGCCTTCGGGTGGCCGGTGGAGCCCGACGTCAGCAGGTATTTGGCGGTGTCGCCGGCCTGCGCGGTCGCCACGGCGGCCGGACTGCGCGCCAGGTCGGCGAAGGCGGCGTCCCCGGGCCGGGCGTGTTTCGAGGCGATTGTGGGCAAGCCGGCCAGGAACGGCGCGCCGAGGCCCTCGGCGAACAGGGCCGCATCGTCGGTGTAGACCGCGCAGGGCTGCAGCACCTCGCAGGCGCGCGCCAGGCGCTCGGGATTGGCGCCCTTCAGCCCATATTGCGGCGAGACCGGCGCGACCGGCACGCCCTGGCTCATGGCGGCGTAGGCGATCAGGGCGTGGTCGATCCCGTTGTGCGCCAGGATCAGCAGCGGGCCGGGGCCTTGGACGCCCAGGGACCTGAGACCCCCGGCCAGCGCCATCACCTGCTCGTGCGCCTCGGCGAAGGTGACGGTGCGCCAGCCTTTGCCCGACCGTTCCGCCAGCCACACCCGCTGGGGCGCGGCCTTGGCCCAATGAGCGAGGGGCGCGGTCATGGTCAGGAAACGGGTCGAATAGGGCGTGGGATTGATCAGCACCATCTCGCCGCCGCCGCGGTGCTCGATCTCCAGCCGCCTCGGCGCATAGCGCGGGTCGCGGAAGGGCGCGGTCAGGGTCTGGTGGTCGGCGTCCATGCCAGAGCCTTATTCCAAGCCCTGCGATGGATGGGAAGCGCCCCATCTACATTGATCATTGTGCGAGGGCCGCCAGGCGGCGCTCCAGGAACAGACGCTCGGCGGGGGCCGGATGCAGCGCCAGCGCCGCGCGAAGGGCCTCGGCCGCCTCGGCTCCGCGGCTGGCCTTGGCGAAGAGGCCGGCGCGGGCGGCCTGGTAGGGCAGCCAGGCGGCCAGGCGTTCGGGTCCTTCGATGGCGCTAAGCGCCGCCAGGCCTGCGTCGGGTCCCTGGGCCTCGGCCAGGGCCACCGCGCGGTTGACCGCGGCGATCGGGGAGGGACGCACGGCCAACAGCGCATCGTAGAGCGCCACCACATGGGTCCAGGCGGTGAAGCCGGTCTCCAGGCGGGTGGCGTGGACGCCGTGGATCGCCGCCATCAGCTGATAGGGGCCGCTGCGGCCGAGTTCGGCGGCGCGACGCAGAAGCGCCATGGCCTCGCCGATCAGCCGGCGGTCCCACAGACCCATGTCCTGTTCCGACAGAGGCATCATGGCGCCGGTCTCGTCCAGGCGCGCGGGGCGGCGCGCCTCGGTCAGGCGGATCAGGGCGGCCAGCCCCAGCACCTCCGGCTCAGCGGGCGCGAGCTCCACAAGGAGGCCCGAAAGCCGGAGGGTCTCGGCGGCCAGGTCCGCAGCGTCGCCGGCGCCGGCGGCGTCCTCGTAAGCCTGGGCGTAGGCGATCTCGAGAGTGGCGAGCACCGCGTCCAGCCGCTCCGGCCAGGCGTCGGGGCCCGGGATCTCGAAGCGGATGCCGGCGTCGCGTATCTTGCGCTTGGCCCGCGTCAGCCGCTGCAGCATGGCGACTTCGCTGGTCAGCCAGGCGCGGGCGATCCGCTCCACCGACAGGCCGTACAGCGTGCGCAGGGTGAGCGCGATCCGCGCCTCGGGCGCCAGGGCCGGGTGGCAGCAGACGAAGATCAGCCGCAGCCGCTCGTCCGGGATCGGCTCGAAGGCCGCCATCAGGATCGTCTCTGGATCAGGTTCCGGCTCCGGTGCGTCGTGGACGGCATCAGCGCGTACCGTGGCCCGGCGGCCGAGGTCGAAGGCCCGCCGTCGCCCCACGGCATAGAGCCAGGCGGCCGGGTCGCGCGGCGGGCCGTCGCGCGACCAGGTCTCTACGGCCCGAAGGCTGGCGAAGGCGAAGGCCTCCTCAGCCATGTCCAGGTCGCGGAAGCGCATGGCGAGCGCCGCGCGGATGCGGTCGCCCGCCTCGCGCACGGTTTCGGCCAGGATGCGCTCCGCCTGCACGGCTCAGCCTAGCCGAGCGGCCAGATCGGCCGGACCTCGATGGCGTAGTTCGGCCCGCCGGGGATCTTCTTGCCCCAGGCGACGGCGGCGTCGAGGTCGGGCGCTTCGACCAGATAATAGCCGCCCAGCTGTTCGCGGGTCTCGGCGTAGGGGCCGTCATGCAGGCTCTGGACACCGCCCGTCGTGCGAATTGTGGTGGCCGTGTCGGAGGGCCGCAGGCGGTTGCCACCGACCATGGCGCCGCTCTCCTGCAACTCGGCGCCCAGGCGCATATGGGCGGCGGTTATCTCCTGCATCACCGCCTGGTCCTGCAGGCCTTCATCGCTGTAGATGATAAGCAGAAATTGCATCGTCTCGTCCTTCCCGGTTGCGGCCAGCTTTGGCCGACGCGAATGGCCGCGTCACGGGAGAGACGTGCGGCCTCGTCTGGATTCGACAGGTATCTTGGGTTTCACGTTCGGCGGCGAATAGCTCTCGATCAGCTTGCGCAGGTCGGCGATGGCGTAGGCGGCGGGCGAGCGGCGCTGACGCCAGACCAGGAGGTAGGTCGCGCCCAGGGTGGCGACCATGAACGTGACAGGCCCGAACAGCCAGGCCGCCGCAGCCAGCGCGAAGTAGTAGCCGCGCACGCCTGAATTCACCGAATGCAGCGCCGGGTTCAGCAGCCGTCCGGCCACGTCGCCGAAGGCGTGATGCGAATTGTCGTCGGCCCGTTCGGGCGTCGCCCCGATAGCCGCCAGCACATAGTTCAACTGGCGGATTCCCCAGATGAAATCCAGCAGGCCGCGGGCGAGTGTGACCACCACGAGGGCCAGCTGCATCTCAAACAGCACCCGAGACGAGGTCTTGATCACCACCAGGCTGGAGACATTGCGGAAGCTTGCCTGGCCGCCGAATAGCACGCCGGCTGTGGCGGCGATCAGGATCAGGTTCGAGGAGGCGAAAAAGGACGAGGAGCTCAGGGTCTGGGCGAGCAGCTGGCCGTCCATGAACCGGTTGTCGCGCCTGGCCATGTTGTGCATCCAGGCGCTGCGCACCACCATCAGGTCTGTGTTGATCACCGCCCCACCGCGGCGGCCCAGCAGGGTGAGCAGCGGCTGGTAGCCCAACCAGCAGACGGCGAACAGGCTGAACGCGGCGATGTTCAGCGGGCTTAGGTAGAAGGGGCTAAGGTCAATCATCGGCGAGCTGGCTGGTGACGTTGGTGTTGCGAAGGCGCGCGGCGGCTATGGCGCCGCCCATCATGACCAACGCGACGTAGATGTAGAAGCCGCTCTCGATCCTGGCTTGTTTCAGCCACTCGGCCACATATTCCGCCGTGCCGCCGAACAGGGCGTTGGCCAGCGCATAGGGCAGGGAGACCCCGAGCGCGCGGATATAGGCCGGGAACAGCTCGGCCTTCACCACCGCGTTCACCGCCGAATAGCCGGAGTGGCAGAGGATCAGGATCATGATCAGGCCAAAGGCCGCGAACGCCGAGGTGGAATGCGAGATGGCGGTCATTACCGGATAGGTGGCGAGCGCGCCCAGGCCCAGGCCGACGGCGATGGTGGTGCGGCGCCCGACGAAGTCCGACAGCCAGCCGACCAGCGGCTGGATCGGCATGTAGCACAGGAGCACCGCGGCCATGATCGCCGTACCGGTGTCCTTGGAGAACCCCGCGGTGTTGACCAGGAACTTCTGCATGTAGGTCGTATAGGCATAGAAGGCCAAGGAGCCGGACGCGGTCAGCACCAGCACGATCGCGAACTCCCGAGGATGCCGGCGCAGCAGGGTCAGGGTGCGCCCGCGCTCGGACCTGGAGGCGGTCTCGCTCAGATAGGCGCGGGTCTCGTCGAGGCCGGTGCGGATCCAGAAGACGACGATGGCCAGCACGCCGCCGATCGCGAACGGGATGCGCCAGCCCCAGGCCGCCAGGTCGGCCTTCGACAGCAGGTGCTGCAGGATGACCAGCACGAACAGCGCCGCCACCTGGCCGCCGATCAGGCTCAGGTACTGGAACGACGACCAGAAACCGCGATGCTTGCGGCCGGCCATCTCCGACATGTAGGTGGCGCTGGCCCCGTATTCGCCGCCCAGCGACAGGCCCTGGACCAGCCGTGCGGCCAGGAGGCCGAACTGTGCCAGGACCCCGATCGTCGCATAGGTCGGCAAGACCGCGATGGCGAAGGAGCCCAGGCTCATCAGCGCCACCGAGAGCGTGAGCGCCGCGCGCCGTCCCGCCCGATCGGCGAACACCCCCATCAGCCAGGCGCCGGCGGGCCTGGCGATGAAGCCGGCCGCGAAGATCGCCGCGGTCTGCAACTGCTGGGCGGTGGCGTCGCCCTTCGGGAAGAAATGCGCCGCGAAATAGAGGCTGGTCGAGGAATAGGCGAACCAGTCGTACCATTCGACCAGATTGCCGGCCGAGCCGCCGAGGATCGCCTTGATCCGCTTGAGCGGTGCCATCCGCTCCGTGGCTTCCGCCGTCGCTACGCCCTCAGCCATCCATCCCCCCGATTGTTCGGGAGGATGCTAGGCGAGTTTGATCGCTACGTCAGGGGCGGCGGACGCTAGATGCGTCCGAGCAGCACCAGGACGATGATGATGACCAGGATCAGTCCGAGACCGCCGCTGGGGTAATAGCCCCAGCTGCGCGAATGGCCCCAGGTCGGCAGCGCGCCGACCAGAAGCAGGATCAGGATGATGATCAGGATAAGGCCCACGCGTCTCTCCTCCGTGTGATGTCCGAGGCCAGCCCAACGGGCGGCTACGGTGGAGGTTCCGGCGGTCAGCCCCTAGTCGGCGAGGTTCGCGGTGTGCAGGTGAGCGTCGGTGTCCTTGACGCCGAGCGAGTACATCAGCCCGATCCAGCCGCCCTTGACCCGGGGCAGAACGGCCAGCGTCAGGCCTGCGAGGGCCGTCAGGATGATCGGCAGGGAGTAGAGTGGGTTCGACTTCCAGACCACCGAGAAGAACAGCATCGGCGCCACCACCAGGTGGCCGATCAAGAGGATGGTGACATAGGCCGGGCCGTCGTCGGCGGGATAGCGCGCGAGGTCGGTGTCACAGATCTCGCAGCGGCCGTTGACCTTCAGGTATTTCCAGAAGAGCGCGCCCTTGCCGCAGGCCGGGCAATGGCCGGAAAGGCCCCGGAAGACGGAGCGACGCAGCGGATAGACGATCTCAGCCATGCCGCGGGATATGGGCCCAATATGCCCACAAGGAAAGGCGCGCGGGCGATCCGCCGCACCGGCGGACGGCGCTATTTTGTCGCCCCGTCCGTGAGTTTTAGGCCGTGAAGCGGTGGCTAGCGCTTGACGTCGTCGGCGGTCTTGGTGACCGCCTGGCCGGCGGCTGAGACGTCCTTGCCGACGCCGGCGACGGTGTTGCAGCTGGCCACCAGCAGGGCGGACGCCGCAGCGCAGAGCACAATCAGTTTACGCATCGGAATCCCCCTTCGACTGGGCAGGCATTTCGCCGTTGGCGGGCATCCAGTCAAGCTCCGGTCCCGCCCAGCGGCCGTCCAAGGCTTGGCCGGCCCATCAATTTTGCATCGACGGGGCGAACTTCGGGCAACCGTCGGTGGTTGGTGGGGTGGAACGGGGCAGGCGTCCCCGGTCCGGAACCCGAAAATCGGCAGGACGCGATCGCTGTGAGGCAAAGCTCCGCCCGTACCCCGATCGAAACCCTGCTCATGATAAGGAGAGAGGCGGATGCCCCCTGATAGTGGTCATTTCGATGCGCCGGCGGATGCGGCCCTCGCGCCATTCCGCTGCTACGCCGCGTTCCTCGCGTCGGCGCAGGAGGGCGCCCTGGCCTTCAGCCGGGCCGCCACGGAGATGACGGCCAGCGCGATGAACCTGTGCGCCGGGCAGGCCCAGGTCCGCCTGGATTGGGCGTTGGCCGCGGGACAGGCGCTGGGCGACCTGTCGAACCCCATCATGGCCGCCCTCGCGGCCGCCGAAAGCCGTCTTGAGTCGGGAAGCCACACACCGGAGGTTGCGATGAGAGTGAGTGAGTGCATGACCCGCGAGGTCCAGATCGTCGACCCCAACGAAACCATTGGCGGCGCGGCGAAGGCCATGGCGAAGCTGGACGCCGGAGCCCTGCCGGTGGGCGAGAACGATCGACTGATCGGCATGATCACCGACCGCGACATCGCCATCCGCGCGGTTGCCGCGGGCATGGGGCCGAACGCCAAGGTCGGCGACGTGATGAACTCCGAGGTGAAGTACTGCTTTGACGACCAGGAGATCGACGAGGTCCTGCGCAACATGGGCGAACTGCAG
>NZ_SSMZ01000244.1 GCF_004799395.1 Phenylobacterium sp.
GAGGCCCGATCGGTGGGTCATCAGGTCCTCGACCGTGATGTCGCGCGGCGCCGGGTTGGTGTCGCCCACCGGGCCAGCGGCGTCCTTCAGCACCTTCATGTCCGCGAACTCGGGCAGCCACTTGGTGATCGGGTCGTCGAGCTTGAGCTTGCCTTCCTCCCACAGGATCAGGGCGGCGACCGAGGTTATCGGCTTGGTCATCGAGGCGATGCGGAACAGCGTGTCGCGGGTCATCGGCAGGCCGGCCTCAACGTCGCGATGGCCGACGGTGTCGATCTGGACCACCTCGCCCTTGCGCCAGACCAGGGTGACGAAGCCGGAGAGGTCGCCGGCGTCGGCCACCGCCTGCAGGGCGGGCGCGATCTGAGCCAGGCGCGCCTGGATAAATCCGCCGTCCGTCGGATCGCCGTCCATGGTCATGCTCCCTTGCCTCGCCTGTGATCGGCGTTCAGTTGAGCATGTTCAGGCGGCGGGGCGGCCCGTCAAGCCGCCCGGCTCGCGCGCGCCCTATTGCGGGGTCGGCGCCTCATAGGTGGCGACCATTTCGCCGCTGGCCAGCGTGCGGGCCTTCAGGGCGTTGAGCAGGTCGGCCAGCGGCGTCTCCGGCCCCATGTCGATCGCGCCGTCCAGGGCGAACACCTGGAAGTAGTAGTGGTGCAGGCCGTGGCCGGCGGGCGGACGGGGGCCAAAATACCCGAGGCCGTGCTGGCCGTTGCGCCCCTGGACCGTGCCCTTCGGCGTCACCAGGGCGGCGGTGTTGGGCAAGCCCTCCGGGAGGCCGAGGGTTTCGCCGGGGAGGTTCCAGATCATCCAGTGGATGAACGGATGCTCCTGCGGCGCGTCGGGGTCCTCGACGATGACCGCCCAGGCCTTGGCGTCGGGCACGGCGGTCCAGCGCAGCGGCGGGGAGATGTTGTCGTGATAGGCGGAATAGCGGTCCTCCAGCCCGCCGTCGGCCCGCTGGGCTGTCGAAGTCACCACCACGCCGGTGTCGAGGATCGGCTCGACCTTCAGGATGGAGATGGCTTCGCCCGAATGTTCGGGGTGGGGCGTCTGGCTCATGGCGCGTCTCCGTTCAGGGTTCGCCCGTACAACCGAATGCGGCACAGATAGTTGCGGCCGGGCCCGCCGTGACCTAGCTGGGGATACGATGAGCGAGACGGGACAATTTACGCGCAGGTTCGGCCTGGCGGCGGCGGCCGCGGCCCTGACCGCGGCGTGCGCGCCGCTCAGTATGTTCGCGACCTTCACGCCCAAGGATCCGGCGCAGCGCAGCGCGCGCAATGTCGCCTACGGCCTCGAGCCCCATCAGCGGCTGGACGTCTACGCTCCGCGCCGCCTCGCGGGCCAGGCGGCCGCACCCGTGGCGGTTTTCTTCTACGGCGGGTCTTGGGACACCGGCCGACGGCAGGACTATAGCTGGGTCGGCCAGGCGCTGGCCTCGCGCGGCTTCGTGACCGTGCTCCCCGACTACGGCCTCTATCCCACGGTGCGCTATCCCGGCTTCCTCGAGGACGGAGCCAAGGCCGTGCGCTGGGCGCAGGACCATGCCGCCGAGTTCGGCGGAGATCCCAGCCGGATCGTGCTGGTGGGCCATTCGGCCGGCGCCTACAACGCCGCGATGATCGCGCTTGACCGCCGCTACCTGACGGGGGCCGGCGTCGATCCGAAGCATATCAAGGCGCTGGCGGGCCTGTCCGGCCCCTACGACTTCCTGCCGCTGACCGATCCCATCGCCATCCGCACCTTCGGCGAGGCGAGCGACCTGGCCGCCACCCAGCCGACCAGCTTCGTAACCGCGGATTCGCCCCCGGCCTTCCTCGCCACCGGTGACCAGGACACCATGGTCTTCCCCAAGAATACGGTGAAGCTCGCCGCCAAGCTGCGCGCCGCAGGCGTGACAGTGGAGGAGGAGCACTATTCAGATATCGACCACGTGCGCATGGTGCTGGCCCTCTCGCGCCCGTTCCGCGGCCGCGCGCCGGTGCTGCAGCAGATGACCGACTTCTTGCACGCCCACGCGGGCTGAGGCCCTCAGGGCCGGTGCGTTGAACCGGCGCCGCTTCCTGCGTATTGGGGAGGCATGAGGGTTCCCCGTCTCGCCGCTGCGATCGCCAGCCTGTCTCTCCTGGCGCTCGTGGCTTGCTCTCCCGGCGCCCCAAGGGGGGTCGACAAGGACACCCTCGACGCCGCGGTCTCGCGCGCCATCGGCGATCCGGCCTCTTGCCTGCTGATCGCCGAGCAGGGCAGCGGCAAGCTGGTCTACCGCTACAACACCCACACCGCCTGCGCGCGTCCGCTGCCGGCCTGCGCCGCGCCGGGCGCCGGCCAGCAGCAGCAGACCATCGATCAACTGCTGAAGGCGACCCTCAAGGACGGCCAGGCCCGGACCCTGAGCTGCAGCTCCACTTCCGACGCCTCGCGCGGCGTCGGATGGGCGTCGGGCCCGATCCCCGGCAAGGGTTTGGTCTATGCGGCGATGATGGAGGGCGACCGCGCCTTCCCGGGCCGGATGATGGCCGACCGCCTGACCCAGGCGTTCAAGGACGCCGGCCTCTAGGACCGGCCGGGACGGCCCCGGACTTTGAGCCCCTCGCCGCGCGTGCTAACCGCGACGCACGCATCGCTGCTGGGGCCTGTAGCTCAATGGTTAGAGCCGGCCGCTCATAACGGTCTGGTTGCAGGTTCGAGTCCTGCCGGGCCCACCAGCGAGGCTTTTTGGGACGTCCAGGAAAATCCAGGGACGTCTTAAAAACTTCGGTAATTCAATATATTATCGTCTGATCTCGTCGAGGGGTGTCTCGGGGCGTCGACGAAATTTGTTGGTATCGTTTGTGGTACGTTCTCGATCAAGCTCCTCAGTCAGCGCCAGGACGACACGCCGATCTCGCCCGGACCTCGCGCCGGATCGACATACGCCAACATTGGTGACCCGGCAGAACAGTTCGGCGTGGTCGGCCGAGACTCCGCGTCTGTCGGGAACCTACGCCGAGGCGAGCCGCTAAGTTCGTTCCACCTACATCACAGCGGCAGGATCGCATGGCTCTCGAAATTGCGGTCGGGCCGCAGAAGTTGGTCATCAATCAAGGCTCGGGCTTCGCTGTCACGGAGCAGGATGGCCAGATCAACTGGCCTACCGACAAGGGGGTCTACTACTCCGACACCCGGATGATCTCGAGCTGGCGGATTTATGCGGACGGCGAGGAGTGGGACCTGCTCAACTCCGGCAACATCGCCTTCTTCGCCGCGCGCATCTTCCTGGCCAATCGCAAGCTGATCACCGAGGCCGGCGAGGTCGCCGCGGGAACCCTGGGGCTTGCCGTCAGCCGATCGCTTCAAGGCGGCATTCACGAGGACTTCGATCTCGTGAACCACGGCTCGTCGACCGCCCAATTCAACCTCGAAATCGCCCTGCGCAGCGACTTCGCGGATCTGTTCGAGGTAAAGTCCGGGGCCATCGTGCGGCGCGGTCATGTCGCCACGAGTTGGTCCAGAGCTCGCCAGACGCTCACGACCAGCTACGCCAACAAGGACTTCCATCGCCGCGTGACGGTCCAGGTGCGCAACGCCGAGTCTGCGGCGGTCTACGCCAACGGCCGCCTCAGCTTCGACATCGAGCTGGCGCCCGGCGCCACCTGGCATGCCTGCCTGCTCTACGCCTTCTCCAACGGCAAGACGAAGGCAGCCGCACCCAAGGAGTGCATCGACCATGCCCTGCAGGCTAAGTCCGCCAGACATCTCGTGGAATGGCAGGCGAAGTGTCTGGGGCTGAAGACCAGCAACCAGGAGTTCTATCGCTTCTACCACCAGTCGCTGGAGGACATGGGGGCTCTGCGCCTGCCGCTTGAGGGCACGGACCACCTGGGCTTCGTGCCGGCTGCGGGGATTCCCTGGTTCGTCGGCCTGTTCGGGCGCGACAGCCTGATAGTCTCGTTGCAGAACGCAATGGTCTACCCGGACTTCCCGCGCGGCTCCCTGGAGGTCCTGGGCCGCCTGCAGGCCCGCAAGCGCGACGACTACCGCGACGCCGAGCCCGGCAAGATCATGCATGAGCTGCGCACCGGCGAGCTCGCCCACTTCAAGATGATTCCGCACACGCCCTACTACGGCACGGCCGACGCAACGCCGCTTTACCTGATCGTGCTGCACAACACCTGGCGGTCCATCGGCGACGCTGGCCTGCTGGAGCGGCACATGGCCACGGCCGAGCGCTGCCTGGAATGGATCGACACTTACGGCGACCGTGACGGCGACGGCTTCCAAGAATACCAGACCCGCTCGACGGCCGGCTACGAGAACCAGGGCTGGAAGGATTCGGGCGAGGCGCTGGTCTATCCGGACGGGACCCTCGTGAAGGGCCCCAAGGCGCTCTGCGAGCTGCAGGGCTATGTCTACGACGCCTGGCGGCGGATGGCCGAAATATATGATGCGCTCGGCAAGCGTCAGCGCGCCGCGGGACTGCGCACCAAGGCCGCCAACCTCTATCGACGGTTCAACGACACGTTCTGGAACGAGGAAGAGGGTTTCTACGCCTTCTGTCTCGATGGCGACAAGACGCCCGTATGGAGCGTCGCCTCTAACCCGGGGCACTGCCTGTGGTCCGGCATCGTCCCGCGCGACCGCGCGGCCCGCGTCGTCAAGCGGCTGATGGCCGAGGACATGTGGAGCGGCTGGGGCATCCGAACGCTCTCGGCCAAGCACGCCGCGTTCAATCCGCACTCCTATCAGAACGGATCGGTCTGGCCGCACGACAATGGGCTGATCGCCCTGGGTTTCCGACGCTACGGTTTCGCCGACGAGGCCGCGATGATCGCGCGCGACCTGAGCCGCGCGGCCAGCTATTTCGAGCAGCACCGCATGCCGGAGCTCTACGCGGGTCTGCAACGCGACCCGACCAACTTTCCGGTGCAATACCTCGGGGCCAACGTACCTCAGGCTTGGGCGGCGGGGTCCTGCTTCTGGCTCCTCCAGGCCATGCTGGGGTTCCAGGCCGACGCGCCTGACGACAGGCTCTACCTTGACCCGGCGCTTCCCGAATGGATGCCAGATGTGGAGCTGAAGAACGTGCAGGTTGGCCGCCGAGGCTTCGACATCGGCTTCCATCGACAGAGCGACGGCAAGACGACGTGGGAAGTTCTGCGCGGCGACCAACGCGCGGTCTCTCAGCGCAGCATCGCCACCTTTGGGGGCGGGGATTCCGCGGCGCCGGACATAGCCGTCACGGCGGCATGACCGCGCCCGGTCCCGTTCCGCGCGGCCCGGCGACGGTGCTCGTGGTGATGGGTGTTTCCGGCGCCGGCAAGACGACGATCGGCGCGGCCCTGGCCGAACGGCTCGGCTGGACCTTCCAGGAAGGGGACGACTTCCACCCCGCCGCCAACCTCGCAAAGATGAAGGCCGGCAAGCCGCTCGACGACGCCGATCGCGCGCCCTGGTTGGCCAGGGTGGAGGCCTGGATCTCCGCCCAGCTCGCCGCCGGCCGCTCTGGGGTGATCACCTGCTCGGCCCTGAAGCAGACCTACCGCAGCGCGATCATCGGAGGCCGCAGCGACGTGATCCTGGTCTATCTGAGCGGCAGCCGGCAGATCATCCAGCAGAGGCTGGAGAAGCGGCGGGGTCACTTCATGCCATCCAGCCTCCTGGCCAGCCAATTCGCCGCGCTTCAGACGCCGGTGGCGGGCGAGAAACCGATCGTCGTCAACATCGACCAACCGGTCGCCGCCCAGGTCGATGAGGTCGTCGCCTCGCTGGCCCGTCGCCTGCCTGGGTCCTCAGCCTAAAGCGGCTCAACCTGCGTGGGCGAAGCAGGGATAGAGCGTCATGCCGCCGTCTACGAATAGCGTCGTTCCTACCACATAGTCCGCCGCGTCGGAGGCGAGCCAGATGGCGGCCGCGGCGATGTCTTCCGGCTGCCCGATGCGTCCGTAGGGGATCAGCTTCAGCAGGTTCGCCTCGGCCTCGGGCGTGCCCCAGGCCGCCTGGTTGATCGGGGTCTGGATCGCCCCGGGCGCAATGGCGTTCACCCGGATCTTCTCCGGCGCCAGCTCCTGCGCCATGGTCTCCATAAGCATCTTCACGCCGCCCTTGGCGGCGGCATAGTTGGCGTGACCGGCCCAGGGGATTACCTGGTGGACCGAGCTGGTGAACAGCACCTTGCCCAGCGCCTTCGATCGGCGCGGATCTAGACCTTGCCGACGGAAGCGACGCACGGCTTCCTGGGCGCAGAGGAAGGCGCCGGTGAGGTCCACGTCGAGCGCCGCCCGCCAGGCCTGCAGCGTCAGGTCGGTGAAGGCGCCGTCCTTCTGGATGCCCGCATTTGCGATCAGGATGTCGACTCCGCTGAAATGCTGGTCGGCTACGTCGAACATCGAGGCGACATCGGCCGGGTTCGAGACATCGCCCGCCGCGGCCACGGCGTGGCCGCCGCCGTCGAGGATCTGGCGCACAACGGCGTCAGCTGCGGCGCCTTGGTCGAAGTGGTTCACCACCACAGCTGCGCCGGCCTTGGCGAACCCGAGCGCCATACCCGCGCCAATCCCGGAACTGGCCCCGGTGATCAGCACGCGTTGGTTGGAAAGCGGCGCCCCAGTCATGGCTGCGCAAGCGACTTTGGAAGCCGCCGCCGGTTCGAGCGAACCTTACGCCGATAGTCAGCCAGTGTGCGGCCAGTGGCGCTTTGCGGTGTGCCGCCCAGGCCGCCGGTCAGGGCCCGGGCCTGAAGCTGCAGCGCCGCATCGACCTTTTCGTTGACCATCGGCTCGATCTCGTGCCGGGCGACGGCGCCGCCCCCTGCGATCCGCAGGGGGCGCAAACCGATGGCCGAGGACGCCTCGATCCCGAGGCTCCGCGCGTCGAGACCAAGTCGCATCCAGGGATTGCGAATGGGGGCGCTCCAAGGCAGGTCGCAAACCCAGGCTCACTGGAGCCGAGGCTTTTGGAGTTGGGTCGAGGGAGAAACTGTCTGCCCTCCAACGCCGGCCTATTGAGATGTGTTCCGGGACAACCTTTGCAGTGGCGACTGACCTGAATTCAATTGGGAAGGTCGCCGTGCTGCTGGTTCCGGAATCGACTTGTTGGCGGCGCGAGACAGGCGCGCGCGGCCGTGATCGTCGACATGGCGCAGTATTTCGACGCCGCGATAGCCGCGATGCGCCGGGCCAGGCATACAGTCCGCCTGCTCAACTGGGCCTTCGAGCCGCAGACGCTTCTCCACCCCCAGCCCGGGTGCACCGGACCGGAAGCCCGAGTCATTGAACGGTTCACAAAGGGTCTGGCCGACCGAAATCCGCTATCGGTTCGAGGTAAGAGATCCGACCAACTACATCCAAGACTGGGCCGGCGAGATCCCCATGCTGCCCGAACCCTGGCCGTTCCACGAATACGCCTGCCACAAAATCAACTGCAGCTCGGCAAACATCCTGGCCGGCGCCCGGCAGGTCGAGGCCGGGATGCTCAAGAAACCCTAGGTGGCGGGTCACATCCCTTCGCGAAGCTCAACGACCGTTTTTGGGTCGGTTTTCCCCGTTGGGCCAGAGCCGAAAATTTGCCATTCGCGGAGCCGGCGACTTGGCGCGCGCGAAGGGCGAGTTTCTGGAGCTGGCCCAATGGCTGCTGATGGCGCATTTGCGACGCCAAGTTCGACAGGCTTGTGGAGCCTCAGCCTCTATTGGCCCGCTTGCGCATTGCCAACCTTTCCGGGTGTGGCGCCCGCCAGGCGCGCCTCAATCATGGCTCGGTCGGGGGATGAAAGGTCCAGGCTCGCAGCCACCAGGTAGTGGTTTCGGGCTTCGCCGCCGTGTCCGAGGCGTAGCAGAGCGTCGCCCCAGACAAGGTGGTTGTGTCCCCAGCGCGGACTGCGCTCGGCGGCCTGGGCGAACATGGATGCGGCGCCTGCGTAGTCGCCTTTCCTCGCCAAGGCCTCTCCCCAGGTTTCGAGCGGATCAGCGAAGCGGGGGGACCTCTTGTGGGCCAGCGTCGCCTTCGCGATGGCGCCGTCGAGATCGCCGCGGGAAAGCAGGCTCGCCGCCCATTCGGAGGGGCCCATCGACGCATGCGGGCTTTGCCGGTCGAGGTCGGCGAACCAGTGATCCGCCGCCGGCCAATCCCGTTCGAGCCCGGCGATGTCGGCGCGAACTTCCAGGCAGCGATAGCAGTCGAGAGGGGCGCCGGCGATCAGCGCCTTCGCCTCCTCGAGCCGGCCAAGATGGGCGTAGGCCTGGGCGAGCAGAGGCGCCACGATGGTGCGCTGGGAGTCGCCGCCAAGCTCCGGATCGCCGCGGCCTTGCTCCAGCCGGGCGGCGACCTGCGCCCAGTCGCCGAGGGTCGTCCCCCGGCCGGGGATTGCCTGATAGCTGTTGGTGTCCATCGGCCCGGCCTCGGCGCGCTCGGCGGCCGTAATCTCATGCAGCAACGACAGCGCCCGCGCGCGAAGGTGCTGCGGCAGGTAACCGCCCGCACGCCCCTCCAGGTCGAAGGCCGCCATCTGCCCCAACAGCGTCGTGGTGGTCTGGAAGTCGCTGTCATAGAAGGCTTCGACGGCCTTCAGGAACCGCACCCGGCCGCTGATGTCGCCTGCAGGACGACCGATCCCGCTCCGGTCCTGTAGCACGGCGAGTTCGCGGCCCGGATTGTCGAAGCCGACCTCCCAACGTCCGACCGCATCGCTCGAAACGCCCAGGATCTGATAGGGCGGATCGAGCTTTGGATCGAGCGCGATCGCCGCCCTGGCCATCCGGATGGCGTCGTAGTGGCGGCCTTCCCCCTGAAGGATCGACGCCCACCCGGCGTAGGCCCAAGGCCGGTCCTCGGCGGGCCCGGACTTGGCGAGGCTCGCGAATACGGCGGCGGCCTCCTCATGCCGACCGAGAGAGGCCAGGTAGACGCCGTATCGGTAGGGCTGGGTCTGCCTATAGAGCGCCTCGGCCGCCTGGCCGATCAGGCCGTCCAGATCGACCTCGGGGCCTTGGATCTCCTGCGCGTCCGCCGCCCCCGAGCGGGCGGTGATCTGCAGCCCCGCCGGCCCACGGACCACCTCGCCGCTGACGCGGGTCACCTGGCCCAGTCCGTCTCGGAGCCACCCGGTCAGCTCCTCTACCGAGACCCCGGTCTCCGGAATCTCGACCTTGATGTCGTTCCCCCAGTCGTTGGCGTAGGTCGAGGCGGGCCGGGTGGAGACGGTCTCGGCCTGTAGTTGCGCCAGACGGTCCTCGATGCGGGCGGCGACGACCTGCCCCGTCAGGCCCCGGGCTACGAAGTCCGAGGGGACGGAAAACGGTGCGATCAACAACCCCCGCGCCTCGTGCGCCTGCCAGGCCATCACCGCCACGGCGCCGGCCACCAGGACGCCGACCAGGGTGGTCATCGCCTGGAGCGCAAGGCTGACGCGATCTTTCCAACGGCCGAGCCGAAGGCGGGATAGGACAAGCTCCCGCTGTTCGCTCAGATCCTCCTTCTGCAGGCGGATCAGGTCGATCTGCTCATCGAGGAACACGTCGAGCTTCGGATCGTCGCGCTTGCGGCCGCCCTTGCGAAGACCGAGCGCGATCGCGGTTGCGGGCCTGATCGCCTCCAGACCTGCGTCCAGCTCGGCCTCCGGCCCCGAGATCTCCTCACCCACGGCCCGCGCCCCCGACACACCCCAGGATCAACGCTATGCCGTGGACGAAAAAGCGCAAGTCAGGCGGGTCGAGGCTTCGAGCCGGACGTCCAGGCGAGAGAAGGCCACTGGTCCGCTTGCCGGCCGATCGTCAATGTCTGTTTCTGGCGCGCCTGAGACTCTGCAGATCGAGCGTGGATGACTCTTAGCTGACCCTCGGACATTCCGCTTGCGGACGCCTATCCGCGCCGCTCGGCGTCACCAGGGGACGGTCCGACCATTGCGATCAAGGAAATGCAGGCCGGCGGCGCCGTCCTGGGCGATGAGCGCGTCGACGATCTCCGGCATCGCGTCTTCCACGCTGAACGGCGCGTTAGAGCCGCCCATGTCCGTGCGAATCCAACCCGGCGCCATGAGGACCAGCGCGCAAACTTCGCTCGCGTGCCGGCCCGCGTAGCTCGACATCGCTTGGTTTAGGGCCGCCTTACTGGCGCGGTAGACGTCGTTGGTTCCATTGGCGTTGTTGGTGATGCTGCCTTGACCGGAGGACATCACCCCGATCACGCCGCCCGGCCGGGCCAAGACCCCGAACGCTTCCACGGCGCGCATCACGCCCAGGACGTTGGTGACCATGACGTGGACAAAATCGTCCGTCGAAACGCCAGCCATGGTGTCTCCCGGGGACGGATTGACGACGCCGCCGTTGATGAAGACGATGTCGAATTGACGGCCCAAGAGGCGATCCCGCACGGCCAGGATCTGGTCGTGGTCGGTCATGTCGAGTGTCTCGATCTCGACGAGGTCGGGCTGCTCCGCGGCGAGGCCGTGAAGCGGTGTGCCGGGCGCCCGAACGGTGCCGAGCACGCGCCACCCCCGTACCGCGAATTCGGCGGCCATTGCATAGCCCAGGCCGCGCGACGCGCCGACGATGAGGATGGAGCGGTGGGACGGGGCCGAGGTTGGGCTATTCATGGCTGGATCTCTCAAAAAAACACGCGGTGGTCGGCAGTTCGCCAGACCCGCCCGCTAACCTTTGTCCGGCCGGATGACCGTGAGTTGGCGTGGCCCGGCGTTGGCCGCGGCGTAGGCGACGGCGGCATTGGCCTCGTCCAGCGGGAATTCAGCCAGATCGAACTGGCCAAGGTCGATCAAGCCCGAGCGGACCATTTGCACCATACGCGGCACGGCTTGCGGCGGGTACATCCACACGCCCCGCATGGTGATCTCACCGTGCATAAGCCAGTTGTAGTCGAGGCCCAGCTCGGCGCGGACGCCGCCCATCAGGATGATGCGGCCACCATGACGCACAGCCATCAGGTTGGCGTGCACTTGGCCCAGCGAGGCTTCACGCGGTAGGAAATCCAGCACCATGTCGATGGGTCCGCCGGCGGCCTTGGCGATGGCCCCCCGGTCGGCGGCCTCGTCGCCGGTCATGGGAACCGGCACTACTCGCGGGCCGAAGCGGACGGCGAGGTCGTCCAGCGTCTGAGCGTTGCGCCCCGTCGCCACGACCTGGCCGGCGCCCATGGCCAGGGCCACCGCCACGCCGGCGCCGCCGAACCCGCCGGTGGCGCCGCTGACCAGCAGGGTCTCGCTTGCCTTCAGGTCGCCGGCCCAGAGCCCGCCGTAGGGCACCAGCAGGCGACTGAGCCCGCACCAGCGCCCGGCGTCCTTGGGATCTATTTCGCCGATCCGCGTCACGTTCTCAGTCGGGACCATCATCTGCTCGGCGTAAGAGCCGTTGCGGTAGAGACGGTGAAGCGGCAGCGCCGCATCGGTGCGGTACGTCCAGCCCTGCAGGATTTGGTTGGACGCCTCGTCCCGCGCCCGGATCGTCGGCTCGCAGAACACCCAGTCTCCGGGCTGCAGCCGCGTCGCGTCCGGGCCTACCGATCGCACCCGTCCGATCCCGCCCGGACCGGGGACTGCCGGAAGTTCCAGTCGATAGTTGCGGGAGCCGTTGAAGACGTTGGCGGCGTAGGCGGTCACACCCGCCGCGGCGACATCGATCGCCACCGACCCCGCGCCGGGTGTCGGATCGGGCAGGGTCTCGATCTTCAGCGTCTCGCCAAAGGCGTTCAGTACAGCAGCTTTCATGGGGGCTTCTCCGTCGGCTCAGACGCACCCTAGGGGCTGTTTCCAGAGTGCGTCAGGCCTGGTATTATCCTGGGATTGACGCACCTACCTTGGAGGCCGCGTGACAGATCCTAAACGGCGAGAACTCGGCGACTTCCTGCGCGCGCGGCGGAGCCGCCTCAGCCCGGAGGCCGTGGGCCTGCCGCGCCGACGGCAGCGGCGCACCCCGGGCCTGCGCCGCGAGGAGGTGGCCGAGCTCGCGGGCATCGGCGTCGACTGGTATGTCCGCCTGGAGCAGGGCCGCCCGGTGACGCCCTCGGTCAGCACCGTCGATGCCCTCGCCCGCGCGCTTCGGCTGACCGAGATGGAGCACCAGCATCTGCGTGCGCTGGCTGGCGGCGGCGGGCCGAAGCCCTTCCAGCCCGAGACGGCGCCGCCGGCCCTACTGCAAATCCTGCACAGCCTGACGCAGCCAGCCTATGTCACCGGCCGCCGCCGCGACCTGGTGGCCTGGAATGCCGCGGCCGCCGACATCCTTGGCTTCGACGACCTGCCGGACAATGACCGCAACCTGCTGGTCTCCATGCTGACCAATCCGCGGAGTCGCCAGCTGTTCGGCGCGGGCTGGGCGGCAGAGAGCGAGCGCATGGTGGCCGCCTTCCGCGCTACCCACGACCTGTCGGCCGGTGACCCAGCGTTCGTCGCCCTTCTGCGACGGTTGCGCGAAGGATGCCCGGAATTCGACGCCTGGTGGGAACGCCACGATGTCCGCCGCGGCGGCGCCGGGCGCAAGGTCCTGCATCACCCGACGAGGGGCGTCATCGCCTTCGACCACGCCAGTTTCCAGTTCAACGACGATCCCAGCCTGAAGCTGGTGATCTACACGCTGGCGCTTACCGATACGGTGAAGGACAGCCGCCGCAGTTAGAGGTCTGAACGGCGAGTTCGCGGCACGACGCCAATGCCCGCGTCTGGCGCAGTGCTGACTTAACCGGACAGCCCTCGCAGCGCGCCTTGGCCGGCCGGGCGCTCCTCGCTTGCGCGGCCACATCAAGCTCGACGGGTGAAGCCGTCCTCACTCCAGCCTTCGCTCCCGACGCTGTGGTGTACGAAGAACAAGCCGTCGGGGTCGTAGCGTCGTTTGATCGCCGCCAGCCGCGAATGGTGCTCGCCCCAGAACGCGCCCTGCCAGTCGGGCTCGAAATAGTCGGTCTCCGAGACATAGGACGCAGGTTTCAGCGGCAGGGCCAGCAGCGGCGCGAGCGCCTTGCGCATCGCATCGGCATCGGCGCGGCCCTTGGCGATGTTCGGCTCGTGGCCGGCGATCCCGGGATAGGCGGGCGGCTCCTCCCCGCCCGTGATCGCAAGGGCGAATGCGTCGAGGACCGCGGGATTTGTCGCGGTGTCGCGGCTGCGCGCCAAGGCCTCCGCCGGCGCGCCGGCCAGGCCCTTGTTGAAGTGCAGGGAGACGCCCCAAGTGGCCGCCGCATGAACGATGGCCTCGACCAGCGCCGGCAGGCGATCGGCCGCCAGCAGCGATTGCGACAGCCAAGCCGAGCGATAGCCGTGAAGAACCTGGCCCACCTGACCGCCGTCGCCGGCCCAGAAGAAACGCGACGCCGGCGCGCCCGCGCGGTCGTCGCCGTGCGCCACGCCTGGGATGGTCTTCATGATCGCACCGTTCCAGAACAGCCTGGCCGGCAGGACCGAGATCGAGGGCTTGGTCATATCGTAGTCGTCGGGGCGCTGGGCCACCCAGTCGAAGAACGGCTTCCAGATCGCCGTTGCGGCCTTTTGGTCCAGGCCTTGGATCGACATGTTGATCGAGATCTGCCTGCGGCCATGGAAGTTGGCCTGTTCGCCCCAGTGCGGGTTCATCAGGCTCGACCGATAGAAGCCGAGAAATTGGGCCGCGAGCGCGCGGTAGGCCTCGTCGGACTTGGCGGTGATGTTGGCGTTCACGCCCCCGAAGAGGGTAGGTAGATCGTGGGTCATCAGCGTCAGTCGCGTGATCACGCCGAATGTCCCGCCGCCTCCGCCCTTCAACGCCCAGAAGAGGTCCGGATCGGAAGCTGCGTTGACGATCCGGACTTTCCCGTCGGCGGTGACGACCTCGGCCTCCAGCAACCCGGCCGCGCCGGTTCCGAAACCTTTGGAATAGCTTCCGAAGCCGCCGCCCTGGACCAGGCCTGCAACCCCCACCGTGGTGCAGCCACCGCCCTGGACATACCGGCCGCCTTTGGTGGTGACCGCGTCGTAGGCTTCGAGCCAGATGGCGCCGGCGCCGACGCTGACCGCCGGTTGCGGCGCGACCTTGCCGGCGCAGCCCGTGGGGACGAAGGCGTCGTGCAAGTCGATCGCGCGCATCGGCTTGGTCCAGATCAGCAGGGAGTCGGGCGCGTTGGAGCCGCCGAGGTAGCTATGGCCCCCGCCCTTCACCACGAGGCGAAGGTTATGACGACGAGCGAAGGTGACGGCTGCGGCGACGTCGGACGCGCTTTCGGCCGCCACAGCGTAGGCGCTCGGCCGCGAGGTCCAGGCGTCGGTCCAGCCGAGCGTCTGGGTGAGCGCCGCACTCTCGCCGATGAAGAAGGGGTTGCGCAGATTCCGGAACAGCTCGGCAGTGGCTGGCGCGTTCGGCGCTTTGGCGGCTTCAGCTAGGGGCGAAACAACCTGGGTCAGCCGCCCACCGACCTGGCGGCCCAGCGCCGCCCATTGGTCCTCGTTCGGCCAGCCGGCGTCTGCGGGCCGCAGGCGCCGGTGAACAGCGGCGGCCCTTGCAAGCGCAGGCGCGGTGAAGGCCAGCGGAAAGGCCGCGGCGCCCTTCAACAGGTCTCGTCTCAGCATGGCCTACCCTCCAACCGGGGCGGCGTCCGATGGGACGATTGCCCTCTCACCCAACACATCGGTGAAACCGACCCGACGAGCAATGGCGGTGGGCCGAGCGGCGGGATCACGGGTGCGCGTCGTCAGCCTGCGCATGACGAGCGGTGGGCTGGGCGGGGCGAGCGGTAGCGCAATGCAAAGACAGGCCGCTCGTAGGCGAGGGCGATCGCCGCCGCGTTCAGGTTTGTCGCTGCCAGCCGCCGCCCAGCGCCTTGAAGACCGCGATCTGATCCTGCACCAGGGCGGCGTCGGATTGCGCCACCGCGGCGTTGGCCCCGATCAGGGTCTGTTCGGCGACCAGCACATCGAGGGGGCTGACGGAACCGGCCTCCAGGTCGCCGCGCACCAGGCGGAACGCTTCCTCGGCCCGGACCTGGACGTCGCCCAGCGCCTGCCGGCGGTCCAGTTCGGCGCTGTAGATAGCCAGGGCCTGCTCGGCCTCCTTGAGCGCCCGCAGCACCACAGAATCGAAGCCGTCGAGGGCTGCTGAGGCGCCGGCCTGCGCCTGGCGCACGCGGGCCCGCGGACCGGCCTGGTTTGGGAAGGTCCAGCTAATCGACGGGCCCACGCCCCAGATCAGGCCCGCGTTGCGGGTGAGATCGGCGAGCGTGACCGCCGCACCGCCGTAGAAGCCGCGGAGCGCGACGCGCGGATAGAGGTCGGCGGTGACGACGCCCACCCGCGCCGTGGCGGCCGCCAGCCGCCGCTCGGCCTCGCGGACGTCCGGACGGCGGCGCAGCAGGTCCGCGCCGTCGCCCACGGGGATCAGGGCGGTAAGCCTGGGCGGAGTTTCGCAGGCCAGCGCCTCCTCCGGCGCCTTGGCCGGCGTGCGGCCCAGCACCGCAGCGAGTTGGAACAGCGCCGCACGGCGCTGGCCCTCCAGGGGCGGGATGGCGGCGCGCGCCTGGGCCGCCAAGCCTTCGGAGCGGGCCACCTCGAACTGGGTCCCGGACCCCGCCTCGCGGCGTTGGCGGGTGATCTGCGCCTCCCGGGTCGCAAGATCGAAGGCGCGGCGGGCCACGGCAAGCTGGGCGCCCAAGGCGCAGACCTCGCCATAGGCGCGCGCCGTCTCGGCGGCCACGGTAGTCTTCACGAGGTCGCGGGCGGCGGCGGTCGCCTGGGCGTCCGCGCGCGACGCCCCGACGGCGCGGCGGACGCGCCCGAACAGGTCGAGCTCGTAAGAGACCTCGAAGGTGTCCTCATAGAGCCAGATGCTCTCGGGCTTGTGGCCCCCGAGCTCCAGGATCTCCTCGGTGGCCGGGTCGCGGCCGTAAACGCTCCCGGAGTTCAGTGTCGTGCTGGGGTAGCGGCCGACTTTGGCGGCCTGGAGCACGGCCCGGGCTCCGGACAGGTTGGCTTCGGCGGCCTTCAGGTCGGTGTTGGCGGCGAAGGCCTCGGCGACATAGGCGTCCAGGTGAGGATCGGCGTAGAGGCGCCACCACGCATCCGGCGGGGCCGTGGGTTCGGCGGCGGCGGGCGCGGCGCTCGCCAGCGGCGCGGCGGCGCCGGCTGGCGGCGCGGGGACCGCGTACTTCGGCCCCACGACGCATCCGCTGAGCGCCGTCATCACCAGCGCCGTCGCCGCCAGGGCGCACGGTAGGCGACTCCAGGCGTTCATAGGACGGCCCTCTCTTGCGAGGCGAAGAGCGGCAGATGCGACGCCGGTCCGATCGGCGCGGGCTTGTGCGCCATCACCAGTATCAGGGCGATGGCGGTCAAGGCACCGACCGCCACGAAGCTGTCGATCACGCCCTGGGTGGCCGCGGCGCTGCGGACGATGCCGGCGAGCGCGGTCACGGCCTTGCCGGCGGCGGCCGTGGGATCACTGGTGCGCCGGAACACCGCCGCATAGGCGGCCAGCCGCTCCATCACCCGTCCGTCGCCGGCCTGGATGTGCTGGCCGATCAGGTTGGAGGCGGTCTGGGTGCGGACGCGAGTCAGGGTGACCACAAAGGCTTGGCCGAGCTGGCCGCCCATCAGCCGAGCGGTCTGGACAGCGCCGCCAAAGGTCAGAGCGTCCTCCGGCCGCAGGTGCAGCACTGCGAAGAACAGGATGCCGGACAGCGCGAAACTCTGGCCGATCGCCTGGAGGAGCTGGCTCGGCAGGAACTGTTCCGATCCCCAGAGCGGCGTCAGGTTGTGGGCCACCAAGAGGCAGGCGATGCTCACGAAGATGAAGCCGATCGAAGCCACCAGCCGCGGGTCGGTGCGTCTCAGGAAAAGCGCCGCCAGCGGGCAGAACACCAGTTGCGGCGCGGCGATCCAGACCAGGGTCCCCCCCACCTCAAGCGCGCGATAGCCGCGCACCGCCTGCAGGTATTGTGGGATCAGATAAGCGGTGGACAGGATCGTCAGCCTCAGGAATGCGATCAAGACCAACAGCCGCGGCAAGGGCGCGGCGAAGAGGACCTTCAGGTCGACCGCCGGATGACGCGCGCGGCTTTCGTGCAGCAGGAAGCCCGCCACCAGGACCCCACCGGCCGCCAGCAGGGCGACGACCTCGCCAGAATGCAGCCAGTCCAGACGGTTGCCCTGATCGAGACCGGCGTAGATCAGCGCCAGGCCAATGCCGCCCGCCGCCAGGCCGTAGAGGTCGGCGCGCGGCGCATTCGGCAGGGGCGGCGTGCGCGCAATCCCGAAGTGCAGGCAGGCCGCCATGCCCAGCGCCAGCGGCACGTTCTGCCAGAAGATCCACCGCCAACTCATGTGGTCCACGTACCAGCCCTCCAGCGACGCGGAGATGTTGAGGGAGAGTTCCAGATTGAGCGCATAGATCGCCACGCCATAGGCCCAGTACTTCGGCGGCAGGGCGCGCAGGATGAAGCCGAGGGTGAGCGGCACGAAGAAGCCCGAGGCCAGCCCGCCCATGAACTGCAGCCCGAGGAACATCGGCAGGTTCGCCGAATAGGGAATGACCGCCGAGATCGCCGCGAACGCCAGGGCGGCCTCCAGCAGCGTGCGCCGGGGCCCGTAGACGCCGCCGATCCAGATCGCCACGGGGGCGATCAGCATCTGCGCCACGGTCTGGGCGGTGGTGATCCAGGCCCCGTCGTCAAAGCCGGCGTGAAGGGCTCCGCGGATGTCGGCCAGCCCGAACGTCGACAGCCGGCCGTTCAGGGTCGAGATGAAGGTGCCCAGCAGGACGGCGATGAGCCCGAGCCAGGGGATCGGCGCATCCGGCGCGGCTGTCGGCGGCCCGGGAGCAAGGGGCGGTTCCTCGCTCATCGGATGCGATCCTCGGCGTCGATGCGGGCGACCACCGACAGGCCCGGCCGCAGCCGGTCGCCTAGACCTGCCGTGTCGTCGAGGGCGATCTTCACCGCGACGCGTTGCACGACCTTGGTGAAGTTGCCCGTGGCGTTGTCCGGCGGCAGGAGCGCGAACTGCGAGCCGGAGGCCGGAGCGAAGGCCTGCACGTGGCCGCGCAGGACGCGACCGGGGAAGGTGTCCACGCGGACCTCGGCCTTCTGGCCCACCGCCATGTGGGTGAGCTGGGTCTCGCGGTAGTTGGCGATCACCCAGACATGCGGCAGGGGCGTGAGGGTGTCGACCTGGCCGCCGACGCCTACGAACTGGCCGGGCCGCACCTGGCGCTGGCCGAGCACCCCGTCCACGGGGGCTGTGATGCGGGTGTAGCCGAGGTTGAGGCGGGCCTGCTGCAGGTTCGCCGTCTGGGCCGCGACGGCGGCCTCGGCCTGCGCGCGCTGGGCGGCGAGCACGTCGCGCTGCTTGCGCGCCGCGTCGGCCTGAGCGCGGGTCTGGGCGAGCTGGGCGGCGAGCTGCTGGCCGGCGGTGTCCAGCCGCTCGCCGGCCTCCGCCGAGGACGAACCGCCCGCCACCAGCCGGCGCTGGCGGGCCACGTCGCGGCCGTTCTGGGTCAGGTTCGCCGCAACGCTGGCCACCTGGGCCGCGGCCGCCGCGACGTTGGCCCCTTGCAGGGTCTCCTGTGCGTGCAGCGCCGCGACCTGGGCCTTGGCCGAGGCCACCCCCGCTTCTGCCTGGGCGAGCGCGGTGCGGTAGTCGTCATCGGTGATTTCGGCGAGCAGCTGCCCCGCCCGCACCCGCTCGAAGTCGGAGACCGGTACGGCGTGCACATAGCCGGCCACCCTGGCGGCGATCGGCGTGATATCAGCCTGCAGGTAGGCGTCGTCGGTGTTCTGCCAGCCGGCTCGGCCCTGCCAGCCGTTCCATCGGGTGGTGACGATGATCAGTATGAGCAGGGCCACGATGAAGACGAGGGCGCGCCACGCGGCCTCCAGCAGGAAGCTCCGGTCGATCTTGAGCCGCTTCATGGAGACCCTCCAATCCCGCTCGCCATAGGCTTCCAGGATGACGTATTCCCGGCCATCCGGCATGAAATGGATAGACACCCGCTTTACGCCACAAGCGGGCGCTGGATTATGGGCCTGAAGCGGATGGTCGGGTTGTTTTGCACCAAGCTACCGGTCCGACAGGCCATCAACGAGCGCATCTTGCACACGGTCTCGCTTCCTCTTCGGGTTCCAGCCGACCAGGGGCCTTGAGGAATCCGTAGCAGCCGCGTCCGATCATCCCACAAGGCTTTCGTTGCGCCCAATTGGATCGGCTCACCAGCGATCACTTCGAGCCGGTCCTGGAACACGACGCCTGGCGGTTCAGCTCCGCCGTCGGCCGCTTCCACCAAAGGTTTCGTGGTCGTCATGGGGCAAAGGTTCAAGCACCCGGTAACCCCTCGTCTGAGCTAGCCAGGGCCTTGATTTGATCCGTCCATTCATGGGCTGATCGCCGCCAAAGCTGAATACTGGGGGCTAGACGCCCCACCAGAGAGGCTTCCATGGGCGTCCATCAGCCCAGGTCCAGTTTCCCTTCGCGGACACTGTGCTGGCCCCGCTTCATCGCGGGAGGCGCGAGACGTACTTGGGAATGGCGCTGATCTCGGCGTCGGACAGCGCGCTGGCAAAGGACGGCATGGCGCCCTCGCCGGTGCGGATGATGTCGGCAACGAACGCCGTGTCCGTGCGGGCCGCTATGCCTGGGCCGATGGCGCCGGCGCCCTGGGCTCCGTGACAGGCGGCGCAGACACGGCCAAAGGCGGCGCCGCCGAGCGCAAGCTCTTCGGGCGTCGCGGCGGGCAAGGCGCCTGGCGCCGGCGTCGCGGGCGTGGCCGGGTCTTGGCCGGGACCTGTCGGTGTCGCTGAAGCGACAGGGACGGCGAGAGGAACGCGGGGCGTTGGAATGGTCCGGGCAGGGACCAACCGCAGGATCTCGTTCTGGTCCGGCGGCATCTGGTCGGTCAGGATGTAGATGTCGCCGTCGGGGCCCTGATTGATGACCTTGATCCGCTGGCAGCGGTCCATCAGCAGCTTTTCCTCCGACACCACCTTCTCGCCCTGCATGACGAGGCGCGTCACCTGCATGCCCGACAGGCCGCCGATGAAGAGGTTGTTCTTCCAGCCCGGGAAGGCGGCGGCGGTGTAGACCATCAGGCCAGAGGGGGCGATCGACGGGTTCCAGTAGTAGAGCGGCTGCTCGATGCCTTCCTGAGCCGTCTTGCCGCCGTTGATCATGGCGCCCGAGTTCTGGCGGCCATAGGACACTTGCGCAAAACCATAGTTCTTGCCCTTGCGCATGACGTTGATCTCGTCCCCGCCCTTGGGCTCGTTCTCGGCGACCCACAGCTCACCCGTCTGGGGGTGGATCACCGCCGAGTGGACGTCGCGGAAGCCCAGCGCCCAGATTGCGGGATTGGCCCCTGGCCTGGACAGGAAGGGGTTGTCCTTCGGGATCGTGCCGTCGGTGTTGATACGCAGCACCTTGCCGAACTGGCTCTTCATATCCTGCGGCTCGGGGCCCGCGTCCGACAGGCCGGCCGACAGAACAAGAAGGGTCCCATCGCGGCCCTGGACCATGGCGCGGGGCTGGATGTCCGCGCCCTCACGCAGGGTCTTGAGGTCTTCCAGGCTCTTCTCGTCGACGGAGAGCTTCGCGCTGACGATCCGGCCCATTGCGACCGCGTCCCCCGGCAAGCGTGTGTGATAGCCGAAGTATATCGTTCGGTTGCGGACGAAGTTCTTGTCGAGGATGACGCCGTACATGCCCGAACCGAGCCGCGGCTGGACCATCTGCGGCACATTGGCCAAGGGGTCGGAGACCGCGCCGTTCCTGTCGACGACGCGCATGCCGCCATTGCGGAAGCTGACCAGCATCTTGCCGTCCGGCAGGAAGGTCATGCCCCAGGGGCGGTCGATCTTGGCGACGGTCTCGACGGCGTAGCCCTGCGTGCCGCGCACGATCGGCGCCTTGGTCTGGCCCGGGAAAGCCGGCGCCGGGGCATAACCGTCGTCGGCGTTGCGGTTGGGGCCGCAGAGGGCGGCGATCCGCACGCGCTCGGCGGCGCTGCCGGCGACACCGGCAAAGTCCGGGCCCGGCGGAAACCGCGGGATCGCCGCCCTGGGCTGCGCCGGCGGCTGCTGCGACCAACCACTGGTCGACGCCGTCAGGACCAGGACGATAGACAGCGCCACGGTCGATATCGAAGCGCTGAGTTTTCCCGACTTGACCACGATGTTCCCCCTCGGAATTCAGACCGGTTCCCACTCGTGACCAGGTCACGGTTCCAGATCGCCCTACTACGTTTGAGGGCGCCGCCAGGATCACTCGGCAGGCTCGCCAGGGATGAGAATCTGCGCCGTCGGATCGGTCGAGGTCATGCGGCATCGAGGCCAACGGCGCGCGCGCGGGCTAGATTCCGGTCAAGTCCTGGATGCTCCTGCCCAGGGGCGTGTCCATGCGCATCGGCTTCTCGCTGGCGATCACGCAGATGCAATCACGGCCGGAGACCACCTGTGGCTGGTGATCGACCGAGGAATCCAATTCACAGAAGTCTCCCGCGGCGTAGACCTCATCGCCGTCGCGGTAGGCGCCGGCCAGCACAGTGGTGAATTCCACGCCCTGATGCCCGTGCAGCAGGAGCTGGCGCCCTGCCGGCAATCTCAAGAGATAAAGCAGCTCGCCGTTGTCTCCGTCCGGCGCGCGCCTGACGCCCATGCCGGGTGCGACCTGTTCGGGCCCGAACTCGACCCGTTCAGCTGTTGGCGCCTGCGCCTGGGAGGGTGGCGAGGGACCGTCCAACGCCGCCATGGCCTGGGCCAGCCGGCCTACAGCCATCGCGGTCGGCGGCAGCTCTCCGAGCAGGGTGAAGCCAACAGCCTCCAGCCGCGCCACATCGCCGCGACAGCCGGGGCAATATTCCAGGTGAGCCGCGACGACGGTCGCGAACGGCGAACGCAAGGCGCCCGACGCATATTCGGCGAGGACGGCCTGCGAGGGGTGGCGGCTGGGGGTCATGAGAGGGCTCCAACCCGGCCGCGCAATTTGGCGACGGCGAGGCGCAGCCGCGACTTGACCGTGCCGAGCGGCAGGCCCAGCTGGGCGGCGATCTCGGCCTGGGGCTTGTCTTCGTAGAACGACAGCTGGACGATTTCCATCTGCTCCGGTGGAAGCTCCGCCATGGCCTCGCGCAGGCGAGCCTGCGTCTGCGCCGCCTCGCTCGCTGTGTGGGGCGTCGTCTCCTCGACCCCCGGCTCGTGCACGCTCAAGGCATAGTTGCGGGCAGACTTTTCCCGGCGCAGGGCGTCGATCCTCATGTTGCGCGCGATGGCGAACATCCATGCGCCAAGGCTGGCCCGTTCAGGGTCAAAACTGGCGGCCTTGCGCCAGACCAACAGCAAGGTCTCCTGGGCCAGTTCTTCGGACCGGTCGGGAGAGGCGCCGCGCAGCATGAGATAGGTCTTTATGCGCGGGGCGAAAGCGATGAAGAGCGCCTCGAACGCCGACCGGTCCTGCGACTGCACGATGCGGGCGATGAGGGCTTCGGGGTCTATCTCCGCGGCCTCTGGCGAATGCCCACTCGACATGGAAACCCCGCTGGTCCAGGCCCGACACGCCTCGCGGCGACGATCCCAAGGCTTCAGGGCAGAACCATTTTCGCAGTTTAGAGCCATGCGGGTCATGCATGACAATACGTTTCAGGGACGTCGCGGGATCACATGGAGCGCGGATCGAGCGCCGAACCCTCGGTCGCGGTGAGATCGCGGGCCTTGGGACCACAAGGCTCCCTTGCGGGCATTCTAGTCGAGGCCGACCTTGCCGGCATAGGCGGCTGCGATCGCTCGCGAATTATAGCCGACCCCGGACTTGAAGACCGTGCTGACATGGTCGATGGCGTCGTTCGTCTTCGCCAGATCGCCGTCGAGCAGCACGAGATCTGCGCGCTTTCCTGCGGCGACCGTGCCGATCTCCTTGTCTCGATGGAGGAAGACAGCGCCGTTTCGGCTCATGACCCGGATCGCTTCGGGCGCCGAGAAGCCCTCCTCGATCATCATGTGGAACTGATGCTGGGCCGAGGTCCCGGGGACGACGCCGCCGAAGCCTGTCGGATCGGAGCCGGCCATGAGCAGCCCTCCGGCCGCAACGAATCGGTGTTCCATCCGCGCCATCTTCGGCATGAAGGCGGCGACCAGCTTGCCCAGGCCGCCCTTCTGGTTCTGCGCCCAGGCCGCCGAATAGGCCGCGCGCAGGGCGGGCGACAGCGGCGCGAGCGTCTCCGCGGAGACGGGCGGTTTCCCGGCCATCAAGGTCTCGTCGATGGCGTAGGTCGAGGTCAGCGCGACCTTGTGATCGACCAGGCTCTTGATGAGCTTGCTCGCCTCAGGACCGTCCGGGTCGAGCGCGATCAGGCTCTGCAGACGAACCGGCCAGGGCGGACAGGCGTCGGGCTTCTTGCCGGCGACAAAATCACTGGCCTCCTGGAAGCTATGCTCGAGGTTGTCGATGCCCGCGTCGATGGCCTCCTGATATGTGACCGAACAGATGTGGCCAGTGACCTTCAGACCGTGGGCGTGGGCTGCGGCGACGGTCGCGCGCAGGTCCGCTCGACTGATGTGTTCGTAAACCTTCCAAGAGGTCGCCCCTTCGCCGGTCCAGTAGTCGACGAGTTTGGCGACGCTCGCGGGGCCAGTCACGGCAGGCATCCGCGCAACCGACTTGGGCTCGCCCTCGATATAGGGACCGCTCACGTCCATGTCCGGTCCCACCTGGCGTCCGGCGCGGATGGCCCGCGCCACGGCCAGGTCCGCGTAGGGGTTGAGCGAGCCGGCGGTGCGGATGGTGGTCTCCCCGGCCGCCAGATAGAGACGGGTGAACGCCTCTGGATAGTCGCCGTAGCCGCCCTTGCTGTTGGGGTAGAACAGATGCTCGTGCATCAGCACAAAGCCCGGCAGGACCGTCTTGCCCTCGCCGTCGACGACCGTGGCTCCCGAAGGCGGCGCGGTGGTCGCCGCCGGACCGACGGCCGCGATTCGCCCGCCCGACACCACGATCGTCATGTCCCGCTGGGCCGGCGCGCCGGTTCCGTCGAAGAGGACGACGTGTGTCAGCGCCAGCACGGGCTGCTCAAATGCGACGAACGACGCATCCGACGCCGCCAGCTTGGGCGCCGGCTGGGCCGCCACGAAGCCGCCAGCCGCCAGAGCCGCCGTCACGCCGGCCGTCACGGCCGCGAAGTTTCGCATCTATTCCTCCACGCCCCGCGTCTGACGGCCTCAGAGCGGCCAGGGGTCCCCTCGCGCCTCACGGACGCGCCGCTGAAACTAACCGGTCACAGGCCGGGAATTCTATTCGATGTCGTCGGACGGCTGCAGATCGGCTGCGGCTATCGCCGTAACAACAGCCCCCAGCGCGCATAGTCTATGCGGCGGCTCGCCGTGGGCCGAGCGTGCGTCAGCGTCAGGTGGACGCCGCCTGGCGGCTCAGTGGCTGTGGTCCTGGCCGTGGACAAAGGGCGTCCCGTCCGACCACTTGCCCGCGGCCACCATGAAGATGGTCTCCCGTTCAGGCATCTGGGTGTGATCCGTGTCCAGCATGACCGGCGACAGCGGCAGGTTCGCCCCCCAGCTCGCGCCGTCTGTTCGCGGGATATAGAACATCAGGTGCGGGGCCCACGATCCGGCCTCGTCGTTCAGAAACTGCTGATGCGACATCATGTAGGACATGGCGCCGGTCTCCGGCGTCGGTAGCTCCTTCCGGGCGACGGCGGCCTTGATGGACGCCAGCATGGCGGGCTTGGACCGGCCAGCCAGGGCAAGCGCCGTCCGCTTGACGGTGTCGGGCAGGATGGATCGGGCGGCCGGCGGGTTGTAGCAGACCGGACCGCGCATCTTCGGGTTCCAGAACTCCGGGAAGTCGAACGGCGACATCCACGAGCGTTCCACAAGGCAGACGAAGCCATTCTTGCCCTTGGCCGCGACCTGGTACCCGCCGCGTCCAAGCACCATGATCGTCGCGTCGTCCGAAATCGCCGGCGGCGCGGCGCTGCGGGCCATGGCGATCTCGGCGTTCCGGTCAGCCATCAGATACTGCCCGACCGGCGCCATGGCGGCGTAGGCCGCCGCGCCGCCCTGGGCCCACGCCGGCGCCGCGCCGATCGCCAGAACCACCGCCAAGACAAGCCGCGCCGTCGCACCCCGAATATTCCTCATGATTGCGTCCTCCCACGCTGGATACGCGCGGCCCGGATGGGCGGCGCAGCGACCCTAGGACGAACGGCGGGCGGCGGCGCCGACATGGCGAGCATACAAGCGGACCGTTCTTCGCTCGCGCCTATCTGTAGCTCCGCGTCACGAACCAGAAGACGCCAAGGCCGACCAGGAAACTGGAGGCTATGTCGACGGTGATCGCCCGTGGCGTCGCCAGCTTCAGCTTGGAAACCGCAAACACCAGGCCGGTGACGCCAAGCACCAGGGTCAGCTGTCCGATCTCGACTCCGAGGTTGAAGCCGACCAAGAGCTCCGCCAGACGCCCGGTGGGAAGCTGCATCTCAAGCAGGTTGGAGGCGAAGCCGAAGCCGTGGATGAGGCCGAACACCAAGGTGATCATCATCCGGAACCGGCCAGGATCGGCCAGGCGGCCGGAGATCATCAGATAGTTGCTGGTGAAGAGGCCGGCGCCCAGCAGCAGCAGGCCTGGCAACTCACCGAAGCCCAGGGCGCTGCCAAGCGCCATCAGCGCGAGGCTGACGCCGAAGGAAACGGCGATCGTCAGCGGCTTGTGGGTCTGTTCGGCGAGGTTTTCCGCGCCGATCAGCGCGATGGTCAGCGCCACCAGGGCGTCGATGAACTCCGGGTGCGGGCGGATCACGCCGGTCACGGCCAGCGCCAGGGTGAGGCTGTGGCCGATCGTGAAACCGGAGACCACGAAGACCAGATCGCGCAGACGCCGCGAGATCAGCACCAGCCCGAGCAGGAAGGACATGTGATCGACGCCGGTGAAGATGTGCATCACGCCCATCCGGACGAACTCGAAGAAGCTGGCGCTCTTCAGGCCGCCTGCCGCCTTGCCGGAGATGGCGACGGTCTGGTGTTCGTTGGTGATCAGCTGTTCGGCGAAGGCGCCCGTGGTCGCGTCCTGGATCTCGGCGAAGTTGGTGTGGCTCGGAACCACGTCGAAGAAGGCGGCCGACCGGATCTGCAGTTCGTCGCGGACCGGGCAGCGGAAGGTGAAGTCATATTTGCGGTAGCCAGGCGCCGCGGAGAGGGTCTCCACCGGCGGGACCAGGGCGCACCGTCGGCCAGCCGCGATCGGATAGACCCGCGCGCTGAGATACGCCTTCACGGCCTCGTCGGAGGGAGCCGCGCCGCCCGGGCCCAGGCGCAGCAGCTCAGGGACCGGGATCGTCATCGCCAGGTCGACGTCGGCGCCGTTGATCTCCCAGACCGAGTGGGATTCGCTGCGCGTGTGAGCGGCGGCCGGCCTCGCGACGAGCAGCAGCGCGAGAACCAGCCCCGAGACGAGCCAGACGGCGGCGCGGACGTTCCGGCGCCTCATCGCTGGTCGTCCGCGATCAGGACGTTCGCCCGTTCGCGCAGGAAGCCCTGATACTGCGCCGTGGTGCGCTTGATCTTGTCGTTCCGGAAGTCCGACAGCACCTGGGCGCGAGCTTCGGCGAAGACGAACGGCTTGGGCGGGACATTGTGGACCATGACGAGCAGGTGGACGCCGTCCGGCTGGGTCACCGGCGCTGAAACCCCACCGTCCTGCAGCGCTCGGGCCCTGTCGAACAACGCGCCGCCCAGATGTATCTTCGCGGCGAAGTAGAAGTCCTCACCCGTTTCGCGGCCGGTGTCGCGGCCCTGGAAAGACCGGAGCGTCACGGCGAGCGGCGCGCCGCGGGTCAAGGCCTGGGCGGCTCCCCCTGCCTGCGGCGCGTCTGGGAACGCCAGGTCGCGGACCGTCATCACGCCCTCCTGGGCGTAACGGTCCTGGTGCGTCTTGAAATAGGCCTCAAGCACGCTGTCCCCAGGCTCCGAGGTCACGGCGTCGGCGGCCGCCATCTGCTCGACGGCGCCCACCGTGGCCGTGCGTACATCCGGATCGGTCGCGGCGACGTCGAGCTCCTTGCCCCGCTGTACGAAGAGCTCCTCGCGGATCATGTCATCGAGCACCTTGCGGCGTTGCGCTGGCGTCGCATGGGCGTTGTCGACCCCCAAGCTCGCCTGGAGCTGGGCATAGAAGTCGGCGCGCGCGATCGGCTGCTGGTTGACCAGGGCCACGTCCTGCGCCGGGACGTGGAAGGTGGTGGTGCCACGCGCGGTGAAAAGCGCGTAGCCGGCCAGCGCCAGACCGACGATCGCCCCGAGCGCCATGAGCGACAGCGACCGACGGGGATTGACCCGCTTCGGGTCCCAGAATGACGGCGCTGCGTCTTGGGCGGTCGGCGAGGTCATGGGCGGGACGTATCCGAATGCGGTCGGGATCGATGGGAGAGGGCAAAGACGTAGAGTGAGACCTCTCGCAGGCGTAGGGCCGACAGCCGACCGGCCCGCGCGGGGCAAACGCCCTGGCGCCCGTAGGCGATGGAGTCGAAGATCGCCTGCCGGCTGCCGTCTCCGTAGAGCCATATCCCGTCGACGAGGTTCGGCGCGCCGATCGCGGGGTCGCCCTTGGCGTCGTTGGCGTGGCAGTCGTAGCAGCCCCCCTTGCCGGAGAAGATGGCGCGTCCGGCTTCGGCCGCGGCGGGGTCGGCGGCGTGGCCGGCGCGGGACTGGAGGTAGGCGATCACCGCCTGGATCTCGCCGGGACTGAGAGGCGCCAGCTTTTCTCCGGCGGCCGGGACCGGCTGGGCGAAGGCCGGCATGACCGCCAGGCTCCAGCCGCGCGGGTTGTGCGCGCGGACGCCGTAGTAGGCGACCTTCTCGATGTCCCTCACCTGGCCGCTGCCGTAGAGCCAATCGGAATCTGTGAGATCGGGGACGCCGCGAGCGGGGCTGCCCTTGCCGTCGGCGCCGTGACAGCCGGCGCATTGCCCCCTGAAGACGCCCGCACCACGCGCCACGGCGAAATCCATCAGCCTGGCCTGCGCCGGGATGGCGTCGGGGTCGCTGCGAAGGATTTGCGCTTCGCGCCGGCCGGACGTGATGAGCCAGGACCCCACCAAGACCAGCACAGCCGCCGCGCCAATCCAGAGCAGCCAGCCGACCTGACGGCGCGTTGTGACGCTCGTCCAAAGGCGCCGCACAAGATTCGTGATCCTGCGGGTCGACATGCCTTCCCCTTGTGAAATCGAACTTTCCACCTAAGGAAAACATCCTATACAGTCAAGGATGTTAGAGCTTGTAATCTCTGTGGAACCTGTACACGCTGAGTTATAGTGTCAGACAAAGCGAATTGACGTCCGATTCACCGGGCGATTTGTGTCATAGTAACTTGTTTCGATACAAAATGACGCAAAATTCTACTTTAAACATCCTGCAATGGGCCGCTATGTTGCCGCCATGCGCGCCGGCGCCGCGATCGGAAGGTCAAGGAGTAATGGGGCCACTGACGGGGGAAAAATGCTCGAATCCTTGTGCGCCTGGATTGAGAAGACACCGCTCAGCGCCGGCATTCAAAATGCCGGCTGGATCATCCCGGTAAGCCAGATCGTCCATATCCTAGGTCTCGCGGTCATCCTGTTCTCCGCGCTCTCCATCGACTTGCGCATCCTGGGCGTCGCGGGGCGCAGGACCTCCGTCCCCGGGATGGCGGCGCACTTCCTGCCCTGGATGTGGGGCGCGGTGGTCCTGATGGCGGCGACCGGCACGATCCTCATCATCGGCGAGCCGCGGCGCGATCTGCTCAACCCCGCCTTCCAGACCAAGATGCTGTTGCTGGTCTGCGCGCTGCTGTCGACGGCCGCCATCCAGCGTGTGGTTCGCAGCACCCCATCGCTCGGAGGACCGCGCGACAGCCTCGGTTGGCCGGTCCGGACGCTGGCGGTCTTGTCGCTGGCCCTGTGGTTCAGCATCGCCATCTGCGGGCGCCTGATCGCCTACGTCACATGAGCGGACGGATCGCCGAGAACCGAGGAGCCTGAGGAATGTCGATCGTGTCCATCGCCACCTGGATTGAGGCGACAGGTCCGGCGCGGGCGATCGCCCAGTCGACCTGGATGTTTCCCGCGGCGGAGACCGTCCACGTGCTCGCCATCGCGGTGGTCGTCGGATCGATCGCCGTGCTCGATCTTCGACTGCTGGGCGTCTCCTGGAAGAGCCGACCGGTCACCGAAGTCGCCCGCGAAGTGCTGCCCTTCACCTGGACCTGCTTCGGGATCGCCGCGATCGCGGGATCGCTGATGTTCGTCTCTGCGGCGGTCAAATACGCCACCGACCTGCCGTTTCAGCTGAAGATGCTGCTGCTGCTGTTCGCCGGCGCGAACATGCTGATCTTCCACCACTTCACCTATTCGGGCGTGGAGAACTGGGATCACAACGCCCCGTCGCCGCGCGCGGCGAAGGTGGCGGCGGGACTCTCGCTGGCCTTCTGGGTCGCGGTCGTCGTCTGCGGACGCATGGTGAGCTTCACGACCCAGAACGACTTCGGGCCGCCGCCGAGCGCCAGCAATCCGCAGGCGACCATCCTGGCGCAGCTCGATCCGCAGGCTCTGCCTCCTTAGGCGGCGGACGCCTGCGACGCCACGGTTTCGCTGGGGATCAGGCCGCGCCGGAGGGTGAGGCAGGCCTCCAGACCGCCCTTCGGATGATTGACCAGGACAAGCTCGGCCTCGCTCTTCAGCGCCAATGCGCGTGCGATGGTCAGGCCCAGTCCGACGCCTCCCCTTGGCGGCTGGGCGGTCTCCAGGCGCACGAACGGTTCGAACACGGATTCAAGTTTCTCCGTCGGGATCCCAGGGCCAAAGTCGCGGATCCGGATACAGACGGCGCCGGCTTCGACGGTCGCCGACACCTCCGCGGCGCCTCCATATTTCAGCGCGTTATCCAGGAGGTTCGCCAGGCACCGCTGCAAGGCCCGGGGCTGGCCCTCGATGTCGTAGCCCGACCGCCGCACCAGGGTGGCCGTCCGGCCGCCTTCGGCGGCATCCTCGACGACGCTGTCCAGCAAGGAGTCGAGGGCGAGCCGGACAAAGGGTTCCTCCAGCTCGTTGCCGCGATGGTAGTCGAGGCCCTGGCGAACCAGGGCGAGCATTCCGCCGAGATCGTCGATCAGGCGGCTGCGCAGCGCGGGATCGGAGACCTTCTCGATCCTCAGGCGCAGGCGCGTGAGCGGTGTCTGCAGGTCATGGGTGATCGAGGCCAGGATGCGGGTGCGCTCCACGACGTGGTCACGGAGTTTGGCCTGCATCAGGTTGAAGGCGCGGAGCGCGTCGCGCACTTCATAGGGGCCGCGCTCGGGAAGGGGCGAACGGTCGAGATCGCGGCCGAGCTCGCGAGCCGCGCGGGAGAGGTCCCGCAACGGAGCGGCGGCCATCCGCGAAGCCAGGAACGCCAGCACACTGACCGTAAGGGTCAGGATGGACAGGAAGACCGGGTCGAGCCGCGGCAGGTCGAAGGTGTCGGTGCGTGGGCTGAGCGCGACCAGGACGATCGATGAGCCGTCCGCGAGCCGGGTCGAGATCACCCAGCAACTGAGCTGCGCATAGAACGACGTGCGGAACGGCTGGATACAGGTCCTCGGAACCGCCTTCTGCGCGCGGCTGGAGGGATCGAGGCGCGAAGCGAGGACCCGGCTGAACTCAGGGTCGGGGCCGACGATGCGCTCGGAGCCCTTCAGGGGCCGCAAGCCCAGGATTCCTTCCGACAGCATCTGGGCGCGCAGCGGCTTGGGGGCGCTGTTAATCAGGGAGACCAGATCCTGAACCCGGTCGACAAGGCGCACGATGTTGATGTGCTCCAGGTCGGCCTTGCGCCGGATGTCGGCGAGCCCAAGGGCGAGGCTGGACGATCCGACGACCCCGACCAGGAGGAACAGGAACAGACGCCCTGCCATGGAGTCGAAATAGCGCCGCAGGATCATTCGAAGGTCACCGCGGCGGCGAGCACATAGCCTTGGCCGCGGACCGTCATGATCAGCTGGGAGGCGCGAGCGTCGTCGTCCAGCTTATGCCGCAGGCGGCTGATCTGCAGATCGGCCACCCGCTGCGGCGAGCCGTCGATCATCGTCGGGTGGGAGGTCAGCGTCAGCAACTGGTCGCGGGTCAGCACCTCATTGGCGTGTTCGACGAAGAACTTCAGGAGGCTGAACTCATTGCCGGACAGGATGACCACGCGCCCCTTCGGGTCGCTCAACCGTCGGTTCTCGAAATCCAGGGTCCAACCCTGGAACGTCGCCCGTCTCGGCGGCGCCGAGTCCTGCAGGGCCGTCGGCGTATAGGTGCGCCGCAGGACGCTGCGGACGCGCGCCACCAGCTCGCGCGGCTCGAACGGCTTGGTGATGTAGTCATCCGCGCCGACTTCCAGACCGATCACCCGGTCGATGGCGTCGCTGCGCGCGGTCAGCATGATGATCGGAATGTCGCGGCGGCTGCGGCTCAGGCGACAAAGCGAAAGGCCGTCTTCCCCCGGCAGGTTGAGATCGAGCACGATCAGGTCGACGGGCTGGCTGTTGAGCACGGCGAACATGGACGTTCCATCCGCGGCCATGACCACCTGGAATCCGGCCTGGGTCAGAGGTTCGGCGACCAGCGTGCGGATGTCCTCGTCGTCGTCGACAATCAACAGGGTTCGCTGAAGGGACTGCGCCGTCGTTTCCAGCGGCCACGCATCCGATGGCACGTTCTTTCCCATTCCTGATCCCTCGGTCCCGCCCGGCGGCGATGCCGGACACGACGCGTTCTTTCCCCGATTTTCAGCGTCGCGGTTGCCTGGGCTCCAGGGTCCGCGCGCCGCTGTAAAACTAGCGCCGTTACCCTTCCGGCAAAAGTGTCAAAGTATGTCAGCCTGTATCGGCCTGACGTACAGGGAAATGATTTGTGAATTTAATACAGTGATTGATATGTATCGCCATCCATTCACATGTAAAGTCACAGTAAAAACGATGATCATCGTGGTGTTGTTTATTGACCTGACGGTCTCATCGCCGTAGTAGGAGGCAACAATAGTTGATGACGGGCGCTGAGCGCTCAGGGGAGAGAATCAATGGCGCATTCGGGCGCGCGATCTCCAGGCGGCTGGGTTGTGGGTCTCGCCGCATTCGCGGTCGCGGCGGCTGCGGCCTCCGCCGCCTCGGCCCATCACTCATTCCAGATGTTCGACAAGGACCATCCGGTGGAGATCCAGGGCACGGTCAAGTCGTGGGAGTTCACCAACCCGCACAGCTGGCTGGTGATGATGGTCATGAGGAATGGTCACCCGACCGAGATCAAGGTCGAGGGCGCAAGCGTGCTGACCCTGGTGCGACAAGGTTTCGGACTCAACACGTTCGCGCCGGGTGAGAAGCTCGACCTCGTGATCAGCCCCCTCAAGAACGGCGGGCCGGGCGGCGCCTTCATCAAGGCCACCAAGTCCGACGGGACGGTCCTAACCGAGTCGCCCACGCCGAACTGACTGCAAGGATCGCGCGCGTCGCGACAGGGGAATGTCATGAAGATCAGAGTTGGGTTCCGCGGCGGGGCGTCTGTCGTTGCGGTCTGCATCGCTGCGGCGGGCTTGCTGGGCGTGGGCGCTGCAAGCGCCCAACAGGTGAAGTATCCGGCCAGCGGTCCGAAATTGCCGCAGTGGACGGCGTTGCCGGATTGGAACGGCCTTTGGGAACGCGGCGGCGACATCGTCTGGAACGACAAGTTCCCGTTCAAGGCGGGCGAGCCGGAGCTGCCGCCCTACAATGACTCCTATCTGAAGGAGTATCTGGCCCGGCGCGCCGAGATGCGCGCCGACGCCTTGGCTGGCCGCCCACGCACCTTCAAGGGCGCCGGGCTCTACGGCAGCATGCCGGCGATGATGATCATGCTCTTCCCAATGGATATCCAGATCAATCCCCGGGAAGTGGTGATCATGAGCGCCAACGGCGGCGGTCCTCGCGAGATCTACACCGACGGACGTGTTCATCCGGACGGTACTCTGCCGAGCTCGAAGGGGCACTCCATCGGCCATTGGGAAGGCAAGACCCTGGTCGTCGACACCTGCTGCTTCCGGGAGGACACGCGGCTGCCGGGTGGTGGCGCGCACAGCGACCAGATGCATGTGACCGAGCGGCTATGGGCGCCCGACGCGCGCACCCTGAAGGATGCGATCACGGTCGAGGACCCGAAAGCCTTCACCAAGCCCTGGACGACCGAAAAGACCTACTACCGCCGGCTCGACTGGGAGCAGGTGGAGTACGATGAGGGCGAAAACGCGCGCGACTTCGACAAGCCCTCGCCGGACGGTGAGGCGACGTTCGGGGCGCCGCCGGCGGACGGCGGATCGACGTTCGGGGCGCCCCCGAAGGCGGACGGCGCGTCGCCTTCGCCTGCGGCGAGGCCGCTGGGCAAACCCGCGACGACCGAGGGCCTGCAAAAGGCTACCGCCTTGGCGGTCGGCAATCTGGCCTGGGAGACGGTCGTGGTCGCCGAGGTGAAGCGCGGCGCCGACAAGATCACCTGGAATGGCGTGACTCGCTCGGTGACATGGCATTGCACCGCCGCGTCGGACGGAACCGGGGCCTTCTGCGAACAGCCGCCTTCGGCGGGCGCCAATGGCCCGCCTGGAGGGCGTCCCGCCATGGCGGCGGCCGCCGAGCCCGCGGCGCCGCGGGCGAGCGCCGCACCGACGCTCGCCAAGAATACGGTGACGGTCGGCGGCCAGGATCGCGACTACTATTTCTTCGTGCCGCCGAAGGCCGACCGCGCCGGCTTCAACCAGGTGGTCTATGCCCTGCACGACAACGGCCAGACGGCGCAGCAGTTCGCCGAGACGTCGGGGTGGATGAAGGTCGCCGCCGAGAACGGCTTTGTCGTCGTCTTCCCGGAGACCGTCCAGAAAGACTGGGGCCCCAGCGCCGGTGGTGAGGACGATTACCTGGCAGCTGTGCTCGCCCACGCCGGCACGCACATGCTGATCCCGCCGCCTCCGGGCGGAGGCGGCGGCCCGCGCGGTGGCGGTGGCGGTGGCGGCCGGGCCGCAGGCGCCCCTGGCGCAGCTGCTGCGGAAGGCGACGCCGGACGACGGCAAGGTCCCCCGCGGGTGCGGACCTGGGCGCCGTTCCAGTACCTGACCGGCGTCGGCGCCGGGGCCACTCTGGCGCAGTCGTTTGCGATGAACCATCCGGGGCTCTACGCCGCGGTGGCGACGGTCGATGGCGCGGCCAACGACGAGGCCTACATCAAGAGCGAACAGCCGGCGGACGGCGCGTTCCTCCACATCTGGCCTGACAAGGCGCTGGTCCCGGTCTGGAAGCAGCAGAAGAAGGACGTGCCGGTCGCCGCGTGGCTATTCACCCACGGGGCGCCCACCGCCGCCGGGACGCGGCAGGCCGACTACTGGAAGCGGGCCGACCATGTGGCGGCTGCGGCCACGACGGAGAGCGCCGGCGGCTATCAGACGGCGGTGTTCACCTCGCGGGACAACCCTGCCCAGCAGGTCCGCACCACCACGCTGCCGGC
>NZ_SSMZ01000245.1 GCF_004799395.1 Phenylobacterium sp.
ACCAGCTGGAACAGCTTCTTGGCGACCGGATCGCGATTGTAGCGGTAGCCGTTGGCGAAGGCCCCCATGGCCAGGCCCTCCACCAGCATCTGCATGCCGACGATCTTCTTGTAGACCTCCGGCGTCTCGATGATCTCCACCAGCAGCGTCTTCAGCGCCGCGCCGCACTCGGTGGGCCGGCCCCAGCGGCTTTTGATGTATTTGGCGAAGGCGGTGACGTGGCGCGCCTCCTCCCGCGTCTGGTTCGCCGCATATTCCTGGGCGCCCTGGTCGTAGAGCACATGGCAGAGGCTGGCCGACAGGTTCAGCGCGCCCTGTTCGCCATGCAGGATCGAAGAGAAGCCTCTGAGCTGCATGTAGTTGATGAAGGCGATCTTCTGCTTGGGATCCCCCAGCGCCTCGGCGACGTAGGGCAGGCGCAGGAGCGGCTGCTGTTCGTCCGGCACCATGGCCTCGTTCTCGAGGTCGAAGGGCTCGTCGAAGTCGATGTAGCGCTTGTCCAGCGGGTCCCAGAAGTGGTCGTGGGTGGCAGAGATGATCTTGTCGAAGGCCGTGGAGCGCTCGTTGTAACGATCCAGCGTCAGCATGGATTCGAAGTCGTCCGGAGCCACCGCTCCGTACATGGCGTCCTTGGTGATGTTGCCGTCGGCCATAGCCTCGCTCCCAAGACGGCCCGTCTTCCGCGAGCCTGATCAGCGTTCACTGAAGGATCGCCCCGAGGCGGCCGCGCGTCAAAGGAAACCGTCCTCGGCGGGCGATTGGAACTAGGCGCCTTCGTCAAAACCGCGCGATCTTGCGCGACCTTCTCCTGAGACCAAACGCCATGAGCCTTCGGCCGCGATCCACGTCACCCGCCGCAGCCGATCGGCCGACCGGCCATCTCCTGGAGCCCGACGTGGACGAGGTCGCGGGCCTGCCCTTCACGCCCACCGAGGCTGCGGCCTGCATCGCCCTCGGCGTGCTGGCGCTGCTGATCTCGGGCCTGATGGGCCTGTTGCTGGCGGCGTTGGCCGAGGAGGGCCGGCTGTCCGCCTCTGGCATCGGCCTCAGCGCCATGCTGGAGGCGCTGAGCACCGGCCTCGTGACCGGCGCAGCCGGGATCCTGCTGAAGCCGGTTCGACTGCGTGCAATCGCCCTGGTCGCCACCGTCGTCCTCGTCGCCCTGGACTTGGCTACCCTGGGGGTGAGCGGGCCCGGCGTGATGGCGGTTCGCGCGCTCGCCGGCCTGCCCGAGGGGGTCCTGTTGTGGATTTCCATCGGCTTCATCTCGCGCACCGCCACGCCGGAACGCTGGGCCGCGGTGTTGTTCACCGGCATGGGCCTGACGCAGCTCGCGGTGGCGACGGGGCTCTCGGCGCTGGTGCTGCCGCGCTTCGGCGCGAACGGCGGCTATTTGGTCGTCGCGGCGGCGGCGGCCCTGGCGCTGCCGGTGGCTCTGTTCCTGCCCAGCCGCCTGGGTGCCGTCGCGGGGGCCGACGCGGAGGGGTCCGGCGCGCCGCCGCTGCGCGGCTGGATCGCGCTGGCCGGGACCCTGTTCATGGCCGCGTCCCTCACCGCCGTGGCGATCTATGTCATCCCGCTCGGCCGGCAGGCTGGTCTCAGCGTGGCGGTGGGACGGACATCCGTTTCGGTCGCCCTGGCTTGCCAGATGGCCGGCGGCGCTCTGGCCACCGCCATCGCGGGACGCGTCCGCTACATCCACGTGTTCTGGGTCTGCGCCGCCGTCTTCCTGGCCACCTGGGGCGTCTACGCCGTCCACGCCCCGGCCTGGCTGTTCGTGACGATGAGCGGCCTCGCCGGCCTCGCGACCTTCGTCGCCGGGCCCTTCCTGGTGCCGATGACTATCGAGGCCGATCCCTCCCGCCGGGCCGCCATGCAGAGCGGGGCGGTCCAACTGCTCGCCGGCGCCTTCGGGCCGCTGCTGGCCGCCCTGGCGGTCAGCGAGCGCAACATCCACGGCGTTCTGATCCTGGCGGTGGTCCTGCAGGCCGCCGGATTGGCCGTGGCCACGGCGCTCCACCGCACCACAGCCGCGCCAGAGGTCTGAGACGCGTCACACGCGCGCGGAATTGACCTTGGCGTCAACCGGCGTTCGCCCGCACTATCGCGTCCATGAGCCCGCAGGCCCTGAGCGAGCAGCCCTTCGAGTTCGGCGACTGGCGCGTGGAGCCCGCACGGGGGGTGCTGGCGGCGCTGGACGGCGGCGCGGAGACCCGCGTCGAGCCCAGGCTCATGGACCTGCTCCTGCTGTTCGCGGGCTCCCCCGGCCGGGTGCTCGGCAAGCAGGAGATTATCGACGGGGTCTGGGGCGGCCGCGCGGTGGGCGACGACACCCTGGCCGCCGCAGTCAGCCGCCTGCGCAGCGCCTTGGGGGAAACACCGGCGCGCCGCTACATCGAGACCCTCCCGAAGCGCGGCTATCGGCTGGTGATGGCCGAGGCCCCGTCGCAAGCCGCCGCCCGCGCTGAGACCGAGGCCCCGGCGAAGGCCGCCGCCCTGGCCGCCCAGGGTCGCGCGGCGCTGGCCGCGCCCTACCCGGCCAGCCTCGCCCAGGCGCGGCTTTATTTTGAGGCCGCCGTGCGCGAGTCGCCGAGCTGGGCGCCGGCGCATGTGGGCGTGGCCCAGTCGCTCGCCGCCCAGCATCTGGCCGGCGCCGGCGGTGGGCTCATGGCCGCGGCTCAGGCCGCCGCCCACGCCGCCGTGGGCCTCGACCCCGACCTCGCCGCGGCATGGTCGGTGCTTGGGCTGACGGTCCTGATGGGCGACCGTGACTTCGCCGCCGCCGACCAGGCGTTGCGCCGGGCGTTGGCGATCGATCCTGACCACGCCTCGGCGCGGCGCCACCGGGCCTTCGGCTTCGCCGCCCTGGGCCAGTTCGTTGAGGCGGAGCGGGAGGGTCGGCGGGCCGTCGAGCTGGAACCGGTGTCGCTGGCCGCGCGTGGCGCCCTCCTACAGGTCCTGCTCGCCGCGCGCCGCTACCGCCAGGCCATCGCGGCGGCCAACGAGGCCCTGGCCTTGAGCCCGCTCTCCAGCGAGGGATGGTACGCCAAGGGCTGGGCCCTGGTGCTGTCTGGCGACCAAGCGGCCGGCATCGAGGCCCTGCTCAAGGGCCTGGAGCTGTGGGGCGTCGACAAGCCGGCGCTGGACGCCCTGCGCCGGCCCGCGGCCGAAGGTGGCTTTCCGGCGCTCGCCGCCGCCGGCGCCGACCTCTTCGAGACCCAGAAAGTGATGTTCACGCCCCGGCTCACCGACGTGGCCTTCCTGCGCGCCGCCGCCGGCCAGCCGGACGCGGCTTTCGCCGCCCTGCAGTCCGCCGCGGAGATCGACGATCCCTATCTCGTCTTCCTGCCCTGGCTGCCCTACTGCGACCCGCTTCGCGACGACCCGCGCTGGCCGCGCCTGATGGAAAAGGTGCGTCTGGTCCGCTAGGTCGCCAAGGAAATCCCAAGGTTTCCGTCAGGCGGCGACAAACACATCGCGGACGCCCAAGCCGAAGGTCCTCCCATTGAAACCAGGGAGGGTCCCATGACCACCACCAAGCAAATCGCCACGAAGATCCAAGGGGCCGCCGCCTTCGGTCTCGCCGCGCTCATCAGTGTCGCCATCGTCGCCTACGGCCAGGGGCTCTGGCAGCCGCTTGTCATGGCCAACATCAGGTTCCATCCGGAAATCCCCTGGGCCGCGCCGGCCATGGCCGTGCTGCTGGCGGGCCTGCTGGCTTACCTCTCCGGCCGCGGTTGGCCGACCGGAACCAGCCAACGGCGCCGCGAGCTGCTGCGCTGGAACCGCATGCCGTGGCCCACCTTCTTCCTGGCCGTCGGCGCAGGGGTCCTCGGCCTGGTGGCCTTCGGCGGCCTCTGGATCACCGCGGCCGACCTGATCCACATCCCGGCCGGAGTGCAGCCGACGCTCAGCCACATCCCGTTGCCCACAGCCATCTCATTCCTGGTGATGGGCGCACTCGCCGCCCCGCTCAGCGAGGAAGCCGCCTTCCGCGGCTACGCCATGGGCATCCTGCAAAGGGCCTGGGGCCATGCGCCGGCGGCCATCGTGGGCTCGACCCTGCTGTTCGCCGCCGTCCATTTCACCCAAGGGATCGACCCGGTGAAGCTCGGCCTCTACTTCGCCGCCGGCCTAGTCTTCGCTCTGGTGGGGTACCTGACCAACTCGCTCTACGCGGTGATGGTGGTCCACAGCTTGGGCGACGTCCTGGGCTTCACCGTGCTTTGGCCGCACGATCAGGTCCGCCACGGCATGGGCTTTCACGACCTGATGTTCGTCCCGGCCCTGATCGCGCTCGCCGTCTTCACTCCCGTGGCGGTCCTGGCCTTCCGCAGGCTTGCCCGGGTCGCCCGTCCGCTCCGGGCGGCTAGGCGATCGTCGTGAAGCCGTCCGGATTCCACGCTTCCGAGCCCACGCTGTGATGCACGAAGAACAGGCCGTCGGGATCATAACGCCGCTTGATTGCCGCCAGCCGTGCATAGTGCTCGCCCCAGAAGGCGGTTTGCCAGTCGGGCTGGAAGTAGTCGGTTTCGGAGACGGCGGCAGCGACATCGGCGGCGCTCTCGGCGGCGGCGGCGTATTCGCTGGGCTTAGTGGTCCAGGCGTCGGTCCAGCCGAGAGCCTGGGTCAGGGCCGCGTTCTCGCCGATGAAGAACGGGTTGCGCAGGTTGCGGAACAGCTCCGCCGTGGCAGGCGCGTCAGGGGCCTTCGCCGCCGCCGCCAAGGGCGAGGCGACCTTGGTCAGCCGGCCGCCGACCGCACGGCCGAGGTCCGCCCACTGAACCTCGCTGGGCCATGCGTGTCACCGGGCCGCACGCGACGCCGCGCCGTCGCCCACGGCCCCAGACCGGCGGCGGCCATCGGCAGGGCCGCGGCCCCCTTGAGTAGATCTCGTCTCAGCATGGCGCTTTCCTTCGAATTCGTTCGCGGCGACGGCCCATGAGATGACGCGCCAGCCCCTTGCCCGAAGCAATCCATCAGACCTCGGGCGGCGGCAACCGGCCGGGGATGACCGGCGGCGGCGCAGGGACCGCGCCGCGCCGGGTGACGAACTGCGGGCGATCAGGGACGGACGGTGGTCCAGACAGCACTACGCCCGCCGGGGGCAATCCCGACGGGCGTCCTCGTGCTCTCGGATCGCGGTTCGCGCCTATTCGGCGGCGATCAGGATCTTCGCCAGCGCGCGGTCCTTGAAGTTGATCTCCTGGAGGTACTTGATGCCCTCCTCGGCGATGTCGTCGCCGACCATCTTGTCGCCTTCGGACTTCAGCTCGTCGATGTCGACGTACATCGAATAGAAGCCCTTGGTGCGGTCGGTGATGATGCCGGCGTTGACGAGGGTCTTCACCAGCACCCGGAAGATGTTGGTGGCTTCCTTCATCTCCTCACGGCGGGTTTCGTCGTTGACCAGCTTCCCCATCTCCTCGATCACCCGATCCGGGTCGAGGCCGAATTCCTCGTAGAGCCCGAGATTCTGGGTCGGGGCCACCAGGTTGAACAGCAGCGTCTGGAAGCAGTGCGCCGCCCACATCTCGATGACCTCGTGCTCGGCCTCGGTGAGGTGCGGGATGGTGCGGTCGGCCCAGATCTTCCCGAACTTGTGGTGGAAGGCCTCGTCGGTCATCACCAGTTGGGTCAGTTTCTTGGCCAAGGGGTCAGCGGTCTCGTTGAAAATCGTCGCGAAGGCGCCCATGGCCAGGCCTTCCACAAGCATCTGCATGCCGATGATCTTCTTGTAGACCTCCGGTGCGGCGATGATCTCGACCAAGAGGTCTTTCAGGATCGGGCCGCATTCCACCGGCCGACCCCAGCGCGCCTTGATGTACTTGGCGAAGGCGGTGACGTGGCGGGCCTCTTCGCGGGTCTGGTTGGCGGCGTATTCCTGGGCGCCCTGGTCCTTGAGAACGTGGCAGAGGCTGGCCGACAGGTTCAGCGCGCCCTGCTCACCGTGCAGGATCGAGGAGAAGGTCCTGAGCGTCTGGGCATTGGCGAAGGCGATGCGGCGCTTCTCGGTGCCGAGGATCTCGTTGACGTAGTCGAGTTGCAGCGGCCCGATCATCTTCTCCGGCAGGATCATGGTGTTTTCCATGTCGAACGGCTCGGAGAAGTCGATGTACTTGGCGTCCAGCGGATCCCAGAAGTGGTCGTGGGTCGCTGAGATGATCTTGTCGAAGGCCGTCGAGCGGGCGTTGTAGCGGTCCAGCTCCAGCATAGACTCGAAGTCGTCCGGCGCGACGGCGTCGTAGATGATGTCCTTGGTGATGTTGCCGTCGGCGGCCATGGCGTCTGCTCCTGGGGCGCGGGCGCGAGGGGCCCGTCTGGCGTTGGCGCTGAGCCAACCACCTGAACGCCGATCAGTCAATGAAAATGACGCAGGCGTCAGGTTTGTCTGGCATCCGAGATGCCTGAAGCGCGGCGAAACAATGCGGTCAAGCTGCGGTCCCATTTGGGGTGCAGATTCCGGTCGTGCAGCCCCAAGCCAATCCTCAGGGATCGCCCCAAATCCTCGTTGTCGATGACGACGACGGACTGCGGTCCTGTATCGCCGACTACCTCGCGGCAGAGGGCTATGAAGTGCGCGTCGCTCGCGATGCGCCGGAGATGGACCAGGCGCTGGCGGCCGCGGACTGCGATCTCGTGGTGCTCGACGTCATGCTGCCCGGCGAAGACGGCCTGTCGATATGCCGCCGCCTCTCCGAGTATGGCGGACCCCCGATCATCATGCTGAGCGCGGTGGGCGAGGAGGTGGATCGGATCGTGGGGCTCGAGCTGGGCGCCGACGACTACCTAGCCAAGCCCTGCCGGCCCCGCGAACTGCTGGCCCGCGTCCGCGCCGTCCTGCGTCGTCGCAGCGACACAGCGGACCAGACGCAGCCCGGTCACGCCGACTATGGATTTCTCGGCTTCACCCTGGACTCCACCCGGCGCCTGCTTCGTTCCCCGAGCGGGGTGGTCATCATGTTGAGCGCGGGCGAATTCGCCCTGTTGCTGGCGTTCCTGACCGACCCGAGGCGGATCCTCTCCCGCGACGAGTTGATCGAGAAATCCAAGGGCCTCGACGCCGACGTCTTCGATCGCGCCGTGGACGTGCAGATCAGCCGACTGCGGCGGAAGCTGAATGACAACGTGCCGAACGAAGTGATCCGTACGGTCCGCGGCCGGGGATACGTCTTCGACGCCGCGGTCAGCCGCAGTCCGGCGCCGCGGCTCACCGCCCAGGGCTGACCTCCCGGACCGCACGGCTTGGACCGGACCACGCCGAACGGTGGCCGGCGAATGTTCCTGTTCCGCACGCGATGACCCTCCCCGGCGGGCCGGGAAGGGTCCTACTACGTCGCTCCGATGGGCGGGATCAGTGCAGGTCGACGCCGATCACCAGCGTGGAGGCGCCTAGGATCGCAACGCCAGCCAGGAAGGCGCGACCGGACCAGACTTCGGCCCAGTGGCCCTTCAGGCCCCGAGGCGTCGCCATCAGCGACAGGCAGGTGCATCCCAGGAAGAAAAGGCCCGCGAACCAGGCGATTTCATCTCCCAGCGTCTGGTCGCTCATGTGGGTGAACCGCAACGCCGCGACGATCAGAAAGGAGAGCGCCAGCAGTATGGCCGCCGACTTCAGCAGCCGGGGCTGGCGCGTGGACCTGCCGTCCGTATTGTCGTTCGAGGCGGGCCGGTAGGTTTCGAACTCGGCGATGTTGTAGTGTTTCATGACGTGGCTCCTTTGGATGAGGCTGTCGCCTACCCTCCTTGTCCGCCTCCAGCGCGGCGGGAGCGGGCCGCTCCGGTGACGACGAACTAAAATATTGTTGCAGCGCAGCATCTTTGTTGTTGCAGCGCCGCATTTTCGTCCGATCTCGGCCGGCGGCATCCGACGGCTCGCGCCCACGGCAAAAAAGACCCTCCCTCGGGAGAGGGAGGGCCAGTTGAAGCGTCATGCCCGGCAGAGGGGGAGGAAGCCGGGATGCGATGTCCTTCTCCGTCCTCGGCGTGGCGGGAGATGGTCCCTGGGGTGACGGCGGGACGAAAAATTGTTGCGGCGCAGCATCGCAGAGGGCGTCAGCCGTCCAAACGCAACGCTTGCCCCATCATCGCCGCGATGGGTGCGGCTGTGGCGCCTAGAGGGCGGATCGGGCCACGGGCGCGCCCCATCCTGTCTCTTGGCGGAAACCCTCGCCGCCGAGCAATGAACAATCGGCCCCACTGCGGACGCCTTCCGGCGCGAACCTCGGGCCGGCCTCAGATGGAGACACGCCATGCCGGACCTGGTTTCCGATTTCCGCCGCGAGCGTCAGGACGACGGGTCCGTCGCGCTACACTTCACGCCCGCCGAGTGGCGTGTTCTGATCGAAGACAGATCGTTCCTGAGCCAGCCCGACAACCACTACAGCCTCCCCAGACGCTGGATGGGTGTCCCGGTGGAGATTGTCCCAGACCACGGGTTTGGCTAGGGGCGCCGCGCCGGCGCGCGCCCAGCAGCGTCACCCCACGCTCGCCTCGATCGCGTCGATATCCGCGTCCGACAGGCCCATGTGGTGGCCGATCTCGTGGACCAGGACGTGGGTGACCAGTTCCTCCAGGGTGATCTCGCCGTGCTCGGCCCATTCGTCGAGTATCGGGCGGCGGTAGAGCAAGATCATCGAGGGCCCGGCCGCCGGACCGAAGCTGTTGCGGTGACCGATGTCGACCCCCTGGTAGAGGCCGGTCAAGCCGAAGGCGTCCTCAATGCCGAGGTCGTCCAGCACATCGTCGGACGGGAAGTCGTCGATCCGGAAGACCACGTCGCCGGTCAGCTTCCGAAACCCCCCTGGCAGGGTCAGAAAGGCCGCCTCCGCCATCGCCGCCAGGTCGTCCAGCGACGGCGCCTTGCCGAATGGAGTGTGCGTCTCACTCATCGGGGACCACGATATGCGGCGCCTCGGGCAGGCGGGTCTCGAAGAGGCCGATGTCCAGGGGCTGCTGCGGCTCGATGGGCCTGAGCGGCTGGCGAGCCATGGCGCGCACGGTCTCGGAATCCAAAGCCTGGCGCTCGCGCCGCGCCCGCCGGGCCTGCGGCGTCTCGATCGGCCGCTCGGCGGTGGCGATCCGCCAGTAGGAGACCATCAGCCGCCAGGCGGTGCGCGGCGCGGCGTCGCTCGGCGGAGACCAGCGGCGCCCGTCGGCCATGGCCGGCTCGGCGTGCCCGACCTTCTGGCCCGGGAGGATCTGTTCGGTCAGCTTGCGCCAGGGCTCGTCGAGCAAGGCGCCATAGGCCTCGGCCGCCGCCTCCCGCGTGGCGAAGGCCGGACCGGTGGGATCGGTGGTGAAAACGACCGCCTCGCCGGCGACACCCAGCGCCCCGCGCTCGCGCGCCGCATGGCCCAGCGGTGAGGCCATGGCCTTCTCGGCGTTCGCCGCCACGGGATAGAGGATAGCCGTCATGTCACCGATCACGTGAAACTAGCCTATCCTAACGCGTGCGGCGCGGATGCGGCGAACCTCCGCGCGGCCTAGGGTGCAAAGAGCTGATTCGCCGGAGCGGGGCCGAAGCGCAAAAGGGATGAGCTCCCATCAACTGATTCTGGCCGCCGCGGCGGGCGCGGTGTCGCTGGCCATCTGCGCGGTGCTGTGGGCGCTGGCCCAGCGCCGCCATGCGCAGGACCGTGTCGCCGCCATCGCCCAGAAGCTGGCCGCCCTCGAAGCCCGCGCCGAGACCGCCCAGGCCTCTGCCGAGGCGTTCGACTCAGCCCTGCTCGCCGTGGAGGACGGCCGCGCCCTGCTGGCCTCCGGCGAGGAATCTCTTGCCGTCTGCGCCGCCGCCCTCGGCCTCTCCGAGCCCGATCCGCAGGGTGTCGTCAACGCCCTGATGCGCGCCGACCCCGACCACGCGCGCCGCCTGCGCGCCCTCTTCGAACGCGGCGAAGCCTGCGCCTTCGAGGTGCAGGGCGAAGACGGCCTGGTGGCCGTCGAGGGCCGCGCCGCCGGCGCGCTCGCCTGGCTGCGCCTGTCTTCGGCCACCGCGGACGACGCCGGCCTGCCTACCGCGCCGCGCTTCGCGGCCTTCATTAACGCCCGGCCGACGCCGGCCTGGATCGCCGCCGCCGACGGCTCGCCCGTCTGGGTCAACGCCGCCTGGCTGAAGGCCGCCGACGCCATAAGCCTCGACGAGGCCGCCGCCCGCGGCGCGGCCTTCGACCGCTCCGCCGATGCGCTGGCCAGCGAGGCCGCCAACCTTGGCCAACGCCGCGACACGGTCCGCTGGTCCACAGTCGCCGGCAAGCGTCGCGCCTTCCACATCGCCGCCCAGCCGCTTGAGGGCGGCGGCGTCGGCGTCTGGACCGAAGACGTCAGCGAGCAGGAAGACCTGCGCGAACTCCTCAAGCGCAACGTCGAGGCGCACGACGAGACCCTGAACCACATCGCCGAGGCCGTGGCCGTATTCGACAAGGCCAAGAAGTTGATGTTCCACAACACTGCCTTCGCCGAGCTCTGGGGCCTGGAGCCGGCTTGGCTCGCCGAACAACCAACACACTCCGAGGTGCTTGACCGCCTGCGCCAGCGCCGCCGCCTGCCGGAGACCGCCGATTACGGCAAATGGAAAGCCGGAGAACTCGACCGTTACGAACAGCTTGCCGCCGGCCCGGACGAGATGTGGAGCCTGCCCGACGGCCGGACCCTGAAGGTCGTGCGCCAGCCGCACCCCATGGGCGGCCTCTTGCTGCTCTATTCCGACATCACAGGCGAGCTGAAGCTGACCAGCCAGTACAATGCGCTGATCCAGGTGCAGCAGGCGACGTTGGATAAGCTGTCCGACGCGGTGACCGTGTTCGGCTCCGACGGGCGCCTGCGCCTGCACAACGAGAGCTTCGCTCGATTCTGGAACGTCACCCCGGCCCAGGTCGAGGCGGCCGGCGACTTCGAGGGTGTGGTCGAGCTCTGCATTCCCAAGCTGCACGACCGCAGCTTTTGGGCAGAGCTCAAGGGCCGCGTCGCTGATCCCGACCCCCAGGCCCGCGCGCCGACCACCGGCGAGGTGAAGACCTCCGACAGCCGCATCGTCCTCTACCAGTCGCGGCCCCTCCCGGACGGGGCGACCCTGATCGCTTTCACCGACGTCACCGACGCGCGCAAGCTGGAGGGCGCGCTGGAGGCCAAGGAGCAGGCGCTCGCCGACGCCGAGCGGTTGAAGCGCGACTTCGTGGGCAACGTCTCCTACGAACTGCGCACCCCGCTCACCACCATCATCGGCTATTCCGAACTGCTGGAGCGCTCCGGCGAGGGCCTCTCCGAGCGCGGGCGCGGCCACGCCGCGGCGGTGAAGCAGGCGGCGACCCAGCTCGCGCGCTCCATCGACGACGTGCTCGACATGGCCCAGATCGACGCCGACGAAATGGCGCTGGACCTGGAGGACGTGCGCGTCGCCGACCTCCTGGCCGCCCAGGCCGAACGCTGGGCGCCGGAGGCCGAGGCCGCCAACGTCGCCATCGTCGTCGAATGCCCGCCCGAGGTCGGCCTGATCCGTGGCGACGCACGCCGCTTGGGCCAGATCCTGACCCATCTGGTGGAGAATGCGCTGGGCCAGACGCCGGCCGGCGGGACCGTCACCCTGGGCGCCCGAAAGGGCCTGGGCGAGGTGCAGCTCAGCGTCACCGACACCGGCCGCGGCATTCCTTTCCACGTCCAGGCGCACATCTTCGACCGCTTCATCGGCCGCGAGCGCGGCGGCCCCGGCCTGGGCCTGGCCCTGGTCAAGGCGCTCACCGAATTGCACGGCGGCTGGGTCGCTCTGGAGAGCGAGCCGGGCGCCGGCGCCACCTTCACATGCCACTTGCCCGAAGAAGCCATGGCCGCCGCCGCCCAGCCGGAGCTAGGGTTGCGGGCTTAGGCATTCGAGCGGGCGTTCGGGGGAACACAATGCGCAGACTGGGACTGATCCTCGCCGTGGGCGCCGCGGCCCTCTGCACGGCGACGCACGCCGAGGCGCCGGCGCTTTCGACCTGCGAAGGTCCTGCCAAGGCGCCCGCCTGTTCCGCGGTGCGTGGCGACCGGGCCGAGGGCTGGGGCGCCCAGTCGCGCGCCGAGGTGATGGCGCGGCACGGCATGGTCTCCACCAGCCAACCCCTGGCCGCCCAGGCGGGGCTGCAGGTGCTGAAGGCCGGCGGCAACGCTGTCGACGCCGCGGTCGCCACGGCCGCCATGCTGAGCCTGGTCGAACCGATGAACGTCGGGCCGGGCGGCGACCTCTTCGCTATCGTCTATGTCGCCAAGGAGCATAAGCTCTACGCACTGAACGCCAGCGGTATGGCGCCCTCGGGCGCGACGCCGGAGCACTTCGCCGCCCTGGGCTTCCGCGCCGATCTCGCCAACTGGGGTCCGGGCTCCGGCATGCCGCAGGGCGGCATCCTGCCGGTCACCGTGCCGGGCAGCGTCTGGGGCTGGGACGCCCTGCTGAAGCGGTTCGGGACCATGGGCTTCAAACAGGTGCTGGAGCCAGCGGCGAGCTACGCCGAAGAAGGCTTTCCGATCAGCCAGCGGATCGCCCACGACTGGGAGCTGCGGAAAGTTTGGCCGGCGACGGGCAAGCCCTCCGACGCCGCTGTCGACCCGGATGCGGCGGCGATCTTCTATCCCGAGGGACGCCAGCCCGTGGCCGGGCAGGTATTCAAGAACCCCGGGCTCGCCAAGACCTTCCGCCTGCTGCAGGCCCAGGGGCCGGCGGCCTTCTACAAGGGCGAGATCGGCCGCGCGATCGTCGCCAAGTCTGCAGCCCAGGGCGGAACCATGACCATGGACGACCTCGCCCGCTATTCCGGCGAGTGGGTCGAGCTTAGCCGCACGACCTATCACGGCCACGACCTCTACGAACTGCCGCCGCCCTCGCAATCCTGGGCGACGCTGGAGATGCTGAACGTGCTGGAGGCCTGCGTCCCCACCTGGGCGCCCGGCGAGACCCTGGCCAGCCTGGGCCCCCGCAGCTCGCGCTACTGGCACTTCATGGTCGAGGCCAAGAAGCTGGCCTACGCCGACCTGATCGCCTTCAACGCCGACCCGCACTTTGCCAAGGTCCCGACCGAGCGCCTGCTCTCAAAGGCCCACGCCCGCGAGCTCTGCGGCAAGGTCGATCCCGCCCACGCCTCGGCCACCGGCCGCCCCGGCGCCGCCGAGGCCAACGGCGACACCATCGTGCTGACCACTGCCGACGACCAGGGCAACATGGTCGCCTGGGTGAACTCCAACTATTCGAACTTCGGCTCCGGCCTGGGCGTGCCAGGGTACGGCTTCGTGTTGCACAACCGCGGCGGCCTGTTCAGCCTCGACCCCAAGTCGCCCAACGTCATCGCGCCCGGCAAGCGGCCCTACAACACCCTCGCCGCCGGCTTCGTCATGGACGGGTCCGAACCCCTGATGTCGGTGCTGCTGATGGGCGGCGACATGCAGGCCCAGGGCCACGCCCAGGCCCTGGTCAACATCTTCGACCTGGGCGCCAATCTGCAGATGGCTACCGACATGGCCCGCTTCCGCCACAACCAGGTGGCCAACCGCCTGGTGCTGGAGCCCGGCCTCTACGACCTGGTCGGTAAGGAGCTGGCGGCCATGGGCCACCAGCTCGACAAGCCCAACAGCGACATCATGGGCGGCTTCCAGTCGATCCTGGTGCAGAACCCCAACGCGGCGCCAGGGTCGGCCAAGCCCCGCGTCTACCGCGCCGGTTCCGACCACCGGAAGGACGGACAGGCGGTGGGGTTCTAGCGCCCTCCCACGCCTTGCCTCCGCCGCGGACGGGTGGGACAAGTCGAATCTGGGGAGCGAAGCAGATGCAAAAACAAGAAACTCGCACCGCCGTCGGGCGGGCCTTCAAGACTTGGATCGCCGGCGCCGTGGCGCTGTCCATGGCCGTAGGTCCGAGCGCCTTCGGCGCTGACGCGCCTGCGAAGGCGAAGGCCATCGCACATCCGCAAGGCGGCGCCGCGGTCGACTCGGCCCGCCTGCTGGCCGCCGACAGCGAACCCGGGAGCTGGATGGCGGCCGGCCGCACCTATTCCGAGCAGCGCTACAGCCCGCTCACCGGCATCAACAAGGCCAATGTCTCCAAGCTCGGCCTCGCCTGGTACGGCGACGTCGACACCGAGCGTGGCCAGGAATCGACGCCTGTCGTGGTCGACGGCGCGCTCTACATCACCACCGCCTGGTCCAAGGTGAAGGCCTATGACGCCAAGACCGGGGCCAAGCTCTGGGACTACGACCCCAAGGTCGATCCCGCCAACGGCGCGGTGGCCTGCTGCGACGTGGTCAACCGCGGCGTCGCCGCCTGGAAGGGCAAGCTCTACTTGGGCGCCCTGGACGGCCGCCTGATCGCGCTCGACGCCAAGACCGGCAAGGTCGCCTGGTCCGTGCAGACCACCGATCCCAAGCAGCCCTATACCATCACCCAGGTCCCTCGGATCGTCCGCGGCATGGTGATCATCGGCAACGCCGGGGCCGAATACACCTGCCGCGGCTACGTCTCCGCCTATGACGCAGCCACCGGCAAGCTGAAGTGGCGCTTCTACACCGTGCCCGCCGCGCCCGGCGATCCGACCAACACCCCGCAGCTGAAGGCGGCGCTCAAGACCTGGGACGGTGACTTCTGGAAATACGGCGGCGGCGCCACGGCCTGGGACACCATCCTCTACGATCCCAAGACCGACCTGATCTACTTCGGCACCGGCAACGGCCTCTCCTGGAGCCAGGAGGTCCGCAGCCCCAAGGGCGGCGACAACCTGTTCGTCTCTTCGATCATCGCCGTTAAGCCGGAGACCGGCAAACACGTCTGGCACTTCCAGGAGGTGCCGGGCGATGAATGGGACTACGACGTCACCAATCCGCTGATGACCGCGGACCTGACCATCAAGGGCAAGCTCCGCCATGTGCTGATGCAGGCCCCAAAGACCGGATTCTTCTACGTCTGGGACGCCGCCACGGGTAAGCTCATCTCGGCGGAGAAGTTCGCGCCGGCCAACTGGGCATCGAAGATCGACCTCAAGACCGGCCGACCGGTCGAGAACCCCGACGTCCGCTACACCGACGAAAAGGCCGCCATCGTCCAGCCGGCGCCGCTGGGAGCCCACAACTGGCACCCGATGGCCTTCAGCCCGCGCACGAAGCTGGTCTACATCCCGGTCACCGAGAGCACGACCGGGTTCCAATCGGCCAAGCCGGATGCGTTCCAGGTCAAGGACCGGGTCTACAACACCGCCACGGTCTCCTTCTCCGACAAGATCACCGAGCTCTACGGCAAGCCCG
>NZ_SSMZ01000246.1 GCF_004799395.1 Phenylobacterium sp.
CGACAAAACTCAGCAGCACGAAGGCGAACTCCCCGCCCTGGGCCAGGCCCACGGCGGTGGTCAGCGCGATGCGAGGCGGGGTGCGGAAGAGCCGCGCCGACAGGTACATCGCCAGCGTCTTCAACACGATCAGACCGCCGACGGCCGCGGCGATCACCAGCGGATGTTTCATCACCAGGCCGAAATCCAGGCCGGCGCCGACGGTGATGAAGAAGAGGCCGAGCAACAGTCCGCGGAAGGGTTCGATGTCGGTTTCCAGCTCCTGGCGGAACTCGCTCTCGGCCAGCACCACCCCGGCCAGGAAAGCGCCGAGCGCCGGCGACAGGCCGACTTCCTCCATCAGAGCCGCCACCGCCACCACCAGCAGCAGGGCCGAAGCGGTGAATATCTCGCGCAGGCGGGCGGCGGCGATGAAGCGGAACAGCGGGCGGGTCAGGTAGCGCCCGAAGCCAACCACCACGGCGACTGCACCCAGCTGCGCGGCCACACGGCCCCACATGGGCAGGGCGCCGATCAGGTTGACCCCGTGCGCCGGCGCCGCGGCAGGCGCGCCGATCGGAGCCAGCAAGGGCAAGAGTGCGAACAGCGGGATCACCGCCAGGTCCTGGTAAAGCAGCACCCCGAACGAGGCTTCACCTACTGGGCCTTGGCGCACGCCCTTCTCCTCCAGGCTCTGTAGGACGATGGCGGTGGACGACAGCGCCAGGATCAGGCCGGTGGCGACCCCCAGCCGCCAGTCGAGACCGAAAGCCAGCGAGCCCGCGCCCACCAGGGCGGCCGTGCCGAGGAGCTGGGCCGTGCCCAGCCCGAAAATCGCCGTGCGCATCCGCCACAGAAGCGCCGGGCGCACCTCCAGCCCGATCAGGAACAGCAGGATCACCACCCCGAACTCGGCGAACCTCAGGACGTCGCCTTCCGGACCCACAAGGTCGAGCGCGAAGGGTCCAACCAGGACGCCGGCGATCAGATAGCCCAGCACCGAGCCCAGGCCGAGCCGCTTGGCGATCGGCACCGAGACCACGCCCGCCGCCAGGTAAACCATCGCCTGGACGAGGAGGGAGTAGCCGTTCATCGCTGCAAGGCTTCCATGTCGGCCATTTGGATCATGGAGGCAGGCTGGGCCGGTCTTGACGAGTCTTTTTCAAGCTCGCGACGGCTTCCCCCGTTTCCAGATGCTGCGTTGCGGCGTAACAGGGCGGCATGGCCAGCAAGACAGTGAACAGCGCCGTCGACGCCCTCGCGGGCGTGCTCTTCGACGGCATGACCATCATGGCGGGCGGCTTCGGCCTCTGCGGCATCCCGGAGAACCTGATCGCGGCGATCCGCGAGGCGGGGACGAAGGACCTGACGGTGGTTTCGAACAACTGCGGCGTCGATGATTTCGGCCTGGGCATCCTGTTGGCCGGCGGCCAAATCAAGAAGATGATCTCCAGCTACGTCGGCGAGAACAAGCTGTTCGCCGAGCTCTACCTCTCCGGAAAGTTGGAACTGGAGTTCAACCCGCAGGGCACGCTGGCCGAGCGCATCCGGGCCGGCGGGGCCGGCATTCCGGCCTTCTTCACCAGGACCGGCGTCGGCACCCTAGTGGCCGAGGACAAGGAAGTCCGCGAGTTCGACGGCGAGCACTACGTGATGGAGCGCGGCCTGACCGCCGACCTGGCGATCGTCAAGGCCTGGAAGGGCGACCACGCCGGCAACCTCGTCTATCGGGAAACCGCGCGGAACTTCAATCCGATGATGGCCACCGCGGCCAAGGTGACCCTGGCCGAGGTCGAGGAACTGGTCGCTACGGGCAGTCTCGACAAGGACAACATCCACACGCCGGGCATCTACGTGGACAAGCTCTTCAAGGGCGCGGTCTTCGAAAAGCGCATCGAGCAGCTCACCACTCGCCCGAAGGAAGCCGTCTGATGGCCTGGACCCGCGAACAGATCGCCGCCCGCGCCGCCATGGAGCTGCGCGACGGCTTCTATGTGAACCTCGGCATCGGCATTCCGACGCTGGTGGCCAACTACATCCCGACTGGCGTTGAGGTGACCCTGCAGAGCGAGAACGGCATGCTGGGCATGGGGCCGTTTCCTTACGAGGGCGAGGCCGACGCGGACCTGATCAACGCCGGCAAACAGACGATCACCGAGCTTGCGAGCTCGTCCTATTTCTCCAGCGCCGACAGCTTCGCCATGATCCGCGGCGGCCACATCGATCTGTCGGTCCTCGGCGCCATGCAGGTCGCGGCAAACGGCGACCTCGCGAACTGGATGGTGCCCGGCAAGATGGTCAAGGGCATGGGCGGCGCCATGGACCTGGTGGCCGGCGTCAAGCGGGTGGTCGTGGTCATGGAGCACTCTGAGAAGTCCGGCGCGCCCAAGCTGGTCAAGGCCTGCACCCTGCCGCTCACCGGCCAGGGCGTGGTCGACCTGGTGATCACCGAACTGGGCGTGTTCGACGTCAGCCGAGGCAAGTCGCCGCTCAGCCTGGTCGAGCTGGCCCCCGGCGTGACGGTGGACGAGGTGACGGCCAAGACCGAGGCCGAATTCGCTGTGAAGGTCTAATTTCTCCGCCAAGACGCACAAACCGCGCGCCTGTAACTATCCTGGGTGTGATCGCGTATACTGAGGCGACCGACATGCTTGCCAAGGGTATCTCGACTCCATGAAAACCCGACTTTTCGCGGCCATCGCCGCCTCCGCCCTAATCTGCAGCGCCGCGCCGATGGCCCAGGCGGCGACTCCGGCTCAGGCCCTGCCCGCGCCCAAGGTCGACGTATCGCTGCCCGCAGCCGGCCAGACGGAGACCGCCGTACTGTCCGGCGGCTGCTTCTGGGGCGTCCAGGGCGTGTTCGAGCATGTGAAGGGCGTGAAGAAGGTCTACTCCGGCTATTCCGGCGGCCCGGGCATAGCGGCGCAGTACGAACTGGTCAGCACCGGAACGACCGGCCACGCGGAATCGGTCCAGATCACCTTCGATCCGCAGCAGATCAGCTATGGCGAGATCCTGCGGATCTTCTTCACGGTCGCTACCGATCCGACCCAGCTCAACATGCAGTTTCCGGACGAGGGGACGCAGTATCGGGGCGAGATCTTCTACGCCACGCCCGACCAGAAGCGCGTGGCCGAGGCCTATATCAAACAGCTGAATGACGCCCACGTGTTCAAGAAGCCGATCGCCACGCGCGTCGACCCGCTGAAGGGGTTCTTCAAGGCCGAGGACTACCACCAGGACTACCTCACCCGGCACCCCGAACAGCCCTACATCGCCACCTATGACCTCCCCAAGGTGGCCATGCTGCGCGAGGTGTTCCCGGATCGCTACGTCGCCAAGGCGAATACCGTGTTCCCGGCGGACCAGTCCAAGGCCCAGCCGACGAGAACCGCCCGGGCTTTCTAGAACGCCGCACGTTCAGGGCTGTGTGGGCGAAGGTTCCGAGCTGGCGCCTGCCGCCTTGCCGAAAGCGCCGACCGCCGGCGACCATTCGGGCGTCGGATAGCCGGTCTTCGGATCGCGCGGTTGCGGCCTGAAGCCTGAACCCACGAACGTCTCCAGGTTCCGCTCGCGCCCTCGGCCGAGGAAGACGTCGTCCAGCTCCTTGCCGGAGGTCGAGGCGAAGTCGCGGGCCATCTCGGTGTCGAACCAGCCCTCGATCGCCACCAGCAGCACCCGCTGGCCGTCGGCGGGGGTGAGCGGCGCCGAGGCCTCGGCCTGATTGCCGGCGCCGGTTCCCCGGATCCAGATCTTCAACGGGGCCGCCAGCGGCTCCCTGAAGTAGTCGCGGCCGTAGTAGGCCAGGCCGTAATAGAGGAAGCGGTTGTTGACCGCGATGGCGCTCAGGCCCGCCGGGGCCTCAGCGCGGGCCCTGCGCACCACGATCTCGGCGGTCTGGTCCCAGCCGCGGGCCCGCTTGAGACTGTTGGACTGGCCAAGGCTGTCGGCGAGCTTCGGTTGCAGAACGAGCGCTATGAAAGCGGCCACGACCAGGCCCTGGATCACAAGCGCCGAGATGAGGGTGCGTCGCGCGCGCCAGCGGAGCAGCCAGGCGGCCACCAGGATCGCGCCCGGCAGGTAGCTCGCCCCAGACCAGTTGGCGTTGGCGCGGCTGACGAAGGCCTGGACGGCGACGATCAGGATCGGCGGGGCCGTGAAACACAGGAGCAACACATCCGCCGCCTCGAGGCGCCGCCGCCAGGTCAGGATCGCCCCGCCCCCCACGAGCACCGCGAATGGAATGGGCCCGAAGACGGCGAACTGCTCGCCCAGGAACCGGCCGAGCTCCTTGAGGTTGAACAGCTGTCGCCCGGCCCAGTGTGCGTCCGCCGCGGTGTGTTGCAGGGTGGCGAATCCGTGGGCGGCGTTCCAGGCGAGGTTGGGCGCCAGGACGAGGGCGAGGCCCCCGGCTGCGAGGCCTGCTCTGCCCGCCGTCCACACCCGCCGCGCCGACGGCGACAGGGCCAGGTGCAGTCCGACGCCGATCAAGGCGTAGACGGCCGCGTACTTACTGAGGAAGGCCAGGCCCAGCGCCGCGCCGAGGCCCGCCGCCAGCAGCCAGCGGCTGCGCCCCTCGGCCTCCTGCAGGGCGACGTAGACGCCCAGCGCCACGCCAAGGAAGAACAGCAGCGGCGCGTCGGTGGCCACCACCGTGGCGGAAAGTTGGATCGCCGGGGCCAGGGCGTAGAGGGCGGCGCCCGCCAGGCCGACCTTCGGGCCATAGAGCCTGCGTCCGATCCAGAATGCGCAGAGCGTCGCACCCGCCTGGAACAGCACCGCCGGCAGCCGCACCCACGGCTCGCTGTCCCCGCCCAGGGCCGTGGAAGCCCAGATCGCCCAGGCGATCATCGGCGGCTTGGAATAGTAGCCGAACGCCAGGCTGCGGGACCAAAGCCAGTACTGCGCTTCGTCGGGATAGAGCTCCAGAGGTGTACGGAAGAGCGCGATCACCCGCAGCAGGGTCAGGCCCGCCACCAGCCAAAGGGCCGCGCGGCTGTCGGCGTCCAGCTCCGTCGAGCGCCGGGCTTCAGATATCCGTGGGCCAATCATCGGGCGGGACCCTAGCGGCAACGGAACGCCCACAGGAGGGGCGCCGGCGCCACACATGTCAGCTTCCTGCTGCGACCAAGCGCCACCGTAGCAAAACCGTCACCCTAGGCTGCGATTTACGCGATATAGGCTAAATCAAGACAGCGGAGTCGTCTGGGGTGACGGCTTCGGGGGCTCCTAAGAGGGGATACTATGAAACTCAAACTGAACCGCGCCTTATGCGCGAGCACGGCCTTGGCCACGGGCCTGCTTCTGGCGTCGAGCGCCCTGGCCCAATCGACCGCCACGCAAATCCAGGAGCTGGTCGTCACCGGCGCGCACGGACAGCCGAATGTCGCGGGTGTGATCACCCAGGTCCAAGAGGCCAAGGACGAATCGATCGTCAGCCATGAGTTCTTTGCCCACCAGCAGGCGGGCCAGAATTTCGCCCAGCTGATCAATCTGTTGCCCGGCGTGAACTACACCTCGGAAGACCAGACGGGTAACCTCTCAGGCGACCTGCGCATCCACGGTTTCGATGGCGCCCATATCGGCATCACCATCGACGGCGTGCCGGTGAATGATACGGGCAACTACGCGTCCTATCCGGGCGAGTACCTGACGCCGGAAATCACCGACCACGTCACGGTCAACATGGGCGCGACCTCGGTCGACAGCCCGACGGCCTCGGCGGTTGGCGGCACCGTCGACCTGGTGTCCAAGATCCCGACCAAGGACCGTGAGCTGATCATTCAGCCCACCGTCGGCAGCAATAACTTCAGCCGCTACTACGTCGAGGGCGATACCGGCGAGGTCGGTCCCTGGGGCACGCGCATCCTCCTGGCCGGCAACTACGATTACGCCGACAAGTGGGTCGGCGCCGGCAGCCTGATGAAGGAAGGTTTCGACGCGCGCATCTATCAGCCGCTGAAGGGCAGCGACTTCATCAGCCTGGCCACCAGCCTGGTGGTGGAGCACGACTACTTCTACCAATCCTCCTCGCCATCGCAGTTCGCTCAATTCGGCAAGAACACCCTGGATTACAATACCCAATGGGTCGCCCCGACCGCCCGCGCCGGCGTCGTCGACACCCCCGCGACCGGCAATGCGATCGCGCCGGGTCAGGAACAGGGCGCCGGCTCCAGCGGTACGGGCTACGACGGCAACTTCTGGGGCCTGCACCCGAACCCGGATATCTTCGGCACGATCCGCGGCCAATCGAAGTTCTCGCTGGGCGACAAGGTGACCTTCACCTTCGACCCGTCGTTCTTCTACACCCTGGCCAATGGGGGTGGCGTCACGGCGCTCAGCGAATCCGACCCGCGGCTGATCGGCAACAAGACCGGCTCCAAGGGCGTGGACCTGAACGGCGACGGCGACACGCTCGACACCGTCGACGTCTACAGCCCCAGCAACACCCAGACCCATCGCTACGGGATCAATTCCTCGCTGCTCTACGACATGGACGAGCACAACCACTTCCAGCTCGGCTACACGCTCGACTACGGCATGCACCGCCAGACCGGCGAGATGGGCTTCATCAACCCGGCGACGGGCTTGCCCGGCTCGATCTACGGCGGCCTCGGCTCGACTCCGATCACGACGGCGGACGGAAGCATCATGCGCACCCGCGACCGGCACTCGATAGCGGAACTGAACCAAGTAGCCGTAAACTACATCGGCAAGTTCATGGACGATAAGCTGCACTTCAACATCGGAGTCCGCGACCCGTTCTTCAAGCGGGACCTGCAACAGTTCTGCTATACCTACAACGGCACCAGCGCCTATTGCGACACGATCGATCCTACTCTGGTCCAGGCTGCGTACAACGCCGGCGTCGCGGCGGGCAACACCAACGCGTTGTCGACCCTGCTGTTCGGCAAGACCGGTTCGATCTCCTTCAGTCCCGACACCAAGACGCCGAACTTCCGGATGCCGTTCTCGCAGACCTTCAAGTTCAACAAGGTCCTGCCGAACGCCGGCGTTAGCTACCGCATCAACGACGACCAGCTGATCTACGCGACCTACGCGGAAGGCTTCTCGGCCCCGAAGACCGACGACCTCTATTCGTCGACCACCGCGGTGGTGCAGCCCGAAACTTCCGAAAGCTACGCCGCTGGCTGGCGCTACCAATCGACCGTGCTCACCACGTCGTTCAGCGCGTGGGACGTGCAGTACAAGAACCGGATCGTTCAGTCCTATGATCCGACCGACCCGACGCTCAGCATCGACCGCAATATCGGCGACGTGCAGATCTACGGCCTCGACCTTGAAGCCGGCGTTCACCTGTTCGATCACTTCTCGCTCTATACCAGCGCGGAATTCTCCAAGAGTGACGTGAAGAGCAACGAAGTCGTCGCCACCGCCGGCGCAGTCGCCCTGGCCCTGCCGACCGCCGGCAAGGAACTGGTGTTGACGCCTGACCGGCAGTTCTCGGCCGATGCGCGCTACGACTTCGGCTGGATCGATGTCGGCAGCTCGGTGAAATACACCTCCAAGCGCTACATCGACGACATGAACACGGCGAGCATGCCGGACTCGACGATCGTCGACTTCGACGCCCGGATGCCGATCACCTGGTGGGGCGCCCAGAACACCTACCTGCAGTTCAACGTCTTCAACCTTACCAATACGCGCCAACCTTTCCGGGTGTCTTCGGTCACGAACGCGAACCCGGTCGTCTTGACCCCTACGGTGACCAAGGCGGCGGCATCCTACTTCTATTACTACGACGCGCCGCGGACCCTGTCGGTCACGCTGCACGCGCAGTTCTAAGCCCGAGCTTCCGGGTTCGAGTTCGATGGGGCGGTCCGGCGACGGGCCGCCCCTTTCGTTTGGGCGGTCCGCAGCGCGCCCTTGACGGCCCGGGTCGCGCAGCCCATCTGCGCGCGTCCTTTGGAGTCAGGCATTCGAATGACCGTCACCGTCCCCGCCGAATGGGCGCGCCACCGGGCCATGTGGCTGGGTTTCCCCAGCCATGCGGAGCTGTGGGAGGACGACCTGGCGGCCGCTCAGGCCGAGGTGGCCGCCTTGGCCCGCGCGCTCGCCGGGCCGGGCGGCGAGCGGGTTCGGCTTATGACCGGCACGCCGCAGGGCGCGGACGAGGCGCGGCGGCTGCTCGGCCAGGCCGCCGAGGTCGAGATCGTCACGGGCGCCTTCGGGGACATATGGCTCAGGGACACCGGCCCGATCTTCGCGCAGGGTCCGCAGGGGCTGGTCGCGCAGGGGTTCCGCTTCAACGGTTGGGGCGGCAAATACCAGCTGCCGAATGACGATACGGTCGCCGGCCAGATCGCCGCCGCGTCGGGGACACCGCTCAACGAATTCGGCTTCATCCTGGAAGGCGGGGCGCTGGATCACGACGGCGACGGCACGATCCTGACCACCGGCCAGTGCCTGCTGAATTCCAATCGCAATCCGGATTGGAGCGAGGCCGACGCGGAGGCTGCCCTGGCGCAGGCCCTGGGCGCGAAGAAGGTGCTGTGGCTGGGCGAGGGCCTGGCCAACGACCACACCGACGGCCATGTGGACAACCTGGCGCGCTTCGTGGCGCCCGGCGTGGTCGCCTGCCCGGTGGCCTTCGGGCGCGGCGACCCCAACGCCAAGGCCTATGACGACGCAGCCCGGCGGCTCGCCGGCATGACCGACGCGGCGGGGCGGCGGCTGAGCGTAATGCGCATCCCCTCGCCGGGCTGGATCGACGGCGCCGACGGCAAGGCCGCGCCGGCGAGCCACATGAACTTCCTGATCGCCAACGGCGCGGTGATCGTGCCCCTCTATGAGGACAGGGCCGGCGGTTTCGCCGTCCAGGCGCTGGAGCACCTGTTCCCCGGTCGCCAGGTGATCGGTCTGCCCTCGTCGGCGATCCTCACCGGCGGCGGCTCGTTCCACTGCATCAGCCAGCAGGAGCCCGCCTGATGACTCGGCCAGAGACCCGGAAAGTCGCCGTCGCGGCCCTGCAGGCGAGCTTCGGCCTGGATCTGGACGCAAATATCTCCCGCACCGCGGAGCTGATCCGCGAGGCCGCCGGCCGCGGGGCCCAGGTGATCCTGCCGCCGGAGCTGTTCCAGGGCCCCTACTTCTGCGTCGCCCAGGAGGAGCGCTGGTTCAAGCAGGCCCATCCCTGGCGGGAGCATCCCTGCGTCAAGGCGCTGGCGCCGCTGGCCGCCGAGCTGGGCGTGGTCCTGCCGATCTCGATCTTCGAGCGCGAGGGACCGCACTACTTCAACAGCCTGGTGATGGCTGACGCCGACGGTTCGCTCATGGGCGTCTATCGCAAGAGCCATATCCCCGACGGGCCGGGCTATATGGAGAAGTACTATTTCCGGCCCGGCGACACCGGCTTCAAGGTCTGGGACACGCGGTTCGGGCGCCTGGGCGTCGGCATCTGCTGGGACCAGTGGTATCCGGAAGCCGCGCGCGCCATGACCCTGATGGGCGCCGAGGTGCTGCTCTATCCCACCGCCATCGGCTCGGAGCCGCACGACCCCAGCCTGGACACCGCCGCGCCGTGGCGCAGGGCGATGCAGGGCCATGCGGTTTCCAATGTCATCCCGGTCGTGGGCGCCAACCGCACCGGCTTCGAGCCCTGGGAGAACTATCCCGGTGGCGGGCAGCTATTCTATGGCTCCAGCTTCATCGCCGACCATCGCGGCGACCTGGTCCAGGCCTTTGGGCGGGAAGACGAGGGTTCGCTGGTCGCCGAGTTCGACCTCGATTTCCTGGCCACCCATCGCGCCGCCTGGGGTTTCTTCCGCGACCGGCGGCCGGACCTCTATGGCGCCTTGACCCAAGGGCGGCCCGCTTGATCGAGCCGGTCTTCATCGAGACGGGGCGCCTGATCCTGCGCGCCTGGACCGCGGCCGACCGTGAGCCCTACGCCGACATCATGGTCCATCCGGACGTCGGCCAATGGCTGGGCGGCCCGTTCAGCCGCCAACAGGCCTTTGAGCGGGTCGACCGTTTCACCGCCAGCCTGGCCGAGACCGGGTTCGGGCGTCTGGCCATCGAGCG
>NZ_SSMZ01000247.1 GCF_004799395.1 Phenylobacterium sp.
ACCCGGCGAGCCGCAGCCTGACTTGGGATGCTCGTCCGGAGCTCGGCACGCCTCGCCGAGCTTCGCAAATGCATGAGCGGAAAGTGCAAGACCGGCCGGAAAGTCTAAGCTTGAGAGGACAGCCGGGTATAGGATTACGCGCGCGTGGGGGGGACTTCGTCCCCTGATCGCCGGAACTATTGTCGGAGAGAACGACGGACCAGGCTGGTCCTGAGGGGAGCGGAGATCTTGCAGTCGGCAGACCGAGCGTCGCCCACATGGCGTGACCCCACGTCTGCGGCGCCGACTCGAAATGCAGGCCTGGCGGGTTCTGAGGCTAGGGGCGCCCGATCGTCTGTGTCGCTGTGACCGGGCTCGGTGGCCCGCGCGGGCCGCAGGAAGAGACCCTGGTCTTCGGACCGTTTCAGCTATTCCGCGGGCAGCGCACCCTGGTGCTCGGCGACCGCCGCGTGCGGCTCGGCAGCCGCGCCATCGATATCCTTATCGCCCTGTCCGAACGCGCCGGTGAGGTCGTCACCAAGCGGGAGCTCATGGCCCTGGTGTGGCCACACTCGCTAGTGGAGGAGAGCAACCTTCGGGTCCACGTCGGCGCCCTGCGCAAGGCGCTCGGAGAGGGACCGGCGGGCGAGCGCTACATCGTCAATGTATCTGGTCAGGGCTACCTGTTCTCGGTGCCTGTGACCCGCATGACGGCCGAAGCGCCGCCGCCGGCCGAGGCGCCCACGCCGGTCTCCTGGCCTGAGGCGCCCAGCCAGATCTTCGGCCGCGACGCGGCCATCGACTCGGTCGCCCAGCAGCTCGGCTTCCGCAGGCTGGTGACGATCGTCGGGCCGGCCGGGGTGGGCAAGAGCACCGTCGCGATGGCGGTTGGCGACCAGCTCGCACCCCGGTTCGAGCAGGGTGTCGTATTCGTCGAGCTTGCTGCCGTCGAAGGCGACACTGGACCCACGGCGGCCCTGGCGACCGTCCTCGGCGTCTCGGTCCTCGCCGCCGATCCGATCGCCAGTCTCGTAACCCACCTGCAGGCGCAGTCGATCCTGATCGTGCTCGACAACTGCGAGCATGTCCTCGATCCCGTCGCACGGCTCGTGGAAGAGATCCTCAGGGGCGCCGGCGGGGTGAGGTTCCTGGCGACGAGCCGCGAACCGATCCTCGTCGCCTCGGAGGCGTTGCATCGTCTCCAGCCACTGGGTTTCCCCGAGACCTCCGCGGGCCTCACGGCCGATGTGGCCATGACCTATCCCGCGGTCAAACTCTTCGTCGCCCGTGCGATGGCGGGGTCCGACACCTTTGGGTTCACCGACGCCGATGCCTCGGCGGTCGCGGACATCTGCCGACGGCTCGACGGCCTTCCGCTGGCGCTCGAGCTGGTCGCCGCACGGGTGGACCTCTTCGGGGTGCGGACGCTCGCCGGAGAGCTGGACGACCGGTTGATGATGGTCGCAGGGCGCAGCCGAACCGGGCAGCCGCGCCAGCAGTCCATCCGCGGCGCCCTGGACTGGAGTTACGAGCTGCTCTCGCCCGTCGAAGCCGAGACCCTTTGCCGGTTCTCGGTCTTCCGCGGGCCCTTCTCGCTGGAGTCGGCTGCCGCGGTCGGCGCTGCGACGGAGCGGAATGTTCCCGAGGTGGTGGACGCGGTGGCTTCCCTCACCGCGAAGTCCCTGATCGCCACCGACACCACGGGCTCGTCCATCCGTTATCGGCTGCTGCATGTCACACGCGCCTACGCGACGGAGAAATTGATCCAAAGCGGACAGGCCCAGGCGCTCGCGCGAGTCCACGCCGAGCACCATCGCGCGCTGCTCACAGCGGCGGAGCACGATTGGGAGCGCATGACGCGGGCGCAGTGGCTCGACGAATACGGGCACCTGATCGACGATGTCCGGGCCGCGTTGGACTGGGGTTTTTCGGAGGTCGGTGACCTCGCGGTTGGCGCCGCGATAACAACGGTTTCCCTGCCATTCGGATTCCAGCTGTCCCTGATCGGCGAGTTCCGGCGCCGCGCCGAACTGGCCCTCAGCGCGCTCGCGGCGTTCGACCCGCCAGATCACCTCGCAGAATTGCGGCTGCTCACAGCCCTCGCGATCACGGACCTGAATTCATCGGTGGACAAGGCGGCGCGGATCGCCGTCCTCGCCCGCACCGACGCTGTCGCCGCCAAGGTCGTGGGCGCGCGCTATAAGATCGAATACCTGCTCGCCAAGGCGATTTATCACCTGGAAAGCGGTGACCTCGAGGAGGCCGTGAAGAGCGCCGCAGGCCTGTCAGCCGGGGCCCGCGAGGCGGACGACCCGTTGGCCATACTCCTGGCCGACCGGGTCTCCGCTCAGGTCTACCATTTCGTCGGCGAATTCGAGCGATCCCGCTCGTTGGCCGAGCGCGTCCTGCGTCACCCCGCCCTGACCATCCCGCTGGTCTACAGCCAGGCGTCGGTCAACCGGCGGGTCTCGATGCGCATCATCCTCGCTCGCGGCCACTGGATAGAAGGGCGCGCCGAGCAGGCGGTTCAGGTCATGGATGAATGCATGGCGATGGCCTACGCTGATGGTCCGTTCGCGATCTGCCTGGCGCTTGGGCTCGGCGCCTGTCCGATCGCACTCTGGACCGGCGACATGGCGAAGGCTGACGTCCAGATCGCAGAGCTCCTCAAATACACGGAGCGCTACACCATCGAGCGATACCATCGCCTCGGGCAGGGGTTCCACGCGATCGCCGAGCGCGCCAGGGCCATCCCCGACAGCCGGACAGCATCGCTGGATATCATGACGGTGGTTCCGGCCACACAGCTGCAGATCGAACTCCTCGCGACGCTCGACGGAGATTTCGTGGACGACGAACTGGCGGATCGCGCGGAGCGGCGGCTCTGTGGCTGGTGCAATCCCGAAATCTTGCGGGCCCAGGGCGAACGCGCACTGCGGATCGGCGGCGCCGCCGCCCAGGGCGTCGCGGAGGACGCGTTCTCGGCCGCGATCGACAGCGCGCGGCAGCAGGGCGCGTTGTCCTGGGAGCTACGGGGCGCGACCAGTCTGGCTGACCTCTACGCACGTCAAGCCAAGCCCGACGCGGCGCATGATGTGATCACCGGCGTGCTGGCGAAGTTCTCGGAGGGCTTCGCCACCGCCGATGTCCGCCGCGCCACCGCTCTCCTGGAGAGCCTCTCCCTTTGAATGGGCGCCCGCCGGCGCGGCCGGGATTACGGTCAGTAGGTCAGGGCGAGACCCAGGCTGACGGTCCGGGGACGCGCGGCGCTCTCGGTCTCCACGAGGTTCGAGTCGAGGGACTTGCCCGACGTCGGCGCGTAGCGATCCAGAAGGTTGGTGACGTCCACGGTCACGCGCCAGTTCTTCCGGCTGTCAAGGGCGAGATGGAGGTCGAACAGGGCCGAGGCTCCGACAACAAAGTAGGTCGGGCTCAGCGGCGTCACGACGTCGGGCCGGCTGGACTGGTAGATTCCGTCGAGCCGGGCCGAGGCCATGTAGCTTCCCACCGGGCGACTGTAGCTGATGCTCGCATTGCCGGACCACTTCGGGACATTGGCGAGGCGGTCCCCGGACCTCAGCTGCAAGGTCGGATCGGTCTGCGCGGGCTGCGGGCCCACAAGCCGCGCGTCGGTGTAGGTGACGCCGCCGCTCAGGGTGAGGCCCTCGAGCGGCGTGTAGGTCACTGCGGTCTCGAACCCGTCCGACCGCGCGCTGCCGGCATTGGCGATGTGGCTGAAGGGCGCGGTCGGGACGAGTTCTTGGAGGTTGCTCCACTCGTTGTCGAAAACCGCGCCCGTCCAATAGAGGCGCTGGCTCGCCAGATAGAGCTTCCAGCCGGCCTCATAGTCCCACACCGAGTCCGCCTGGTAGGGCGGCGCCGAAACGGTGAAGCCGCCCGGAAAATTGGGGCCGCCGGCCCGGAAGCCCTGCGCGGCTTCCGCATAGACCAAGCCGGCTTGGCCCAGTCGATATGAGAGCTCGTACTTCTGGAAGACCTTGTTCTGGCCGAAGCTCTGGAAGGGTTCGACGCCGGTCGGCTGCCCGGGGAAGAACTGCTGCAGGATCGTCTGGGCGTCGGTCCGCTTGGAATCGAACCAGCGAAGGCCCACCGTCGCGGTGATGCGGTCCGTCAGATCGTAGGAGCCTTCGCCGAACAGGGCCTCCTGATCGAAGGTGTCGCGGTTGGTGCGCGAGAAGAGCTGGTTGACCGCCTGGCCCGTGGCGGGATCGAAGGCGATGAACCCCTCGGCGTTGACCTTCGCCACGTCGCTCAGGCGGTTGGTGGTGCTGTCCTGGATGAAGGCGCCGATCGTCCACTTGAACGGCCCGGGCGTCTTCGACGTGAGGCGCGCTTCGCCGGACCAAGCCTCGACGGTTTCATGGGAATAGCCGACGGCGGGAACCAGCGACGGGCCGAAGCAGGTCTGGTTCCAGGTGAGTTCGTTGCACCCGAACTGCGCCAGCAGGAACCGGGTGGTGTCGAGGTTCCGGTCCAGGGCGCGGTGCTGGTAGGAGCCGGTGACCGTCGCGGTCGCCCAGCCGAGCTCGGTGGTCGAGATCACATTGAACATTTGCGAGGTGTCGTCCCACGGCGTGCGGACATAGCTCTTCGAGACATAGCGGTCGTCGGGCGTGGCGAAGGCCGGATAGATGTCGGAGCTATTGCCCGTCTGCATGTGCTGGACGTAGGCGATCGCCGTGAGGTTCCAGTTCGGGGTCGCTTCAAAGCTGATCGAACCGCGGCCGCCGGACGTGTGCTCCCAGTTCAAATTGTTTTTGTCGATCTGGGGCAGGGCGATGTTGGATTGCGGCAGGTCATCGATCCAGCCGCCCTCGTGACGGTCATAGAGCGTCAGGCGGACCGCCAGGCGGTCCTTGATGATCGGCAGGTTGATCATCCCATTGAGGCGCCAGGAACCGTCGCCGCCTGAGGTGCTGCCTACCGACGCCAGGGTCGCCGCCTCAAAGCTGTCG
>NZ_SSMZ01000248.1 GCF_004799395.1 Phenylobacterium sp.
TGGCGCTGGGCGTCGTCGCCCTGATCGTCGCTCTGGTGATGAGCGGCGGCGCGGCGCTGTGGGCCTTCTGGGGCGTCTTCGCGCTCAGCCTGATCCTCGGCGTGACCCTGATCATCCCGATCGGCGGGGCGGACATGCCGGTCGTGGTCTCGATGCTGAACAGCTACTCCGGCTGGGCGGCGGCGGCGCTGGGCTTCACGCTGGAGAACACCACCCTGATCATCACCGGCGCGCTGGTGGGCTCGTCCGGCGCGATCCTCAGCTACATCATGTGCAAGGCGATGAACCGCGGCTTCATCTCGGTGATCCTGGGCGGCTTCGGGGCGACGGACGCCGCGGCCGGAGCCAGCGGCAAGGTCGAGACCCGGCCGGTGAAGCAGGGCTCCGCCGACGACGCCGCCTTCATCATGAAGAACGCCTCCAAGGTGATCATCGTCCCCGGCTACGGCATGGCGGTCAGCCAGGCGCAGCACGCGCTGCGCGAAATGGCCGACAGGCTGAAGGCCGAAGGCGTCGAGGTGAAGTACGCCATCCACCCGGTGGCGGGCCGCATGCCTGGCCACATGAACGTGCTGCTGGCCGAGGCCAACGTCCCCTACGACGAGGTTTTCGAGCTGGAGGACATCAACGCCGAGTTCCCCACCGCCGACGTGGCCTTCGTGATCGGCGCCAACGACGTTACCAATCCGGCGGCCAAGACCGATCCGGCCAGCCCGATCTACGGCATGCCGATCCTGGACGTAGAGAAGGCGCGCACAGTGCTGTTCGTGAAGCGTGGCATGAGCTCCGGATACGCCGGGGTCGAGAACGAACTGTTCTTCCGTGACAACACCATGATGCTGTTCGGCGACGCCAAGAAGATGGTCGAAGGCATCCTGAAGAGCCTCTAGGCGCCGCTCTCGCGGGCGTTTTTCCGTTTTATTGCGCCGGCGCGGCAGTGCTGACCTTCCCGTGTCACATTGGCCTGACCATATGCGGAGCGTCCTGAAATCGGAGGCGCTCCATGAAGTACAACCAGCTCGGCCGCACGGGACTGTTCGTCTCCGAGATCTGCCTGGGGACCATGACCTTCGGCGGGTCCGAAGACATGGCCATCTGGAAGGCGATCGGCGGGCTGCAACAGAGCGAGGTGGACGGCATTGTCGGCCGGGCCTTGGAAGCCGGAGTCAATTTCTTCGATACGGCGGACGTCTATTCCTTCGGCGAGTCCGAGAAGCTGTTCGGCCAGGCGCTGAAGAACCTGAAGGCCAAACGCTCCGACGTCGTTATCGCCACCAAGGTGTTCGGCGAGATGGGGCCCCGGCCCAACGACAAGGGCGCCAGCCGTGGCCACATCATGGACAGCGTGCACGGCAGCCTGGAGCGCCTGCAGACCGATCACATCGACCTCTACCAGATCCACGGCAACGACACGGTCACGCCCGTAGACGAGACCCTGCGCGCGCTGGACGACCTCGTGAGCCAGGGCCTGGTCCGCTACATCGGCGTCTCCAACTGGGCCGCCTGGAAGATCGCCAAGGCGCTCGGCCTGTCGGAGGCCAAGGGCTACGCCCGCTTCGAGACCCTGCAGGCCTACTACTCCATCGCCGGCCGCGACCTGGAGCGCGAGCTGGTCCCGATGCTGACCGAGGAAAAGCTCGGCCTGATGGTCTGGTCGCCCCTGGCCGGCGGCCTGCTCTCCGGCAAGTTCGGACCCGGCTCGAACAATCCGGAGGGCTCGCGCCGCACCACCTTCGATTTCCCGCCGGTGGACAAGGACCGCGCCTGGAAGTGCGTCGAGGCGATGCGCCAGGTCGGCGATGCGCACGGCGCGTCGGTCGCCCGCGTGGCCCTGGCCTATATCCTCCAGAAAGCCTTCACGATGAGCATCATCATCGGCGCCAAGACGTTGGAACAGCTGGACGACAATCTGGCCGCGGTCGATCTGACGCTGTCGGACGATGAGATGAAGCAGCTGGACGAAGTCTCCGAACTGCCCAGCGAATATCCCGGCTGGATGTTCGCCCGCCAGGGCGGCAACCGGCGGCCCAAGCCCTTCGTCAAGGCGGGCTAGGCCCGATGTCCGTCGCCCTGTCCCTTCCAGTCCCCAAACCGCCGCGCGGCGAGATGGTGAACGTGGGCGGGCGGCGGCTGCGGCTGGTGCGCGCCGGTCCGACCAGCGATCGGCCGACGGTCGTGCTGGAGCACGGCGCCTTCGGCTGCGCCACCGACTGGACGGTGGTGCAGGAGCGGCTGGCGGCCAAGGGGCTTGCCAGCCTGGCCTACGACCGCGCCGGCCTGGGCCACTCCGAACCGGGGCCGAAACCGCGCGACGGAAAATCGATCGTGGCCGACCTGGCGGCGCTGTTGCGCGAGGTGGACGAACCCGGGCCCTATGTGCTGGCCGGCCACTCCATGGGCGGGCTGATGGTCAGGCTCTATGCGCTCACCCACCCCGACCAGGTGTTGGGCGTGGTGCTGGTGGACGCGGTGACCCCGGACGTCATCACCCATCCTATCGGCGGCAAGGGCGTCGACGCCTTCAGCCGCATCCTGGGCTGGACCAGCGAAGGGGCGAAGTACGGCATGATGCGCCCGGTGGCGGCGGTGGCCGGCGACCGCATCGGCCTGCCGCCGGAGGCCTCGGCGGAGAAGCGCCACATCTACGGCCTCGCCTCCCATGCGCACTGGGCGTCGCAGGAAGTGAACGAATGGCGCGCCACCTCCGACCAGGCCCGCGCCGCCGACTTCCCACCGTCCATGCCGATCGCAGTGATCACCGCCGGCGCGCGCACGGTCACGGCGCTGAAGGAGATCCAGTCGGTGCCGGCGCTGGCCTCGCAGAACGGCTACATCGAGCATGTCGCCGGCGCTGGCCACGCCAACCTGCTTGGTCGCCGCTTTGCCGACCCCGTGGTGCGCGGCGTGGAGCACGTGCTGGCCACCGCCCACCGCTAGAGCGGTTCGGCCTCGATCGCCCCGCAGGCCGCCAGCAGGCGGGCGTGCGTCAGGGGGCGGATGGCGAGTTCTGCGCCCTCGTCCCGCGCCATCGGCGAGGCCCCGCGCGGCGCGGCGGCGACGTCCACCGCCCGGCCGCAGGTGACCTCGAAGCGGCCGTCCCAGACCGCCGTCTCGCCGGGGCTCAGGCTGATAGGCGCGAGGCCTCCGCGGGCCGCCTCGCCGGGCTCGCGGCGGAAGCATGCGATACCGCCGCGGGCCTCGATCCGGGCCCCGGAGAGGCTGGAGGTAAAGTCCGCTTCGCCGGCCAGACGGGTTGCCAGCCGCTCGGCCTTGGCGCGCTCCGGCGGCCGGGTGGTTCCCGCCGCGCAGAGGCAGGCGGCGGCGGCGAAGCGGGCGAGGGCCGCGGGCTCGGCGCCGCGCAGAACGGCCCGGTCGATCTCGAACCCAGCCGCCTTGTCCACGCGGACGGCCAGGGCCAGCGCTGTGGCGGACGCGCGGGGTGCGGCGGTCGCCGCCCGCGCGGCGCCGCCCGCCAGGGCCTGCCGCGCGCGAGGTCGGGCGTAGGCCGTGTCCTCGTTGGCCGGGTCGTCGATCCAGGTCTCGCCGCGCGTTGCGAGCCAGGCGCGGATCTCGGCGCGGCGAACGCCCAGCAACGGGCGTAGCAGGAACAGGCCGCGGCCCTGCGGCCAAGCGGGCGAGGGCGACCATTCCCGGGGCTCCGGCGTGCTCGAGCCGGCCTCGCGCATCAGGCGAGCCTCCAGGACGTCATCGGCCGTATGGCCCATCAGCAGGGCCCGCGCGCCCGCCTCGCGCGCGGCGTCGGCCAGGCGGACGTGGCGCGCGGCCCTAGCCGCCGCGGGCAGGCCGGCCGTGGGCTTGTCGCCGGTCCAGGCCAGCGCGTGGAACGCCAGGCCCAGGCGCTCGGCCACAGCGGCGCAGGCCTGTGTCCAGGCGGCGCTTTCCGGCCGAAGCCGGTGGTCGACGGTCAGCACGATCAGCCGCCGGCCCGCGTCCCTGGCCCAGTCGGCGGCGGTCAGCAACAGGGCCAGCGAGTCGCCGCCCCCGGACAGGGCGACCGCGACGGGCCTGGGGTGGCTGCCGAGCAGCCGGCGGTCGAGAACCTCTCCAGCCGTCTGTTCGAGGCCGGACGAGGCGCGCTCGCGATCAGCCGCTACGTGCACTTCGCCTGCAGGCGCACCATCTGCGCCCGAGCGGTGACAGCCGGCGGGGCCTTGGGATATTTGTGGCCGAGCTCGGTCAGGGTCTGGCAGGCGTCGGCCGGCTTCTTCAGCTGCACCAGGGCGCGGCCGAGCTCGACGACGGCGTCGGGCGCCCAGGCGGTCTGGGGCCAGCCGCGGATGGAGCCGATGAAGGCGCTGGCGGCCTTCACGTAGTCGCCCTGCACCGCCAGGGTCTTGCCCCACCAGTAGCGCGCCTCCGGCGTTCTCGGGGTGTCCGGATAAGTGGTGACGAAGTCGCTGAAGGCAGACTGCGCGGCGTCATAGTCACCGCTCAACATCAGTTGGCGCGCCTTGGCGAAGGCCTGATTGGACTCGGCCGCCGCGGTCTTGGGATCGGGCGGCGGCGGGGGCTCGGGCGGACTCGCCTGGGCGACCGCGGCCGCCGTGGCGGCCTTGGCGGCGTCGTCCATCTTCTGCTCGTCGGCGGCGACGCGGTCGCTCAGCGCCTTGACCTGGGCGCGCAGCGCGGTGTTGTCGCGCCGCGACTGGTCGAGCTCGTGGGTCGTCGTCTCCAGCGAGCCGTTAAGCTTGGTCAGCGACTGTTCCAGGTCGCCGATCTTGGTGGCGACGTCGGCCAGGCGCGAGTCGGTGTCGGCCGGCTCGACGACCACCGGCGCCCCGGTCTTCTGGGCCTTGAAGACGATGTCGCGCAGCTCGCGCACCACCTTCTCCATCCGATCAAGTCGCTTGGCGTCCCGGGCGTCCAGCGGGTCGTCCATCGGCGTCTGGGCGAAGGCGATGGCGAACGGGGCGGCGATCAGCGCGATCGCCGCCGTTGCGCCCAGGAGACGCAGGCGTCCGCGCGGCATCATTGCATCCGGGCGCCGCTGACGATGGCGGTGTGGGCGTTACGGTTGTGGCTCTCAGCCACTTCACCCTCGCCGGTGTCGATCGGCTTTTCCTTGCCGTAGGAAACGGTGGTGATGCGGCCGGCGGCGACCCCGTGGGCCACCAGATATTCCCGCACCGCATTGGCGCGCCGCGCGCCGAGTGCGAGGTTGTATTCCTGGGTGCCGCGTTCGTCGGCGTTGCCTTCGATCCGCACCTGCACCGCCGGATAGCGCTTCAGCCACTCGGACTGGGCGTCGAGCAGCGGGGCTGCGTCGGCGCGCACGGCGTACTGGTCGTAATCGAAGTAGACGCGGTCGCCGATGTTGACGGTGAAATCGCGTTCCGATCCGGGCAAGGGCGCCTGGCTCACCGGCTCGCGCGGCGGGGCCGCGGAAGGGCGGCTGGGGCCCGGCGCGGGCGCGGGCGCGGGCGCGGGCGCCGAGGTCGGATAGGCGGGCTTTGGATGGCTTGCGCAGGCCGCGAGCGACAGGGCGGCGCCAGCGATGAGCGTCGCTCGCAGGGCGCTCCCAGTGTTGCGGGTGATAACCATGGAAAGCGTCTCCTTCGAAAGCGCGCCGGGATCCGACCATCGTCGAGGGCGCGAGGCTAAAGAATCGTTCCGTCCGCCTTGCGGCGTAACGCCGGAGCCTCCCCGTGGAAAGGCCCCAAACGGAACTCAGTTCAACAAGGGTGACCAGGCGGGGTCCGAAGCGCCGCCGGGATAGGGCATGGGCTGCAGGATCCGTCCGGTGACGTCGACGCTCCACAGCTTGGTCCCGCCGCCGCCGCCCTCGCGGCTGAACAGCAGGACGCGGCCGTTGGGCGCCCAGGCGGGTCCCTCGTCCAGGTAGCTGGAAGTGAGGATCCGCTCATCGGTGCCGTCGGGTTTCATGATGCCGATATGGAACTCGCCGCCAGTCTGTTTGGTGAAGGCGATGAACTCGCCGGTCGGGCTCCAGACCGGGGTGGTGTAACGGCCCTGGGCGAAACTGATCCGCCGCGGGTTCGAGCCGTCCGCGCCCATGATGTAGAGCTGCGGCGAGCCGGAGCGGTCGGAGTTGAAGACGATCTGGGCGCCGTCCGGCGAAAAGGACGGCGAGGTGTCGATGGCCGGGTCGGCGGTCAGCCGCGACGTCGCATGGTTCTTCAAGTCCATCAGGAAGATGTCGGTGTTGCCGCCGCGCTCGACCGAGAAGGCCACCTTGCTGCCGTCCGGCGAGAAGCGCGGGGCGAACACCATGCCCTTGAAGTCTCCCAGGCTTTCGCGGCGGGTGGTTTCGAGGTTCAAGAGGTAGATCTTCGACCCTTCGGGCCGAAGCTCCATGTAGGTGATCTCCTGGCTGTTGGAGGAGAACCTGGGTGTCATGATCACCGCCGAACCGTCGGTCAGGTAGCTTGGGTTGGCGCCGTCCTGGTCCATGATTGCCAGGCGCTTGGTCTTCGACCCGCGCCCGCCGGTCTCGGCCACGAACACCACACGGGTGTCGAAATAGCCTTTCTCGCCGGTCAGCCGCTCATAGACCGCGTCGCTGATCTTGTGCGCCACGCGCCGCCAGTTCTCCGGGGTGGAGGCCATCTGCTTGCCGTCCAGCTGCTTCTCGGCGAAGACGTCCCAGAGGCGGAAATCCACCTGCAGCCGCGCGCCGACCACGGTCACCTGGCCATTGACCAGGGCCTGGGCGTTGATCTGCTGCCAGGCCGCGAAGCGCGGCTCGATGGCGGTGTTGAGGTCCTTTTCCACGAAGCTCGCCGGGTCGAGCGGCCGGAACAGGCCCGAGCGTTGGAGGTTGGCGCTGATCACCCCGGCGATGTCGGCGCCCACCTGGCCACCGCCGAAGGCGGGGATGGCGATGGGCAGGGGCTGGACGTCGCCGCGGTTGACGTTGACCTCGATGTCGGCGCGGGCGGCGACGGGCGCCAGGAGCGCTGCGGCCGGCAGGCTCGCCAGCGCCGTCAGCAGGGTCCGTTTGGAAAAGGAGGACATCAGGAGCAGGCCTCGCGCGCGTTGAAGTTGACCGCGATCTTATCGCCGTAGAACTCGCGGGGCAGGTTTCTAAACGGGGCGGCGGCATAGACCGCGCTCACCGCCCGCTCGGCGGCGGTGCGGGCGACCGGCGTGGCGGCGCCCTTGATCTGCGGAGTCACGTCGCCGACCACCTGGCCGCCGGCGCCCAGGGTGAAGACCACGCGCACCTGCACGTCGCGGCCGCCCTCGACGTTGCAGTTGGGGTTCCAACGGCGCTGCAACTCGTCGGTGAGGCCGGTGAGCGCGGCTGCGGAGAGCCCGGTTCCCAGGGTCTGGCGGGCCACGGGCGCGGTCTCGGCCTGCGCCGGCCCCTTGGCGGCGGAGGAGGGCTTCGGCGCGGCGGGCTTGGACATCTTCGAGATACTGGCCGACAGCGCGTCGAGGTCGAGACTCTTCTCGGGCTTGGCGGGCGGCGCGGCCTTGGGCAGCGGCTTGGGCGCAGGCGTCGGCGGCAGTGGCTTGGGTTCCGGCCTCGGCGGCGGAGGCGCGGCCTTGGGCGTCGGAACCGGAGCCGCCGCCTGCGGCGGGGCTTCCGGGGCCGGCTCCTCGGTCTGGGCGGCTTGTTCGACGGGCGCCTCCTCGGCTGGGCGGACGTCCATGTCCGGGGCGCGGGAGACGATGGTCACCGGCACCACCGAACCGACCTTCAGGTCGCGGGTGAAGTTCCAAGAAATCAGCAGCGCCACGGCCAGGGTCGCGTGCAGAAGCACCGACCCCAGCATCGCAGGCGAGAGCTCCCGGCGGGTCACGGGGTGTCGGGCCCCCCAGAGACGTTTAGCGGCTTGGGTTGATCCCCCGGCCGGCCGCCCGACGATGGGCCGCCGGTATCAGTGATCAGGTTGATCGAGGTGAAGCCGGAGGTGGAGAGCGCGGCCATCACCTGGGCCACGATGGCGTAGGGGGCCTTGCCGTCGGCGCGGACATAGATGGGCTTGGTGGTGTTAGGGCCGGCGATCTGCTGCAGGCGCGGGGCGAGCGCGCCGAAGGGCACCTCATCCTCCTTGATGAACAGCTGGCCGTCGGCGCGGATGGTCAGCGTCAGCGGCTCGGCCTGGTCCTGCAGGGAGCCGGCCTCGGTCTTCGGCAGCTCCACCGGCACGCCGGCGGTGAGCAGGGGCGCTGAAATCATGAAGACGATGAGAAGGACCAGCATCACGTCGACCAACGGGGTGACGTTGATCTCGGAGAGCGCGCCGCGGCGGCCGCGCCCGCCCCGACGTCGGCGGCCCCGGCCGCCGGCGGCGAAGGCGTCGTTGGCGGAGAGCGCCATGGCCTAGACCCGCTCCGCCAGGCGCCGCTGGATGGCGGTGGAGAGGTCGTCGGCGAAGCCCTCCAGGCGGCCGGCGTACTTGGCCGCGTCAGTCGAGAACTTGTTGTAGGCGATGTAGGCCGGGATCGCCGCGACAAGGCCGATCGCCGTGGCGAACAGGGCCTGGGCGATGGACGGCGCGACGATCGCCAGCGAGGTGTTCTTCTGGATGGCGATCGACTGGAAGGCGTTCATGATACCCCAGACGGTGCCGAACAGCCCTATGAAAGGCGACGCGGTGGCGACGATGGCCAAAGAGCCCAGGCCATCCTCGAGGCGGGCGCTCTCGCGGGCAATGGCGGCGTCGAGGACCCGGTCGATGCGCTGGATCAGGAAGGCGGCCTGGGTGTCGGTGGTCAGGCCCTTGTTGCGGGCGTCGCGCCATTCCCGCAACGCGCCCTGCAGCATTCGCGGCAGCGCGTGGCGCGGCCGCTCGCCGGCTTCGGCGGCGACGTCCTCCAGGCTTTTGCCCGAGGCCACGGCGTCCTCGAAGGTGTTGGCCTGACGGGTGAGCGAGGAGAAGCGGAAGGTCTTGTCGAGGATCACGGTCCAGGACCACAGCGAGGCCGCGCCCAGGCCCAGCATGACCAGTTTCACGACCCAATCGGCCTTCATGAACAGAACGAAGAAGTTGAAGCTCTCCGGCGTGATGGCGGCGGCGGAATCCATGCGAGGCCAGGAGCTCCCAAGACGTGACAGTGAACGGGCGGGGGAAGAGTGGGTCGTGGCGCGTGGCGGTGGCGAACTTATGGCGAAGGCGCAAAAAGCGGCGCCAGCGCCTCGGCCATGCCGGGTGGCGGCTTGCGCGCGCGGCCCTGCAGGTCGATGCAGGCGGCCTCGACGGCGGCGGTGGCGATCAGCTCCTCGCCGCGGGTGATCCGTTGGCTGACGAAGAGGCGCGGTCCGCGGACGCTGTCATAGGTCGTGCGCACCAGCAGCGCGTCGTCGATCCGCGCGGCGCGTTTGAAGTCGACGGTGATGCGGGTGATGGTGAAGGCGGCCGGATCCGGGCGCTCCAGCAGCGCCGAATGGCTGACCCCCACCAGGCGGAAGAAGTCGCTCCGACCACGCTCGAAATAGCGAAGATAGTTGGCGTGATAGACGACGCCGGTGAAGTCGGTGTCCTCATAATAGATGCGCACCGGCAGCTGGTGCTCGCGGCCGACCAGCCCGCCGGCTGAAGGTTCATTCGCCGCGTCGCTCATTCGTCGAACAGGTCCCCGGGCTGCGGCTGGCCGACGCCTTTCGGAGCCAGCAGGCCTAAGTGCGCGTAGGCCTTGGCGCAGGCCATGCGGCCGCGGGGCGTGCGCTGGATGAAACCTTGCTGCAGCAGGAAGGGCTCGATGACGTCCTCGACGGCGTCGCGGGCCTCGGCGATGGCGTAGGCCAGGGTCTCCACGCCCGCGGGGCCGCCGGCGTAGTTCTCGATCAGCGCGCGCAGGTAGCGGCGGTCGAGCGCGTCCAGGCCCATCTCGTCCACGTCCAGGCGGGCCAGGGCGGAGGCCGCGGCGGCGCGGTCGATCAGGTCGACGCCGTCGCTGGCGGCGAAGTCGCGGACCCGGCGCAGCAGGCGGCCGGCGACGCGCGGGGTGCCGCGGGCGCGGGCGGCGATCTCGGCGGCGCCTTCAAGGTGCAGGTTCAGGCCGAGCTTGCCGGCGGCCTGGGTCAGCACCTTCTGCAGCTCCGCCGGGGTGTAGAACTCCAGGCGGATCGGGATGCCGAACCGGTCGCGCAGCGGCGTCGCCAAGAGGCCCGCGCGCGTGGTGGCCGCCACCAGGGTGAAGGGCGCCAGGTCGATGCGGATCGAGCGCGCCGAGGGCCCCTCGCCGATCATCAGGTCCAGCACGTGGTCCTCCATGGCCGGATAGAGGATCTCCTCCACATTGGCGGCCAGCCGGTGGATCTCGTCGATGAACAGGACGTCGTTGGGCTCGAGGTTGGTGAGGATGGCGGCTAGGTCGCCGGCCTTGGCCAGCACTGGGCCTGAAGTGGCGCGGAAATTCACGCCGAGTTCGCGCGCGACGATCTGGGCCATGGTGGTCTTTCCGAGGCCCGGCGGCCCGAACAGCAGCACGTGGTCGAGCGCCTCGCCGCGGCTGCGGGCGCCCTCAATGAACACCCGCAGATTGGCCTTGGCCTGCTCCTGCCCGACGAACTCGGCGAAGGTCTGGGGCCGCAGGGCCTTGTCCGGGCCTTCGAGCGGGGCCGGTTCGCCGGAGACGAGGCGGGTCATGGGCGCACCGATGCTCCCCGTCTGGGGGAGCTGTCAGCAAAGCTGACTGAGGGGGTTTCCGCCACGGCGGCCGCGACAGCCGACATCCGGAGCGCCGGAGAGTAAACCCCCTCAGTCGCTCCGCGACAGCTCCCCCGGAGAGGGCGCATCTGGGCCGTGTCAGCGGTCACCGCCCCAGCTCCTGCAGGGCCGCCTTGATCAGGGCGGGGGCGTCGGTCTCTTCGCCGAGGCGCAGGGAGGCATGTTCGACCACGCGGCGGGCGGCGGGTTCGGCGACGCCCAGGCCCATGAGGGCGGCGACGGCTTCGCCCGTGGCGCTGGGCTTGGCGGGGACCGCGGGTGTCGCCGACGCATGAAAGGCCGCGACCAGGCCGTCGCCGATCGGCTTGTCTTTCAGCTCGGTGACGATGCGCAGCGCCAGCTTCGGGCCCACCCCTTGCGCGCGCGAGACCGCGGCCTGGTCGCCGCGCTGGGCGGCGGACGAGAGTTCGGCCGGCGGCAGGACGTCGAGGACGGCCAGCGCCGCCTTGGGGCCGACGCCCTGGATGGTCTTCAGCATCACGAAGGCGCGGCGCTCGTTGCGGTCGAGGAAGCCGTAGAGGGTCATGCCCGTCTGCTCGCCCCACTGGCTTTCGATGTGCAGGTCGACGGCGCCGCCCAGCGCCGGCATGCGGCCGAGCGTCCGCGAGCCGCAGCGCACGACATAGCCGACGCCGGAGACGTCGATCAGCGCCTCCTCCTCGCCCACCTCGGCGACCAGGCCCCAGAGGCGGCCGATCATGGCCGGTCCCCGGCGCGGCCTGCGGGGCTGCGCCCCTTCGTTGGCCGGGGATGACGGGTTCTAATGTGAATCACGTTCGGCATCTGTTCCGACAATGCCGTAAACCGCGTCGCTCCGCTTGAAAACCGTGAACGCCTTGAGATCGCGCAGGCCCTGATGCGACCCCGGGTTAACCAGCCTCCTCAACCAAGGAGCCCAGGCTTCGGCGAATAGGGCAGTTGGCGCCCGACGATTGCCCGCTAATGTTTTGCGACAGTCGGGGATCAGATGACCGAAGCTCATGCGCCCAAGGCGAGCACGCATCCCGGCGTCTACCTGGTCCTCTATCTGCCCTACGGCATCGTCTCTGGATATGTAAACGTCACGCTGGGCAGGCTGCTGAGCGATGTCGGCGCCACGGTCGAGGCGGTCGCCGTGCTGAGCGGCATGGCCCTGGTGGCCAACACCTGGAAGGTCGCCTGGTCGCCGGTGGTCGACACGACGCTCACCGCCAAGGCCTGGTTCGCCATCGGCCTCGTCGCCACGGCGGCGATCCTCTCCGCCACGTCTTTGCTCCCATTGCGGGTCGACCTGTTGCCGGTGTTCGGCTGGCTGGTGCTCGCCGGAGCGGTGGCGGGCACGGTTACCTCCATCGCCGTGGACCGGCTGATGGCCTTCGACGTGCCCGATCACCTGAAGGGACAGGCGGGCGGCTGGAGCCAGGCGGGCAACCTCGGCGGCGCGGGTCTCGGTGGAGGCGCGGGCCTGTGGCTGGCGACGCATTCCGGACACCCCTGGATCGCCGGAAGCCTGCTGGCGGCGATCTCCCTGGTCTGCATCGCGCCGCTGTTCGGCATGACCGAGCCCGGGCGGGTCGGCGGCGGCAAGACCTATTGGGGCACGCTCAAGGAGATCGGCGTTGACCTTCTGAGCCTGATCAAGACGCGGATCGGCCTGCTCGCCTGCTTCCTGATGCTGCTGCCGATCGGCTCGGGCGGACTGCAGCAGCTCTGGGGCGCCATCGGCAAGGACTGGAACGCCAGCAGCGATCAGGTGGCGCTGGCGGGTGGCGCGCTGTCTGGCCTGGCCAGCATCCCGGGCTGCATCGTCGGCGGCTACATCGCCGACAGGATCGACCGCAAGCGGGCCTACAGCCTGTTCGGGATCGGGCTCTCGGCGGTGGCCATCGCCATGGCGCTCGCGCCGAAGACGCCGATGACCTTCATGCTCTTCTCCTGCCTCTACAACGCCGCCGTGGGGTTCTGCTACGGGGCCTATTCGGCGGTGACGCTGGAGGCCATCGGCAAGGGCGCGGCGGGCACCAAGTTCAACCTGATCTCCTCGCTCTCCAACGTGCCGGTCCTGGTGGTCACCCTGGTGGACGGCTGGGCGGAGACGAGGTTCGGGGCCACGGGGATGCTCTATGTCGAGGCGGCGTTGGGGGTGGCCGGCGTGGTCGTCTACAGCGCCGTGGCGCTGGCCACGCGGGGGCTGAGCTGGGGCGTGCTGTTCGGGCGCGGCAGGATCGCGCCGGCGCCTTGAAGGCCGATGGGGATAAGCCTGAGCCCTAGGTCTGCGGCTTGGGGATGGTGGAGTCCCAGGGCGGGTCGGTGCCGTGCGGGGTATTGTCCATCACGCTCTCGGCGCAAGCGCTGAGCAGGACGGCGGCGGCGATCAGGGCGATCCAGCGCATGACGGTTCCTCTTGGGGATCGCGGCCATAGGACGCCTGGGCCGCGGCGGAATTGGGGCGTCTGTGCGACGGACGGAAACCAAGGCCGCCGGCGCGCTTTATCCGGCGGTCGGGGCTTTTGGAACTTAGAATGATGAAACCCCTTGTTGCTTCCCTGGTCGCCAGCGCCCTGACGCTTAGCGCCTGCGCCGATGGCGGCTATGGCCACCATTTCGGCGGAGGCGGCGGCTTGGCCTATGACGCCTACTACGACGACGCCTATGGCCCCTATGTCGACGGCTACTGGGGCGCCGACGACGTCTTCATGTACCGCCATGAGCGCAACGGCGAGTTCGCCCGCGACGAAGCCCACCACTTCCGCCACGACACCGCCAGCGGCTTCCACGGCGTGCGCACCGCCCGCGCGCCGGCGGCTCCGGCCGCGCCGCGCGCCGCGCCTAGCCGGCCGGGCTAGGCTCGCCGCGCCGCCCGCCGGGCGGTCAGGCGCAACCAATGTCGCCGGGCTCGCTTACCCCTGTGCAGGGTCGCGGGATATTGGAACATCGACATGAAACGCGTCTTGATCGCCGCGGGCTGCGCGCTCGCTGTCGCCGCATGCGCCACCGGCTCCGGACATGGCTACGGCGGCGTGGACCTGGCCTATAACGCCTATTACGACGACGCCTACGGGCCCTACTACGACGGCTACTGGGGCCGCGACGGCGGGTTCTGGTATTCCAGCGGCCGCGGCGCGCCTTACGTGCGGGACAGCGGCCAGCACTTCCAGCGAACCGCGGGCGAAAACACCGGCGCTGCGACCGGCCAGCGCACGGACGCCGAGGCCACCGTCGGCGGTGCTTCGGCGCCGCATGCCTTCCACGGCGTCCACAGCCGTGGCGGGATTCATCGGCACTAGTTCTGAGACGGAGCAAACGTTATCGACGCGGTTGCAGACGGCCCCTCTCCTCCCCCTACGGAGGAGGAGATTGCAGCCTCCGCTGTTCCAGATGAATGTCGATCGGCCCTAGGCCGCGTAGCTGCGCGCGCGGCGCGCATGGGCGTGGGCGATGGCGACGGCGAGCGCATCGGCGGCGTCGGCGGTGGTGTCGCCCGCGGTGGGGAGGAGGCGGCGGATCATGAAGCCGACCTGGACCTTGTCCGCCGCGCCGGTGCCGACCACGGCCTTCTTGACCACGGTGGCGGCGTATTCGGCGACGGTGAGACCGGCGCGCGCCGGGGCGATCAGGCAGCAGGCGCGCGCGTGCCCCAGCTTCAGCGCCGACTGGGCGTTGGTGTTCATGAAGGTCTCCTCCACCGCCGCCTCATGCGGGGCGTGCAGGACGATGACCTCGGCGATGGCGTCGAACAGGATCAGCAGGCGCTCAGCGAAGGGTAGGCTGTCCTTCGGCGCGATGACCCCATGGGCCACGTGGGTCAGCCGAGCGCCGTCCACCGCCACCACGCCCCAGCCAGTGCGGCGCAGGCCCGGGTCGAGGCCGAGGATGCGAAGGGGCTGATTCGGATTGTTCATCGTCTGTTCCAGTGTGACCGAGCCAGAGATGAAGCGGAAGGGTTGATGAAGGGTGAGTGGTTGAGATGCCCGAACCGCCAAGCAGAATGGCCGCCATGAGATTTAAGCTGGAGACTGGGGGTTGGTCTTGGGCGGTGAGTTGAGGTGCTGGCCTCGCCCTTTGTCCGCTCATCCCCGCCTTCGCGGGGATGAGCGGTGAAATGAAATCGCCGACTTTGGTCCTGCGCCGACCTCGTGAGACCATCCGTGAATGCCGCCCAAACCCCGTTTCCGATCCCGGCGCACGCTGGAGCGGCAGGCTCCGCCGCCGGGGCTGCGCCGGGTCTGTCGGGATCGGGCCGGCCGGTGCGTCCTTCGGCGGACGCCCAAGCAGGGAGATGCGCGATGACCTTCCAGGCCTACCTCGACAATATCCGGGCCAAGACCGGCAAGGGGCCGGAGGACTTCAAGGCCCTGGCCGAGGCGCGTGGCCTGCTGGCCCCTGGGGTGAAGGCCGGCGCCGTGGCGGCCTGGCTGAAGGCGGACTTCGACCTGGGCCACGGCCACGCCATGGCGGTGATCGCGAGCTGGCGGCGGGGGCCTGACGGGGCGCGGGCCTCGCCGGACGCGCGGCTGGACAAGCTGTTCTCCGGCGGGCGGGCGGCGTGGCGCAGGGCGTTCGACGACCTGCTGGCGACGGCGCGCGGGTTCGGCGGCGCCGGCGATGTCTCCGCCTCGGCGGCCGACAAATATGTGAGCCTGACGCGCGGCGGGCGGAAGTTCGCGATCGTCCAGCCCGGGGCCAGCTTCGCCGACCTGGGCTTCAAGGTGCCGGGCGCGCCGGCGACGGCGCGGGCCGCGGCGGCGGGGTCGTGGAACCCGATGGTCACCCACCGACTGCGGGTCGCCGAGACCGGCGAGATCGACGCCGAGGTCCTGGCGTGGCTGCGCGCGGCCTATGACGCAGCGGCCTAGGTCCCGAGCGCCGACGGCGCTTTGTGCGGCGCCAAACCGCGCGCCCAGGCGTTGATACGACCCTGACCGACCGCCTCGCGAGGGACCCTTGGCCACGCCCACCCCAACCCTGCCGCCGATCCTGCCGAGCTCGATCCCCACCGATCCGACCCTGCCGCCGTTCGTCAATGACGCGCGCCGGCTCCTGCTGGGCGACGGGGAGTTGATGCGCCACATGGCCGACGCCGCCGGCGGCCTGGCGGTCAATCTGGCGGTGGCGCTGGCGATTTTCCTGGGTACCATGTGGGCGGCGAACTGGGCCTCGCAGCTGACGGCGCATGGCATCGCCAAGGCCCATCGCCACCGCCCCGCTGACACCACCCTGCAGAGCTTCGCGGCCTCCCTGGTGCGCTACCTGGTGATCGTCATAGGGCTGATCGCGGTGCTGCAGCAGCTGGGGGTCAAGGCGACCTCGGTGATCGCCGTGCTGGGCGCGGCGTCCCTGGCCATCGGCCTGGCGCTGCAGGGCGCGCTGGCCAATGTGGCGGCGGGCGTGATGCTGCTGATCCTGCGGCCCTACCGGGTGGGCGACGCGGTGGAGGTGGCTGGCCGGTCCGGGACCGTGCGCGGCCTCGATCTCTTCACCACCCGGCTGGCGAGCGGCGACAATCTCAGCGTCCACGTGCCCAACGCCAAGGCGTTCGGCGACACCATCGTCAACCAGTCCACGCCGGTGGCGCGGCAGGTCACCCTCGATTTCGTGATCGACTATGAGGACGATGTGGACCGGGCGCTGGCGATCCTGCTGGAATGCGCCGCCGCCGAGCCCAGCGTCAGCGACAAGCCCGCGCCCTGGGCCCGGCTGACCGCCATGGGCGAGCGCGGCCTGACGGTGACGCTGCGCGCCTGGTTCACGCCGACGCTGTTCGATAGCGGCCGCTTCGACCTCCTGAAGCGGGTGAAGGACGCGCTGGAGGCCGAGGGCTTCACCTTCCCCTATCCGCAGCAGGTGGCCGTCGAGGCCCGCAAGTTCGAGCCGCCGCGCAGCCGCCGGCGCGGCAAGGCCGCGGCGCGGGCCAAGCCGGCGGCGGTCAGCCGACGACCGGCCGCTCCTCGCTCCACCACAGTGGGCTCTTCGAAAGATCGATGAAGCGGCGTTCGTCCTTCAGCAGGAGCGCGCCCGCGGCCCGGGCCTCGGGCCGCTGGGCGTTGGCGGTCACGGCCGTGAGGCTGTCGAACCAGAGCTCGGCGACGCCGTCGTATTCGGCCGGCGCGGCGCGAGCGGAGCGGATCTCGAGGTTCAAGTCGGCCGGCAGGCTGTGGGTCTGGACGTAGCGACGGATCTGCAACGCTTCGGCGACCGAGGCGACGAGGGGCCCATGGGTGTCGAACCAGTAGGCCTGGAAGGCCTCGCGGCTCAGGTGCGGCAGGCGGATCAGGCAAAAGGTCAGTTTGATCATGTCAGTCCGGAGACCCTGCCGCCATGGTGGGGCCGCAAACCCTGTGATCCTGGCCTGACTGGATTGACAAGGTCCAGCGCTTCCCCGTCACTGGCGCGAGGGACGATGTAGCGTAAAGTTCGAGGCCGAGCATGACCCTGCCCACCGACGCCGTCACCCTGGCTGGGAGCGGTCTGGTTTTCATCAATTCCTACGATCCCAACGTCTCGGCCGCCTATGAGGCGGCGGTGGTCACAGCCGAAAACTTCCTGCAGAGCCACTTCACCAACGCGCTGACGGTTAGCGTGGACTTCAGCTATTCGTCGCTCGGCGCCGGCGTCAGCGGCGAAAACAACTTCAACGAGGTGGACGTCAGCTACACGTCCCTGGCCTCGGCCCTGCGCTCGCATGCGACGACCGCCAATGACTTCGCCTCGGTGAACGGTCTGCCTGCCACCGATCCGTCGAATGGCGTTGGCTTCGCGATCCCTGAGGCTCAGGCCGTGATGTTGGGGCTGGCGCCGCAGACCAACGATGTTGACGACCAGGTGACGCTGAACAGCACGCTCGGCTTCACCTTCGGCCAGGATGCGGTCGGGGTGATTGAGCACGAGATCAGTGAGGGCGTGTTCGGACGAACCTCCAGCCTGGGTTTCGCCGAAACCAAGTGGAACCCGCTGGACCTATTCCGCTTCACCGCCGCGGGGGTGCGCGACTACACGGGCGGATCGGACGGGGTGGCGACCTTCTTCGGCATAGATTCCAGCGACGTCTCGTCACTCCAATACCATAACTCGGTGAGCGCGACGGGGCACTTCGACGGCCAGGACCTGGGCGACTGGGACCAAACGGTGGGCGACGCCTTCGGACCCGGCGGCCCGGGCTCGCCGGGCGTGGTCTCGGCCACCGACCTGCAGGTGCTGGATGTCCTGGGCTGGAACGCAACGCCGTTCACCCCGGCGCCAGACGACTACGCCAATAGCCTGACCGACACGACCCATCCGATCGGCCAGTTGGCCATCGGGGGTTCGATCAGCGCGGCGCTGCAGGAGGCAGGCGACCGCGACTGGTTCGCCGTGCAGTTCCAGGCCGGCGACACCTACACGATCAACGAGGTGGGCAGCTTCGGGGGCGGCGGGACCCTGGCCGACCCCTATCTGCGGTTGCACGATTCGACCGGCGCCCAGGTCGCCTTCGACGACGACATCGTCGATGGGACCGATCCGGATTCGCGGATCGTGTTTGCAGCGACGACCACCGGAACCTTCTACGTCGAGGCCGGCGCCTACGTGGACGGCTACGCCGGCACCTATACGGTCAGCGTCGCCCAGACCGGCGGGGCGGTCGCGCCGACAGGCGGCGGCGAGGTGCTCACCCCTGGGCCGGGCGACAACACGCTGGAAGGCGGGTCTGGCAACGACACGATCACCGGCGGCTCCGGAAACAACTACCTGCGCGGCGAAGCTGGCGACGACAGCATCGTCGGCGGGTCCGGCTTCAACGACATGAACGGCAACATGGGGAATGACACCCTCCATGGCGGGACCGGAAGCAATTGGGTGGTGGGCGGCCAAGGTGATGACTCGCTTGTCGGCGGCGGCGGGTACCAGGACCTAGTGCTGGGCAACCTGGGCAACGACACCCTGCAGGCAGGCTCGCAGGGCGATGTGTTGCGCGGCGGCCAGGGCGATGATTCCATCGTCGGGGGCGCCGGCAATGACTACATCTCCGGAGACCTGGGCAACGATACGGTAAGCGGCGGCGGGGGCGCCGACATCTTCCACGGCTCGGTCTCCATCGGGATGATGAAGGTCCTGGACTTCAACTACGCCCAGGGCGACCGGGTGGAGCTCGACCCTGGCACTTTGTACTCGGTCGCCCAGGTCGGCGCGGACACGGTGATCACGGTGAGTAGCGGCGGCGAGATGGACCTGGTGGGCGTCACCTTCTCGACCCTACCCAGTGACTGGATCTTCCTGGGCACGCTTTCCCACCTCTAGCGAGACGGTCCCAGACAGCAAGAGACCCGCGACCGGGGAGATCGCGGGTCTCGGCGCCCGCCCGGCGGCCGGGGAGCCTGGGCGGGCTGGCTAGAAGGCCGGGGGAGGGCCCTCACACTCCATGTACGCATGGAGATTGCGCTTAGATGCG
>NZ_SSMZ01000249.1 GCF_004799395.1 Phenylobacterium sp.
CAGCTCGATAGTCAGGTAGGAGATGCAGCGGCGCGCATCGAGCTGGTAGGGCGCGGTGAAGGCCTTGGTCGGGCAGATGTCCAGGCAGGCCTGGCAGGAGCCGCAGTGGTCGACCTCCGGCGCGTCGGAGGCGAGGTCCAGCGTCGTCAGGATCGAGCCCAGGAACAGCCAGGAGCCGAACTCCCGGCTCGCCAGGTTGGTGTGCTTGCCCTGCCAGCCGAGTCCCGCCTGTTCGGCCAGCGGCTTTTCCAGCAGCGGCGCGGTGTCGACGAAGACCTTCAGCTCGCCGCCGAAGCGCGCCTGCAGCCAGCCGGCCAGCGCCTTCAGCCGGCCCTTGATCAGCTCGTGGTAGTCATCGCCCTGGGCGTAGACGCTGATCGTGGCGCGGTCGCGGTCGGCCAGGATCGCCAGCGGGTCGCGATCTGGACCGTAGTTCATCCCCAGGACGATGGCCGAGCGGGCGCCGGCCCACATGGCCCTGGGGTGCGCGCGGCGCTCGGCCGTCTCGGCCATCCAGCCCAGCTCGCCGTGACGTCCGGCCGCGATGAATTCGGCGAGGCGCCCGCTTGCCGGCCAGGCGTCGAGGATCTGGGTGAAGCGGCAAGCGTCGAAGCCAAGCCGCAACGCCGCCGCCCTGATCTGAGATTCTGGGCGGATCAGCTCTTCGGGCGTCTCAGAAGTCGAGGTCGTCATAGTGCCGGGCGGGGGTCAGGCCCGGCCAGCGGTCGGCCAACAATGGCCGGAAACACGGCCGGGACTTCAGCTTCATGTACCAGGTCTTCACCGCGGGGAAGTCCGTCCAGGGCATGTCACCGCAATAGTCGATCACCGACAGGTGCGCGGCGGCCGCGAAATCGGCCAGCGAAAGGCGGCGGCCAGCCAGCCACTCCCGCTCCTGCAACAGCTTGTCGATGTAGAACATATGGGCGCGCAGGCCATCGCGGCCCTGGCGCAGGTTGTTCAGGTCCGGAGCGCCCATGCCCAGGAGGCGCTTTTCCATCTTCTCGTGCAGGATGTAGCCGCCGGCCTCGTATTCGAACTTGCGGTCGAACCAGGTGAGCAGCCGGCGCGCCTCGGCCCGCTCGCCGGCGTCGCGGCCGAGCAGCGGCGGCTCAGGCACGGTCTCCTCCAGGTGGTCGAGGATGGCGCGGGCCTCGCACAGCACCAGGTGGCGGCCGAGATTGGTGTCAGTCTCCTCCAGCACCGGGATCATCCCGGACGGATTCATCGCCGTCAGGTCCTTCGGCCGCTCCCAGTAGCGGACCTGCACCTCGGTGAAGGCCAGCCGCTTTTCGCCCAGCACCAGGCGCACCTGGCGCGAGGCGGGGTCGAGCGGGAAGTGATGCAGGATGCGCTCGAGGCTCATGTCCGGCTAACGCGAAGCGGGGGTCGAATCGTCAGGTCCCAATGGACGCCTCACGCGTTAAGGGGCCGTTTACTACGCCTTGGCGGGGTGAGGTTCGGCGGGATGAGCCTCAGCGAACGCCCCGCCGTGCGGTTCGGCCCGGCCGCGCGGATCGGCGTGGATGATGATATCCGCCGCCGGGAAGGCGGCCAGCACCCGATTCTCCGCGGCGACGATCACCTGGTGGGCGGCTTCCAGGGTCAGGTCGGGGTCCAGGTCGACGTGCATCTGGACGTGGACGTAGGGACCTGCCGCGCGGGTGCGCAGCTGGTGGACGTCGGTCACGCGGCGATCCTCGGTCATCAGGTCGACGATGCGGGCGCGCACCTCGTCAGGCAGTTCGTGGTCCATTAGCTGGCCGGAGGCCTCACGGAAGACGCCGATGGCGCCCCACAGAAGGATCGCGGCGATAACCAGGGCGGCGATGGCGTCCAGCCGGGCGATCCCCAGCCAGGCCGTGGCGGCGATGCCGATGAGGGCGACGAGGTTCGATGCGAAGTCGGCGGCGTAATGGGCGCGGTCCCCGGAGACGGCCACCGACGAGGTCTGCTTCAGCACCCGCCCTTGCGCCATGATCAGGAGGGCCGTCAGCACGATGGAGACGCCCATCACCGCCAGCGCCCAGCCGCTCTGCTGAATCGGCTTGGGCGCGATCAGGTCGCCGATGGCCTGCTGGGCGATCAGGGCGGCGGAGGCGAAGACCAGCCCCGCCTGCAGCAGGCTCGCGAAGCCCTCGGCCTTACCGTGGCCGTAGCGGTGCTCGGCGTCCGGCGGGGTGACGGCGAAGCGGACGGCGTAGAAGGTCGTTAGCGAGGCCAGGAGGTCGAGGCCAGAATCGGCGGTCGACGCCAGGAGCGCCAGCGAGCCCGACGCCAGCCATGCCGCGATCTTGATCGCCACCAGGATCGCGGCGGTCGCCACCGAAAAGAGCGTCACCCGTCGGGTCAGGGCGGCGGTCTGCTGCGCGGTCAGGCCATGGAGGTCGGTCATGGGCCATGACCTACCATTTCCCTCCCCGTCTTGGGGAGGGTGGGCTACGCGGCCCGCCGGGGCATGGGCCCGACGTAGCGCGACTGGGGCCGGATCAGGCGGCCGCCGGCGAGCTGTTCGCGGGCGTGGGCGATCCAGCCCGACACCCGGCCGGTCGCGAAGACGCAGGTGAAGGCCGACGGCGGATAGGCCAGGGCCTCCAGCAGGAGTGCGGTGTAGAACTCGACGTTGGTCTGCAGTGACCGCTCGGGCTTGCGTTCCTTGAGGATCGCCAGAGCGGCGTTCTCCACGGCCTCGGCGAAGGCCAGACGGCCGGGCATGGCGTTGGAGCCTTCGGTGAGCTTGCGCACGGCCGCCTTCAGCGCGTCGGCGCGCGGGTCGCGGACCCGGTAGACCCGGTGGCCGAAGCCCATCAGCCGGTCGCCGCGGTCCAGCGCCTCCTCGATCCAGGCCCGCGCGTTCTCCGGCTGGCCGATGGCGTCGAGCATGTCGATGATCGGACCGGGCGCCCCGCCGTGCAGCGGCCCCTTGAGCGCGCTGATCCCGCCCAGGACCGCCGAGGTCAGGCCAGCGCGGGTGGAGGCGATCACCCGAGCGGCGAAGGTCGAGGCGTTGAGGCCATGGTCGCTGACGGTGACCAGATAGGTGTCGAGCGCCTCGACCTCGGCGTGGGTCGCGGGCTTGCCGCGCAGCATGCGAAGGGTGTCGGCGGCGTGGCTCAGGGCCAGGTCGGGCTTGACCGGCGCCTCGCCGGCCTGCGCGCGGACCACCGCGGCGGTGAAGACGGCGGGCGCGGCCACCAGGCGCAGGGCGACCTTCAGGTCGTCGCCGTCGGCCAGGCGCGCGGTGAGCGCCCGCATGCCCTCGATGGGCGTCCGGTCCAGGAGGCCGGTGTCCAGGGCCGAGACCTCGGCGAACACCTCGACCCGAGCCGCGGCGAGGGCCGGGGCCAGGTCGGCTGGCAGGTTGTCGAAGAAGCCGTCCCACAACAGGTGCGTGACCTGCTCATAGGTCGTGCGGCCGGCCAGCTCGTCCAGCGAGCGGCCGCGAATGATCAGGCGCCCCGCCTGGCCGTCGACCTCCGACAGCACGGTGTCCGCGGCGACGACGTCTTCCAATCCATCCGACATGGCGGTCTCCAGTTCCGGCTTGCCCAAATCCTTGCTTGCTCGGCGTCAGAAATGCCCTCAAGCTGAGTTCGTCAATCTTGATCAATGTAATCAACATATGGCCGCAACTGCCGACTGGATCGCCGCTGAGGAAGCCCGGGATCGCCTGGGGGTGCGCCCGCAGACGCTCTACGCCTATGTGAGCCGTGGGCGGGTGCAGACGCGGGCCGACCCGCGGGATCCGCGCCGCAGCCTCTATCGCGCCGCCGACATCACCGCGCTCGCTCAGCGAAAATCCCGCAGCCGCAAGGTCTCGGAGGTGGCGGCCGGCGCCATCGCCTGGGGCGAGCCGGTGCTGGCGTCCGAGATCACCACCGTCTCTGGCGGGCGGTTGTTCTACCGCGGCCGGGACGCGATCCGCCTGGCTGACACAGAGACCCTCGAGTCGGTGGCGCGCCTGCTCCGCGGCGGCCACGGGGCGGCGCTGAAGCGCACCGAGCGGCCCGAGCCGCCGCAGCATCCGGACATGCGCACCCGGGCCTATCTGGCCCTGGCGCAGCGGGCGGGGTCCGATCCGCCCGCGCGGGGCCGCCACCCTTTGGTGCTGGCGGTGGAGGCCGCGACCCTGCTGGACGTGCTCACCGACGCGGTGGCCGGCGAGGCCTGGGGCGGGGCGATCCACAACCGCCTGGCGCTGGCCTGGGGTCTGGGCCCCGGCGGACCCGGCGCGGACCTGATCCGGCGCGTCCTGGTGCTGGTCGCCGACCACGAGCTGAACGCGTCGGCCTTCGCCGCCCGGGTGGCGGCCTCCACGGGCGCCTCGCTGTCGGCCTCGGCGCTGGCGGGCTTGGCGACCCTCTCGGGGCCGCGACACGGCGGGGCGACGGCGGCGGTCAGGACCTTCGCGGCGGAGGCTGCCCAGCTCGGCCCGCGCCGGGCCATCGCCAACCGGCTGGTGGAGGACCGCCTGTTGCCGGGCTTCGGCCACATGCTCTATCCGGACGACGATCCGCGCGCCGCCGCGCTTCTGGAGCGGTTCACGCCGCCGCCGGACCTGAAAGCGCTGCAGGAGGCGGTGAAGGCGGTCACGGGCCTCGCGCCCAACGTCGATTTCACCCTAGTGGCCGGGTGCGAGGCGCTGAAACTGCCGGCGGACGCGCCCTTCGCCCTCTTCGCCGTGGCCCGCTGCGCCGGCTGGATCGCGCATGCCATCGAGCAGGGTCAGGCCGACACCCTGATCCGCCCGCGGGCGAGATACGTCGGGCCGGAGCCGGAGTTCGGCTAGCTCTCGTAGAATTCCTTGCGCGCCGCCAGCAAGGCGCGGACCAGCGCCTTCTCGCCCTCGTCGATGAAGGGATTCCAGACGTCGATGATCAGGATGACCCTGAGTTCGTCGGCGTCGTTCCAGGCCTCGTGCTCGATGGTGTCGTCGAACACCCAGGCCTGGCCCATCTTCCACTCGCGGGTCTCATTGCCGACGCGGAAGCGCGCCGGGCCGGGCAAGATCAGCGGCAGGTGGCAGAGCAGGCGCACGTTGGTCGAGCCGGTATGGGCCGGAATGTGGGTCCTGGCGTCCAGGGCCGAGAACATCGCCGTCGGCGCGTAGCCCGGCTGGTCAGAGAGAGGCAGGGTCTCGAGCAGCGCCGCGGTCTTCGGACAGATCCGGCAGGCCTCGTCCTGGCGCACGCCGTCGCGCCACAGGTGCAGCGAACTCCAGCGCGGGGAGTGATTGAGCTCTCCCCATTGGTTGACCGGCGTCCCCTTCGGGTAGGCGATGTAGGGGGCGAAGTCGCCCTTGGCCGCCTCAAGCGCGACCTCCAGTTCGCCGCGGATCATGTCCGTGGCCGCCTCCAAGTCTTCGAACCAGGGGAACAGCGACCGGTCGTAGAACGGGATCGCCGGCAGCCGCGGATAGTTGAGCAGCAGCGGTTCCTGGACGTAGACCTTGGTTCTACCGGAGAAGATTCCGAGGCTCTCATCGAAACGGCGGCGGGTGGCGTGGGAGACCTCCGTCTTCACCGCATCGGTGCGCGCCTTCAGATGCGCCTCCAGCGCCTCGCGAGTCCTGGCCACCACTTCGCGGGCCCGGGCGGTGGGCGCGCGCAGCGCCGGCGGCAGCTCCTCCTCCAGCGGCGCGACGATGAGCGCGTTCCTGTAGGCCGTCGCGGCGGCGCGCTCGCCGGCGGTCCGCTCCAACAGGGCGCCCTTCGAGAGCAGGGCCACGAACTCGTAGGGGTCGATGGCCAGGGCTTCGTCCAGCGCGTCGAGCGCGCCGTCCAGGTCGCCCACTGCCCGGCAGACCATGGCGCGCTGCATCTTCAGCGCCTTGTCCTGCGGCGCCGCCCGTTCGGCCTCGCGCACCAGGCCCAACGCGCCCTGCCGGTCGCCGCGCTGCAGCGCCGCCTGGACCGCGGCGCTCAGGTCCGGTTGGCGGCTGTCCGCCGAAGTCATGCAGAAATCCCCAAGACGCTGGCCTGCGGATGGATATACACCGCCATTCGAGGCGGCGAGGGCAGAAAGGCGGTAAACGCCTTCTTCACCATAGTTCAGCATTCCTGAACGGGAGCGTCGGGGGAGCGTCATGGCGGACTGGATCTACGCGATCATCTTGGGCGTGGTCGAAGGGCTCACGGAGTTCATTCCCGTCTCCTCGACGGGCATGCTGCTGCTGACCAAGCAGGCGCTGGGCCTGCCCGACGGCTTCTGGGACACCTTCACGGTCCTGATACAGCTGGGCGCGATCCTGGCGGTGGTGGTGCTCTATTTCGGGCGGCTCTGGAGCGTGGTGGTCCGCCTGCCCTATGACGCGCGGGCCCAGAAGTTCGCGCTCAGCGTCCTGGTGGCCTTCATACCCGCCGCCATCGCCGGCCTGGCCCTGCACGACATCATCAAGGGCGTCCTGTTCGAAAGCCCCAAGGTGATCTGCATCGCCCTGATCCTGGGCGGCTTCGTGCTGCTGCTGATCGACCGCTTCGCGCCCTATCCGACACGGCAGGACCCGCTCGCGCTGCCGCTTGGCACGTCGCTGATCATCGGCCTTTTCCAGTGCCTGGCGCTGATGCCCGGCGTATCCCGCTCGGGCGCCACCATCGTCGGCTCCATGCTGATGGGCGTCGAGAAGCGGGCCGCCGCCGAGTTCTCCTTCTTCCTGGC
>NZ_SSMZ01000025.1 GCF_004799395.1 Phenylobacterium sp.
CCTGGAGGCCATGAAGATGGAACACGCACTGACGGCCCCCTTCGACGGGACGGTGGAGGCGGTGTCGGCGACCCTCGGCGCCCAGGTCAGCGAAGGCGCGGTGCTGGCCAAGCTCAGCGCAAGCGAATCCTAGTCCCGCCGCAGCAACGCCACCGTGCCCTGCCCGCCGTCGGCGCAGATGCTGACGATGGCCCATGACCCACTCGCCATCGCATATAGCTCCTTGATCCCCTGGCTGAGGATCCGCGCGCCGGTGGCGCCGAACGGGTGGCCTATGGCGGTTGAGCCGCCGTTGGGGTTCAGGCGATCCGTGGGGAACTTGCCGAGCTTGGCGGTGACCTTGGCCTTGTCCTTCAGGAACGCCGGGTCCTGGATCGCTTTGATGTGGGTCGCCACCTGAGCGGCGAAGGCTTCGTGCAACTCCCAGAGCGCCACGTCGCCCAAGGTCAGGCCGTTGCGGGCCAGGAGGCGCGGGATCGAATAGGCCGGCGCCATCAGCAGGTACTCGTCGAACAGGTTGATGGCGTTGACCTCATAGTCCACCAGCCGAACCCGCGGGACCTGGGCCGGCAGGCGCTTCAGCCCTTCGGCGGTCGCCACCCACATGGCCGCCGCGCCGTCGGTGAGCGGGCTCGAGTTGCCGGCGGTCAGCGTGCCTTGCCCGCTGGTGCGGTCGAAGGCGGGGCGCAGTCTGCCCAGTGCCTCCAGGCTGGTGTCCGGCCGGATGATGTTGTCGCGGCCGACCTCCTCCAGGCGCAGCACCAGGTCGTCGAAAAAGCCGCTGGCCCAGCCGGCGGCGGCGCGTCTGTGGCTGGCCAGCGCCAGTTCATCCTGCTCGGCGCGGCTGATGGCCCAGCCTTTGGCCATCTCCTCGGTATGTTCGCCCATCGACTTGCCGGTCGCCCGGTTCTTGATTTCCGGGATGAACAGGCGGACGTCGCTGAACCGGCTCTGGCGGATCGCGCCCCAGCGGCCGGCGAAGTCACGGGCCTCCATGAATTTGCGCAGGTCGTCGGAGAGCGGCTGTGACAGGCCAATCTGGATGCGGCTCATGGCCTCCGCGCCGCCGACCAGGGCGAGGCTGCGGCCTGCCCCGTCGTCCAGCATTCCGGCCGCCTGGAAGGCGCCCATCATGCTGGTGGAGCAGGCCATCACCGTCGACGAAGCCGGGACCTGTGGATCGCCGCCCGCCGAGATCAGCGCCTCGCGCGCCAGGTTGCTCATGGTCAGGTTGGGGATCACAGCGCCCCAGTTCATCAGGTCCGGCCGCCCGCCTTTCGCCAGCATGGCCTTGACCACCGGAACCGACAGATCGAGCGCGTCCAACTTCGCCAGTGGTCCGCCGGCCTTGGTGAAGGGGGTGCGCACCCCCGCGGCCAGCCAGATGTCGGATTTACCTGAAACCGCCTTCGCCGCGCGCGCCATGTGGGCCTCCTGTCAGCCCGCAACAGATGGCCCCGCGAGCCACGCCTGCAATCCCAAATTCAGGGTTTCGTGGCCGCCGCCTTGTCGCGTTCCTGCCGCCGGGCGCCCGCCAGGATGTTGGGCAGGGAATAGTTGCCCTCGTGACAGGCGAATTCGAAGATCGGCTTGTCGGTCCGGTAGAGCGAATATTCCGCCAGCCACGGCGCGGTGTAGATCGTCGGATCGACCACCGTGTATTGGTAGAGGAGCTCGGTCTTCGAGACCCGCGTATAGCGCTCGATCACCTTGGCGTTGGCGGGCACGAAGAGGGTCGGGAAGGGCCGCAAGGCGTCCTTCTCAGGCAGGCCGATGGTCTCGATGACCAGGGTCTCGCCCTCCCAGTGGGCGATGGCGTCGCCGAGCGCCGAGGCCTGCAGCGGCGGGCCGTGCTTGTCCGTAATGGGGATGATGCGCAGGTCCGGGCCGTATTCGGTCAGGATCACCACCACGTCGCGGGTCTGGACGATCTGGCGCGGGTTGATGTCGCCGGTGCTGGCGATCGGCGGCTGGCCCCAGCCTACGACGCAGCGCTCCCAGTTCGGCCGGAGCTCGGGGCCTTCGGTGGGGAACGGCGGCTCGGTCTGGGTGCGCAGCAGTTGCTCGATAAAGCGCATCTGGCCGCGCATGCCGCGGGTCAGCGGCAGCATGCCGTCGGCAGGCTGCACCACCTGGCGGGTGCGCCGCTGACCGCGCACGATCGCCAGATTCGAACGGCTGGGGTCGCTGCGGATTTCGGCCACCTCAGGATCCTGGGCGAAGATCGCCAGCTTGCCGGCCTCGACGTTCAGCTTGCGGGCGAATTCAGTGGCCTCAGCCTCCGGCAGGGTCAGGCTCGGCATGTCCGGCCGGGCTTCCATCGGCAGGATGAAATGGGTGTTCCAGACGCCCTGCAGATCGGGCTGGCCCAGCGCGTTGCGAGGCGCGCGATAGTTGTCCGCCGCCGCCGCACCGCCGAGCAGCGCCATCGCGATGGCGCCCAGGATCAGCCCTAGCCGTCTCATCATCCGTCCGCTCCCGCGACGACACCGGCGTCATGCAAGCGTGCGATCTCGCCGGCGCCCATGTCCAGCACCTCCGCCAGAACTTCGTCCGTATGCTGCCCCAGCCGCGGCGCGGGCGCCACCGGGCCACGGGAGTCCTGGAGAATGGTCGCCATGGCGCCGGGCGCCGGATAGGTCAGGCCGCTCGGGTGGCGGATCGCCTCGAACACTGGATTGTCCTTGTAGAGTCGCGGATCAGCAAGCGCGGCCTCCAGCGGCTGGTAGGCGCCCCAGGTGACGCCGCCAGCGTCGAAGGCCGGCGCCAGCTCCGCCGCCGTGCGCCGGGCGAAGGCCGCCTCGAACAGCGGATAGAGCCGGCTTCGATGGGTGAAGCGCAGGCCCTCATCCGCGGCGAACGACACGCCGAGCTTGGCCTCCAGGGCCGCGACGGCGGCGCCCAGGCCTAGAGCCTCCAGCGCCTTGCTCCATTGCTTGGGTGTAATCGCCAGCAGCATCAGGGTCTGGCCGTCGCGAGTTCGAAAATCGCGCCCGAAGGCGCCGAAGATGTCATTGCCCATCCGCGGACGCTGATGGCCCGCGAGCGCCGTCTCGGCGGTGAAACCGAGGTTGGCCATGGTCGCCGCCCCGATGTCGGACAGCGGGCAGCGGATCTCGCGCCCTGCCCCTTCACGCGTCCGCGCCAGAAGGGCCGACACCAGGGAAAAGGCGCAGTAGGCTCCGGTCAGCAGGTCCCAGGCGGCCAGCACGTGGTTCACCGGCCTGAGATCGTCTGCCGGCCCGGTCATCTGCGGCAGGCCGAGCGCGGCGTTGATCGTGTAGTCCATCCCCTGGGAGCCGTCGGCCCAGCCCATGACGCGCACGCAGATCAAGTCCTCGCGCAGCTTCTTCAGCGTCTCGTAGGACAGGAACCCGTCCGCAGGGAAGTTGGTGACGAAGAGCCCGGCGTCCTTTCCCGGCGCGGTCGCCAGCCGTTGCGCGATCTCGCGGCCGGCGGGGCTCGAGAGGTTGAGCGCGACCGATTTCTTGCCCTTGTTCAACCCCTCCCAATAGAGGCTCGACCCGTTCTCCGCGAGCGGCCAGCGGCGGAAATCCGGCCCGCCGCCGATGGCGTCGAAGCGGATCACCTCGGCGCCCATCTGCGCCAGATAGAGCCCGCAGGTCGGCGCGGCCACGAAGGCCGAGCCCTCCACCACGCGCAGGCCTTTCAGGAGGTCGTACATTTATCCCCGCTCGGAACCGGGGTCACCCGATCAACTCGCCTACTTCCTTCACGTCCTCAGGTGTCAGCGTCCAGCCCGAGGTCGCGGCATTGGTCTTCACCTGCTCCGGCGTTGTCGCCCCGGCGATCACCGAGGAGACGACCTCATGGCCCAGCAGCCAGGCGAAGGCCAACTCAAGTATCGTGTGGCCGCGTTCGCCCGCCCACGCCTCCAGCTTCTCGACCTTGTCGAAATTCTTGTCGTTCAGGGCTGCTTGGCCGCGCGGCCCCCAGGCGGCGAGCCGCGTGCCTTCCGGCGGCGCCTCACCGCGCTTGTACTTGCCGCTGAGCAGGCCCGAGGCCAGGGGGAAGAACGGCAGGAAGCCCAGGCCGAAATGCTCGCAGGCTGGCAGGACCTCGAACTGCACCTTCCGCTCCAGCAGCGAGAACTGGTTTTGAGCTGAGACGAACCGCGTGGCGCCCGCCGCCGTCCAGTCGGCGTCGGCGATCTGCCAACCGGTGAAGTTGGAGTTGCCGATGTAGCGGACCTTGCCCTGGGTCACGAGATCGTCGAGCGCGCGCAGCGTCTCGTCGATCGGGGTGTCCGGGTCGGGCTGATGGAATTGGTAGAGGTCGATCCAGTCGGTGCCCAGGCGCTTCAGACTGTCTTCGACCGCAGTCATGATCCAGCGCCGCGAGCCACCCTTGCGGCGGTCGTCATCGCCGATCCTCATGCCGAATTTGGTGGCCAGCACGACATCGCCGCGCCGCTTGCCCAGCGCCTTGCCGAGGAATTCCTCCGACTTGGTCCCGCCGTAGATGTCGGCGGTGTCGAAGAGGGTGATCCCGGCGTCGAGCGCGGCGTCGACCACGGCCTGAGTGGCCTTGTCGTCGATGCGCATGCCGAAGTTGTTGCAGCCCAATCCGACCTCGCTGACCTTCAGGCCCGAGGTCCCCAGCCGGCGCAGCTTCATCGTCGTCCTCCGCGGAAAGTCCTGAATATCGTAGCGGCCGGCGGAGGTCCGACCGCGCGGCGCGCTGGGACCCTAACCGCATCCCTTCCTCAGGCAAGGCCGATCGCGGAGCCCGCGCCATGGTCAAGCTTCTTCATGGTTCAGCATGCTTGACGGCCTATTCACTAGGTTTGTTGGGGATATCGCAAGCCTCCCCTCCCTAAGGTCACGATCTCAAAAGAGCTTTTTTGGCGGACGGATTCCCATGCGCGTCGTCACCATTGTCAGCCTCGGAGGTTGCGCCCTGTTCGGGCTGGCCGCCCTGGTGGTCGCCAAGACCATGATCCCCAACCCCGGGACCGTGAAGGTCGCCACGGCGGCGCCCGTCGCCGGTGTGCCGGTGGTCGTGGCCAAGGGTCCCCTGAAGTTCGGCGACAAGCTGGACGCCAGCAAGATCGAGATCCTGAACATCCCGTCCAACGCGGTGCCGGAGGGCGCTTTCACCACCACCGCCCAGGTGCTGTCGCAGGACTCGGGCGGGCCGCCGGTGGCGCTGACCCCGATCGCTGCGCGCGAACCACTTTTGCCGGCCAAGCTCAGCGGACCTGGCGCGCGCGCCTCGGTCGCCGCCGAGATCCGGGACGGCTTCCGCGCCTACACCATCAAGGTCACCGACGTGACCGGCGTCGGCGGCCATGCCCTGCCCGGCGACCGGGTGGACGTGGTGCTTATGCGTGACACCTCGAGCGATCCGCAGAAGCACAGCTATGTGTCGCAGGTCGTGATCCAGGACGTGCGCGTCCTTGGCGTCGACCTTAACGCCGACCTGGCCTCCAACAAACCCGCCACCCCCAACACCGCGACCCTCGAGGTCAGCGTGCCCGACGCCCAGAAGCTGGCGGTGGCCGGCGACCTGGGCAAGCTGAGCCTGGCGCTACGCCGCACCGGCTCGACCGAGGTCGCCCAGACCGCGCCGATGAACGCGAGCTTCGCCGGCGGCGGTCAGGCGCGGCCGATCCACGCCTCTGTGCGCCGCGCCGCGACCGCGCCCTCCGCGCCCGTCACGCCCATGATCCTGATCGTCGAGGGCGACGGCCGCGGCGACGGTTCGCACAAATCGTCGCACAAGGACCGCGCGCCCAAGCCGCCCGCAGCCCCCGCGCCCCCGGCCGTCCCCGCGCTCGACCCGCCCAAGGCGACGGCGTCGCTGTCGGTGGCGTCTTCGGGGCAGCCCTCGTGAGTTTCCCCGCTTCGCGATTCCGGGAGTTCCTGACCATGCCGCGCCAACTGGCCGCCGCGGCGGCCGCCGCCCTGACCCTGTTCAGCGCCGGCGCCGTCGCCCTGCCGGCCCACGCCGACGCCATGATGAGCGAGCAGGCCCCCAGCCGCGTCATCACCGTGCCCAAGGACAAGTCGCTGTCCTTCCGCCTTGACGAACCGGCCAGCAAGATCGTCGTCGCCCAGCCGGACATCGCCGAGGTGGTCGCCACCACCGACCGCAGCTTCTATGTCCGCGGCCTCGACATCGGCTCCACGAACCTCCTGGTCTACGGGCCGGGCGGACGGCTGATGCAGGTGATCGACGTCCGTGTCGGCGTCGACGCCCAGGCCCTGGAGCGCGACCTGGCCCAGGCCCTGCCCGCTGAGCACATCAAGGTCCAGTCCCTGGGCGAGGGCGTGCTCTTGACCGGCGATGTCTCCAGCCCCGGCGTGGCGCTGCGCGCCAAGGCCATCGCCGACAAGCTCGCGCCGGATGGCGTGACCTCGATGTTGCGCACCGCCAACGCCCAGGTGGTGCTGGAAGTCCGCGTGCTTGAGGCCACCCGTAACGCGTCCCAGGACATCGGCCTGGGCGCCACGCTCAGCAACAACTCGGTCAACTTCAGCTTCGGCACCGGATTGATCGGCAACTCCCCGCCCAATGGCGTGCTGAGCTTCTCCGGCCACTCGGGCAACACCACCATCGACGCCACCCTGCAGGCCCTGGAGTCGAAGGGGGTTATCCGCACCCTTGCGCGCCCGAACCTGGTGGCGCTGTCCGGCGAAAAGGCCAGCTTCCTGGCCGGCGGCGAGTTCCCGTTCCCGATCCCCAGCGGCCTGGGCCAGATCTCCATCGAGTTCCGCCAGTACGGCGTGAAGCTCGACTTCACGCCGACCGTACAGGAAGACGGCAAGATCAGGCTCTTGGTGGCCCCGGAAGTCAGCGCTCTCGACCCCACCAACACCGTACGCGTCGACAACGTGACCGTCCCTGCGCTGACCGTGCGCCGCGCCAACACCACTGTGGAGCTGAGGAGCGGCGAATCCCTGGCGATTGGCGGCCTCTTCCAGCACACCGCCCAGACCGACGTGAACCAGATCCCCGGGCTCGGGAACATCCCCATCCTGTCGGCCCTGTTCCGCTCGAGCCGCTATCAGCGCAATGAGACCGAACTGCTGATCGTGGTGACACCGCGCATCGTCACCCAGGCCGATATCGACCGGGACAAGGACCGCACCCTGAGCGGCGTCGAGCCGGACATGGCCGGCTTCCTGCTGAACGGCAAGGCGCTGGACAAGCCGATGTCCCACGACATGCGCGGTCCGATCGAGCCTCCTGCCCCGGCGGCGGCTCAGGCCAAGGCCCAGACGCCGGCCGCGGCAGCAACGCCGATCCCGGCCCAGGCGCTGCGCGGCGAGATCGCGCCGCCGGTTCCGACGGCCGCCTCCCTTGAAACCCCCACGGTTCCCGCGTCCGGAAAGTAAGCGTACTTCGATGAGTCTCCAGTCCCTCAGCGGCAAGCGTGTCCTCACTCTCGGCCCGGCGCTCGCCGGTCTCGCCGCGGGACCGCTGGCGGGCGCACAGATTGAAGTCGCCGGCCTGGAGCGGCTGATCGGGATCGGCGCGGCGGACGCCGAACTGATCCTTATCGACGCCGACGCCTGGAGTCCGCCGGCCCTGGCGGCCGCGGTGCAGGCCCTGTCGATCTGCGCGGCGCCACCGCCCGTCCTGCTCGTCGGTTCGCATCTGCCGACAGCCGTAGTGCGCGGCCTCCTGCGCCTCGAACGCTCCGACGTGCTGGACGCGCCCTATACGCCTGAGGTGCTGGCGGCCGTCATCGGCACATTGATGGAGCAGAAGCCCGCCCCGGCTGCCCAGCCGGCCGCCCCGCCTCACGCCGTCGATGTCGCCCGTTGCTGGTCTGTGATCGGCGCGGTGGGCGGCTCAGGCGCCACCACTATCGCCATCGAGGTGGCCACCCAGCTCTGCGCGCGGCAGACCAAGGACAAGAGCGTCTGCCTGATCGACCTGCATCTCGCCGACGGCTCGGCCTCGGCCTATCTGGGCGCCCATCCGTCGCTGCGGCTCGCCGAACTGGGCGCCGCTGCGGAAAAGCTCGATGCGGCCATGCTGCAGGCCTTTGTCACCCCAGTGACCAGCCAGCTCGACCTGCTGGCCGCCCCGCGCGACCCCGACGCCTTCGAGGCCGTCCCGCGCGAGGCGATCCTGCGGATGCTGGAGATCGCCTGCGAGAGCTACGACTGGGTGATCCTCGACATGCCGCGCCATCGTCGGAGCTGGAGCCTGGAGGTCCTGGGCGGCTGCGACGAGGTGCTGGTGGTTTCCGAGCTGACCGTCCCGGCCCTGCTGGCCGCCCGTTCGCTGTCCGATGAGATCGAGCGCGACCTGGGATCCGGTCAGAAACCGAGAATCGTCCTGAACCGCCTGGCCAGCCGCATGTTCGGCCCGGCGCCGTCCATGGCCGAAGCCGAGAAGGCCCTACAACGCAAGGCCGAGGCGGGCGTCAGCTCCGACTGGGAGGCCGCCGCCGCCTCGGTCAACCTGGGCGGACCGATCTCCACCCACCGGCCCAAGTCGAAGATCGTCAAGGACATCCAGACCATGGTCGAGCGCCTCGCCAGTCAACCGGCCCGCAACGGCGTGAAGGCCGCCTGATGGGCCGCTTCAGCCTGCCTGGCGCCCGGCCCGCAAGCCCGGCCCCTACGGCTCCCGCCGCCACGCCGGCGCCAGCCCCGGCTTCGCCGGCGCTTACGCTGGCCTCGCCGCCGCCGCCGCCGATGCCGCCTAAGCCGCAGGCGCAGGCCAAGGGCGCGCCGCCCTCGCAGCTCGACATCCGGCTGCGCCTGCACTCGCGGCTGATCGAAGAGCTCGACCTCGCCAAGCTGGACAAGCTCGACGAGAAGGATATCCGCCGCGAGGTCATGAGCCTCGTCGCCGACTTCGCGCGCGACGAGCGCATGGCGCTCAACACCGCCGATCTGCAGGAACTCGGCGCGTCGATCTATGACGAGATGGTGGGCCTGGGTCCCCTTGAGCCTCTGCTTAAGGACGACAGCATCAACGACATCCTGATCAACGGCCCCTATCAGGTCTATGTCGAGCGCCGCGGCGAGCTGGAGCTGACCGCGGTGCGGTTCCGCGACAACGACCACCTGCTGCGCATCGTCAACCGCATCGTCGCCGGCGTCGGCCGCCGGATCGACGAGAGCCAGCCCATGGTCGATGCGCGCCTGCAGGACGGCAGCCGCGTGAATGCCGCCATCGCCCCCATCGCCATCGACGGCGCGGCGGTCTCCATCCGGAAGTTCTCCAAGAAGCCGTTGACGCTGGAGCGCCTGGTCGAGTTCAACGCCATGCCCATGGCCGTGGCCGACTTCATTCATGGGGCGGTGAAGGCCCGTGTCTCGACGGTGATCTCCGGGGGCACCGGCTCCGGCAAGACGACGCTGCTGAACGCGCTGTCGGCCGCCATCAGCCACGGCGAGCGCCTGATCACCATCGAGGACGCCGCCGAGCTGCAGCTGCAGCAGCCGCACGTGGTGCGCCTGGAAACCCGCCCGCCCAACATCGAAGGCAAGGGCGAAATCCGTCAGCGCGAGCTGGTCAAGAACGCGCTGCGGATGCGTCCCGACCGGGTGATCCTGGGCGAAGTCCGCGCCGACGAGGCCTTCGACATGCTGCAGGCCATGAACACCGGCCACGAAGGCTCAATGGCCACGATCCACGCCAACAACCCTCGCGAAGCGATCGGCCGCCTGGAGCAGATGATCGCCATGGGTGGGCTCTCGATCAGCCCTGACGCCATGCGCCAGCAGATCGCCTCCGCCATCGGCCTGATCATCCAGGTCATGCGCCTGGCCGACGGCAAGCGGAAGGTGACGCACGTCACCGAGATCACCGGCATGGAGGGCCAGGTGGTGCAGATGCAGGACATCTTCACCTTCAACCGTACCCATACCGACGCCGACGGCACGGTGCACGGGGAGTTCCGGGCGACCGGCCTCAGGCCCCGCTGTATCGACGAGATGACCCGCCGCGGCATCCCCTACGACGTCGCCAATTTCGACCCGTCCCGCGCCCTGGGAGCGTCCTGAGCCCCGCCATGAAATTCGACGGCCACCTCATCTTCCTGATCCTGGTCTTCGCCGCGGTGTTCACCGCCGGCCAGGCCGTGATCGGCCTCGTGTCGGTGGCCACCCAGAAGCGCAAGGTCAACAAGCGCCTGAAGGTCGCCGACAAGATCGACGGCGTCTCGGCCCTGGTCATGGAGCTGCGCAAGCAGCGTGGCCTGAACGCCGACGGTGAGCGCGGCGAACGCTTGCGCTGGCTGTCCAACCTGATCGTCGCCTCGGGCCTGCCGTACAATCCGAAGAAGTGGGCGGTCTATTCGGTCCTGGCGGGCCTGGTCGGCGGCATGGGCGCGTTCGTCGCCACCAAGAACCCCCTGCTGTTTCCGGTCGGTCTTCTGCTCGTTGGCGTGGGCGGCCCGATCTTCTACCTGAAGCACTCGGTCAAGAAGCGCGCCAAGGCGCTGGGCTTCCAGCTGCCTCAGGCCCTGGAGATCATCGTGCGCAGCCTTGAGGCCGGCCACCCTGTGCCCACCGCCATCAACCTGGTGGGCCGGGAAATGGTCGATCCGATCGGCTCCGAGTTCGGCATGGCCGCCGACGAGATCGCCTATGGCGCCACCATGGAACAGGCCATCGCGCGGATGGCCGAACGCTGCCAGCACCCGGACGTCGACCTGTTCGCGGCCACCGTGCGCCTGCAGGAACGCACCGGCGGCAACCTGACCGGCCTCCTGAAGCTCAACGCCTCCACGGTGCGCGAACGCCACAAGATGCGCCTGAAGATCCAGGCCGCCTCATCGGAAGGCCGCGCCTCGGCGATGATCCTGACCTCGGCGCCCTTCGTCGCCATCGGCTTCATCGTGATCTCCTCGCCGCATTTCTACGGCGACGTCATCCACGAACCCGTCGTGAAGTGGGGCCTGACCGGCCTGGGGATCTGGATGTTCATCGGCAACATGGTCATGCGCCGCATGATCGATCTTCGGCTCTAAGCCTGGGGGCCCCGCCATGCAGCTCCAGAACATCATCACCATCGTCGGCGCGATCTTCATCCTGGCGGGCCTGGGCGGCGTCGCCTGGCTGGCGGCGGGCGAGTTTCGCCTTCGCGCCATCCGCCGCGGCCGCCTGGCCACCGCCGGCGGCCCCGGCTTGGCCACGCGCCGGCGCGATCCCAACAGCGGCATCAGCGGCCAGTTCATGGGCCAGATCCGCCGGCTCGGCCAGCAGAGCGCGGTGCGCGATCCCGCCAAGCTTTCGGTGCTCCGCTCGCGCCTGATGCAGGCCGGCTTCTACAATCGCGAAGCCCCGGTGATCTATCTGGGCGTCCGCGCCGCCTCCCTGGCCGTCGCCACCTTGGGCGTGATCCTGGTCCTGCCGCTGGTCGCCGGCGGCAAAGCCAGCTTCATGGGCATCGTGGTCGCCGTCGTCCTGGCGGGCATCGCGATGCTGGGTCCCGACCGCATCCTGAACATGCGCCGCGGCAAGCGCGAGCGGGAGTATTCCGACGGCTTCCCCGACCTCCTGGACCTCTTGGTGGCCTCGGTGGAAGCAGGCCTGAGCCTGGACGCCGCGGTGACCCGGGTCACCGAGGAATTGGCCCGGCGCTATCCGAACCTGACGGTGCACCTGAGGTTCCTGGTGCTCGAGCTGCGCGCCGGCAAGTCGCGCAAGGACGCCTGGTCGGCGTTCGCCGACCGCCTGGGCATCGACGACGCCCGCCAGCTCGCCACCATGCTGCGCCAGGCCGAGGAGATGGGCACCAGCCTGGGCGAGACCCTCACCGTGTTTTCGCAGGACATGCGCTCCAAGCGGATGCTGCGGGCGGAAGAGAAGGCCCTGGCCCTGTCCGCCAAGCTGACCGTGCCGCTGATCCTCTTCATCTTCCCCTGCCTGCTGGGCTCACTGATGCTGCCGGCCGCCGCGCGACTGATGAAGGTCTTCGGTCACCACTAACCTTCCCGCTGCGCGGGAAGGGAGATCAGAGCCCATAGGGCCGGTAGGGCCCCGCGATCAGCTGTTCGAAAATGCCCACGCCTGTCAGCGTGGCTTCGCCGGGCGCCTCGAACGTCGCGGTGGAGATCGCCTGGATATGCCAGTTCTCCGGCGCGGCCATGTCGACGGCGGCCAGGTCGATGTCCTCGCGCGCCACCGCCAGCTCGCCCTTCAGCGCCCCATGGCGCCATTCGCCGCCATAGCCGATGCCGCGCATCAGGAAGACGCTCTTCGGAGCGATCCGCACCGTCGCCTCGCCCTGCGCCAGGGGGATCCTCAGCGTCCCGCCCAGCGCATGGCGCGTGCCGGCCTTCAGCGTCACCTCCTCCATCCGAGGCGTATCGCAATGCCAGCCGCCTTCGGGCCCGGCGCCGTCGGGCAGGATCACCGCACGGGTGTTCCAGGGCTTGCCTTCGGTGTCCGCGTTGACGTGGAAAAACACGCTGCGATCGGCGAAGTTGAGCGGCGCCCACTGCCAGAAGAAACCCATGATTCCGCCGCCCGGCGTCGGTTGCGGGTCCGGCGCGCCGACGGGGCGGATGCCCCAGGAACGGTCGCGGGTGCCGGTCCAGCCGGCGGCGCAGACGCGTCGGTCCCCGTCGACCTCTGTCCAGCCGGAGACCCGCACGTTCTGGGTCAGCCGCGTGTAGTCCATGAACATCCTGGGCCCGCTGCGGCGGGTGAAGCGGGGCTCTTCGATCGGGAAGGCCCGGCCCTCGAAGGTCAGCTCGCAGGCGAGGCCCTCGGCCTTTTCCAGCGTGACCTTGAGGGTCTGCAGGGGTTCGACCACCTCGATCCGCACCGGCCCGACGATCAGCTCCATCCGCTCCATGCCGAGGATCCGCGAGGCGTGCAGGCACCGCTGCCCCCCGTCGCGGATGATCGAGATGTGGGCGTCGGCCACGTTCAGCGCCGGATAGACCCCGAAGGCCACAGCTACGAACTCCGACCCGTCCGGCGAATAGCCGTTGAAGAAATAGCGGTCGTAGAAATTGCGGTCCGACCCGGCGTAGGCGATCGGCTCCGGCGTCTGGTGGATCGGGAAATCGTCGCCCTTGGTCAGCATTCGTGATCCTCCAGTCCCATTGACGCGCCGTCACGCTTGCGGGTCGCCGCCGGCGCGTATCAAGTGTGCGCGACAAGAAGAACACAAGGGAGGGTCAAATGAGCGTCATGACCGCTGCAGACCATCGAATCCCGAAAGACCAGGCCGCGATCCTGGTCGAGCCGGCGGCTTACGCCGACGGACGCATCCAGGAGACCTACCGCTGGCTGCGCGCCAACGAGCCGCTCGGCGTCGCGAGCATCGAAGGCGTCGATCCCTTCTGGGCAGTCACCCGCCACGCCGACATCCTGGAGATCAGCCGCCAGAACGACCTGTTCCACAACGGCGACCGCTCGCCGACCCTGGTCAGCCAGGACGCAGATCGGCAGGTCCGCGAGATGATGGGCGGCAGCCCGCACCTCCTGCGCACCCTGATCCACATGGATGCGCCGGATCACCTGAAGTACCGCCTGCTGACCCAGGCCTGGTTCATGCCCCAGAACCTGAAACGCCTGGAGGACCAGATCCGGGCGATCGCCAAAGCGGCCGTCGAGAAGATGGCGGCGGCCGGCGGACACTGCGACTTCGTCCAGGAGGTCGCCCTGCACTACCCGCTCAGGGTCATCATGAGCATCATGGGCGTGCCGCAGTCCGACGAACCGCGCATGCTGAAGCTCACCCAGGAGCTGTTCGGCGCCGCTGACCCCGAGCTGGCCCGCGACGCGTCCACGCCGCCCGCGGAACGCAAGTTCGACATGAGCGTGGTCATCGACTTCTCGAATTATTTCCGCGCCATCTCCGAGGACCGTCGCGCCCACCCGACCGACGACCTGGCCAGCCTGATCGCCAACTCCCAGATCGACGGCCAGCCGATCAGCGACCTCGAGGCGATGAGCTACTACATCATCGTCGCCACCGCCGGGCACGACACCACCTCGTCCTCCACCGCCGGCGCGCTCTGGGCGCTGGCCGAGAATCCCAAGCAGCTGGCCAAGGTGAAGGCCGATCCGTCGCTGATCCCCGGCCTGGTGGACGAGTCCATCCGCTGGACCACGCCGGTGAAGACCTTCATGCGCACGGCCACCGCGGACGTCGCCTTTGCCGACCGCGACATCAAGAAGGGCGATTGGCTGATGCTCTGCTACGCCTCGGGTAATCGCGACGAAGCCGCGTTCGAGGCGCCCGATGAGTTCCGGGTCGACCGCAAGCCCAACCGGCATCTGGCTTTCGGCTATGGCGCGCACCTGTGCCTGGGCCAGCACCTGGCCAAGATGGAGATGCGCATCCTCTGGGAGGAACTGCTGCCCCGGCTCTCCGAGCTGGCGCTGGACGGCGTCCCGGCCATGAGCGAGGCCGTGTTCGTCAACGGACCCAAACGCCTGCCGATCCGCTTCCGGATGGCCTGACGCTTGCCGGTTCATCCCCTGGAGCCGCGGCTCGCGGCCTATATCGCCGGCCGCCTGCCAGGCGCCGCCGATGTGACGGTGAGCGGCCTGGAGCGCATCTCCGGCGGCGCGTCTCGCGAGACATACCGGTTTCTTGCCAACTGGCGGCAGGGCGACGAGATGGTGACGCGGCGGCTGATCCTGCGGCGCGATCCGCCGGCCAGCCTGATCGACACCGAGCGTCGGGTGGAGTTCGCCGCCTACCGGGCCTTCCACGGCTCGGCCGTGCCGGTGCCGGCCATGTTGTGGCTGGAGGAGGCGGACGGGCCGCTGGACCATCCGTTCTTCATCGCCGAGGAGCTCGGCGGCTATCAAGCCTCGCCGCAACTGATGTTCGCGGGCGGCTATGAGGCGGTCCTGCCGCGGCTTGCCGAGCGCAAATGGACCATCCTGGGGCAGATCGCCCGCGCCGACCCGGCCGCGCTTGGCCTGACGCAGGTGATGGAGCCTGTAGCGCTCGACGGCTGCTGGCGGCGCGAACTGGACCACTGGGAGACGATCCTCGACTCCGACGAGGCCGAACCGCAGCCGATCGCGCGCGCCGCCATCCGTTGGCTGCGCAAGAACCCGCCGCCGCCCGCCCAGAAGCTGTCGGTCGTCCATGGCGACTACCGCACCGGCAACTTCCTCTACGACGAGACCGGCGAGATCCACGGAGTGCTGGACTGGGAGATGGCCCACCTGGGCGACCCGCTGGAGGACCTGGCGTGGGGCTTCAATCCGGTCTGGCAATTCGGACGAAGCCTGGCCGGCGGCCTGGCGCCCCAGGACGAGGCGATCGCGATCTGGGAGCGCGCCAGCGGGCTCACCGCCGATCCGGGGGCGCTGCACTGGTGGATTCTGTTCAATTGCGTGAAGGGCCAAGGAATCTGGATAGGCTCGGCGCGGGCGTTCATCGACGGAGGCAATACCGATCCGATCATGGTCTACGCCGCCTGGTGGCTGCTGAACGCCCAGGACCGGGCGATTCTGAAGGTGATGGGCAAGCTATGACGCCGCAGGTCCCGTCCGTCCTGGCCGAGATGGCCCAGCTGTTGCTGCGCAACGCCGCGCCCGACGTTCCCGCAGCCGAACGAGCCAATGCGCTCGGCCTGGCCGCCGCTGTGCTGGGCGTCGCCGCCGAGGTCTGGGACGAGGCCGCGGAGAACCTGGTCGCCGAGAACCGCGCGCTCGCGGCCTTGCTGGACGACACCGTCGACGAGGCCAGCCTCAGGCTCTCGGCCCTGCGCGTCGAGAACCAGCGCCTGCGCGAACGCCTGATCGCCGCCCACATCGCCGCCGAAGAGGCCGGCGACTTAAGACGCCAGAACGCCATCTGGGCGGAACTGATCGCCTCGACCGAGCGGCGCAAGCTCTCGATCTCGCCGGTCTGACGGGGGGTCTCACCATGGCCTCGCAGCAGGACATCGCCAACCGCATCCCGATCACCGGCGCCTTGATGCTGGCGACGCTGATGAACACCTTGGATTCGACCATCGCCAACGTCGCCCTGCCGCACATACAGGGCAGCGTCTCGGCCTCGGCCGAGGAAATCGTCTGGGTGCTGACCAGCTACATTATCGCGACCGCCATCATGACGCCGCTGTCGGGCTGGCTCTCCATGAAGATCGGCCGCAAGACCATGTTCCTGGCGTCGATCGCCGGCTTCACCCTGGCCTCGATCCTCTGCGGGATCGCCACCTCGCTGCCGGAGATCGTCATCTTCCGGCTCGCCCAGGGCGTCGCCGGCGCTTCGCTGATCCCGCTCTCACAGACGGTGATGCTGGACATCTATCCGCAGCGGATGATCCCGCGGGTGATGAGCATCTGGAGCGCCGCGGTGATCCTGGGTCCGATCATAGGGCCGACCCTGGGCGGCTGGCTGACCGAGGACTTCTCCTGGCGCTGGGTCTTCTACATCAACGTGCCCATCGGCATCCTGGCCTTCTTCGGCATCTGGACCTTCATGGACCGCGACGACGGCGGGCGAGAGCGGCCCTTCGACTTCCTCGGCTTTGGCGCGCTCGTCCTGTTCATCGGCGGCTTCCAACTCATGGTCGATCGCGGCCCGACGCTCGACTGGTTCGACTCCAAGGAGGTGTGGTTCGAGGCGGCGATCTGCGCCACGGGCCTTTGGGTGTTCGTGGTCCAGACGATCACCGCTAAGCACCCGTTCTTTCACCGCGACCTGGCCAAGGACGGCAACTTCATCGGCACCACTATCTTCGGCATGTTCGTGGGCGTGCTGCTGTTCTCCACCAGCGCGCTATTGCCCTCGATGATGCAGACCCTGCTGGGCTATTCCGCCTTCCAGGCGGGCGTCGCCAGCATGACCCGGGGCCTCGGCTCGCTGATCGCCTTCCTGGCGGTGCCGATGCTGGTGGGGCGCTTCGGGCCGCGCACCGTCCTGCTGGTGGGCGTTCTGCTGTCCAGCCTGGCGCTCTGGCAGATGGGCCAGTTCGACCTCTCCATGACGCCCACGCCCATCGAGATCGCCGGCTTCATCCAGGGCCTCGGCACCGGCCTCCTGTTCGCGCCGCTCAATACGCTGGCCTACGCCAAGCTCGCCCCGATCCACCGCACCGAAGGGACCATCGTCTCGACCATGGCCCGCAGCATCGGCTCCAGCGCCGGCATCTCGGTGCTGCAGGCCCTGCTGATTCGCGACGCCGCCACCGCCCATGCCGGCCTGACCACCCACATCACGGTCACCAATCCGGTGCTGCGCTGGGCGCTCCCGTCGATGTTCAGCCTGCAGCCCGGTCCCGGTCTCAGCGCCCTCAACGGCGAGGTCACCCGCCAGGGGACGATGATCAGCTACGACGCCCTTTTCAGCGGCATGGCTGTTGGCTGCCTGTTCCTCGCGCCCACCCTGTTGTTCCTCAAGCCGGTGCGCGCAGCGGCGCCTTCGGCGCACGACTTGGTCGCTGACTAGGCGTTGGGGCTAGCCGTTGGCGGCGCGCGAATCCGCAGGCGCCTCGGCGCGCTCGGTCATGCCGTAGTCGCGCATCACGCTGGCCACCCGCAGGCGATAGTCAGAGAACACCTCCGCCCGTCCGGCGGCCTGGGCGCGGCGGTGGGCCTCCAGCGTCCGCCAGGCAGCCACCGCCGCCTCGTCGCGCCAAAAGGACAGCGACAGGATCTTGCCGGGCATCGTCAGGCTCTCGAACCGCTCGATGGACAAGAACCCGTCCATCGCCTCCAACCGGGGCTTCAAGGCCGCGGCGATGTCCAGGTAGTCCTGACGTCGGTCCGGATGCGGCTCGACCTCAAAGATGACCGCGATCACCGCGGCCGCACCGGCTGCAGGAAGGTTCGCGTTTCCTCCAGGATGAATTTCCGCTCCTGGGCGAACTTGAGATTGGCCAGCGAGGCGGCGTCGGAGCGCAGGCGGCCGCGATAAATCTCGTAAGACGCCAGGCATTCGAAACCGATCATCGCGAGCGCGACGTTGTTGGTCCCTTCATGCGGCAGGAAATAGCCCAGCAGGTCGCCGCCCAGCGCCGGGATGATGGTCAGCCACTTCCTGGCGTAGTCTTCAAAATCGTCCTTCTTGTAGGGGTCGATGACGTAGCGGATGCAGCAGGTGATGCTCATGGCGGTCTCCAGATTCAGGCCGCCGTCTTGCTACCCGGTTCGCGCTGCCGGACGTTTCGATCGCGCTCGAAGCCTCACCCATGGTCGGGCGACCACGATGCGCCTAGGCTCGAAGTATGAAAGTCGGCCCCGACATCGCCACGATCGCCGCGTTGCTGGGCGACCCGGCCCGGGCCAACATGGTCACGGCTCTCAGCGGCGGCCAGGCCCTGACCGCCGGCGAACTGGCCCGCGAGGCCGGGGTCTCCGCCCAGACCGCCAGCTCGCACCTCGCCAAGCTCGCAGCCGGCGGGCTGATCGAGGGCCGCAAGCAGGGCAGGCACGTCTACTACGCCCTCTCCGGTCCGGACGTGGCCGGCGTGATCGAGGCGCTGAGCGGCCTGGCGGCGCGCACCGGCCACACCCGCGTCCGCACCGGACCCAAGGAGCCGGCGCTCCGCCGCGCGCGGGTCTGCTACGACCATCTGGCCGGCGACCTGGGCGTGGCCATGCTGGACAGCCTGACCCACCGCGGCATGATCGTCGGGTCAGGCGAGACCCTGGTGCTGACTGCCCCGGGCGAAGCCTTCATGACGGCGCTGGGCCTCGACCTGCCGGCGCTCTCCAGCCTGCGCCGCCCGCTCTGCAAAGGCTGCCTGGACTGGAGCGTGCGCCGCTCGCACCTGGCCGGCGCGCTGGGCGCGGCCCTGCTCGAACGCTTCTTCGGCCTGGGCTGGGCCAAGCGAGAGCCGGACAGCCGGATCGTCAGTTTCAGCCCCCGCGGACTCGAGGCCTTCCGCGAAATCTTCGGAGTCCCGACGGAGAACGCGCAAGCCTTGGCGTGACATTCGTCGCCCGCTCGGCTTTGCTGGCGGCGCCGCCGATTTGGCGCGCCAAGCCGCAAATCCATTTTCGATAGGGACGGATTTCAAGATGCCACCACCACGGATGTTGCCCGAACCGACGCCCGAGACCCGGAATTTCTGGGACGGCTGCAAGGCGGGCGAGTTGCGCCTGCAGCGCTGCACCGACTGCGACGGCGGAAGCTATTTCCCGCCCCGGCCCTTCTGCCCCAGGTGCGGCAGTCGCAAGGTCGAGGCCTACAAGGCCAGCGGCCAGGGCGTTCTCTGGTCCTACGTGATCAACATGCGCCCGCGCCCCGACATGGGAACCGAGCCCTACGCCATCGCGGTGGTGAAGCTGGCCGAGGGTCCGCAGATGATGACCAACATCGTCGGCTGCCCGCAGACGCCGGAGGCGCTGGTCCTGGACATGCCGGTGAAGGTCACCTTCGCGCCCCAGAACGACGACATCTCGCTCCCCTTCTTCGAACCGGCGGGAGCTTAAGGCCATGAAGCGCAAATCCATCGCGGTCGTCGGCGCCGCGGAAACCACCCAGATGGGCAAGATCCCGAACGTCTCGGTTATCGGCCTGCACGCCGACGCCGCCCTGAACGCCCTGGCCGACTGCGGGCTGAAGCCCAGCGACATCGACGGTGTCGCCACCGCCGGTATCAGCCCCGTGGACCTGGCCCACTACATGGGCATCACGCCCACCTATGCGGACGGCACCAGCGTCGGCGGCTGTTCCTTCATGCTGCATGTCCGCCATGCCGCCGCGGCGATCAACGAAGGGCTCTGCAACACCGTCCTGATCACCCACGGCGAGAGCGGCCGCTCCCGGGTCGGCGCCGGCGGCTTCGGCCGCGCGGCCTCCAGCCTCGCCGGCCAGTTCGAGATGCCGTACGGCCCGGCGGGCCCACCGACCATGTTCACGGTTCCCGTGCTCCGCTACCTGAAGGCCCGCGGCTACACCGTCGAGGATCTGGCCCAGGTGGCGGTGATCCAGCGCGAGTGGGCGGCGAAGAACCCGCGCGCCAGCTACAAGGACCCGATCACCGTCGAGGACGTGCTCAAGTCCGACATGATCGCCTGGCCGTTCACCAAGCTGATGTGCTGCCTGGTCACCGACGGCGGCGGGGCGCTGATCCTCACCTCCGCCGAGCGGGCCAAGGACTTCCCGCAGAAGCCGGTCTACATCCTGGGCACGGGCGAGAGCGTCGAGACCCCGATGGTCAGCCAGATGGAGGACTTCACCTCGTCGAAGGCCTTCCGCGTCTCCGGCAAGAAGGCGTTCGAGGAGTCCGGCGTCAGCCACGCCGACGTCGACCACCTGATGATCTACGACGCCTTCGCCCACCTGCCGCTCTACGGCCTGGAGGATCTCGGCTTCTGCAAGCCGGGAGAAGCCGCGGGCTTCATCAAGGGCCGCAACACCGCGCCGGGCGGCAAGCTGCCGCTCAACACCAACGGCGGGGGCCTCTCCTACATGCACTCCGGGATGTACGGCATGTACGCCCTGCAGGAGAGCGTTCGCCAGATGCGCGGCGTCGCCCCGGCCCAGGTCCCCGGCGCCAAGATCAGCATCGCCCACGGCGTCGGCGGCATGTTCGCTGCGTCTGGCACCATCGTGTTCTCCAACGAGGCGCCTTAGCCGCTGTCACGGCTCCTTCTTCCTTGGCTGGGAGAAGGAGCCCGCAGATAAGTCGGGTGAGGGCGATCGACATGCTGGGACGGTGGGTCAGGCGGCTTGGGTTCGCGCTTTTCGCGGTGGGCCTTGCGTCCGCCGTCCAGGCGCAACCGACGCCCGATCTCACCCTCACCGGCGTGATGACCCACGCCGACCATGAGCATTACCGCGAGGTTCCGTTCAAAGTGCCGCCCGGCACGACGCGGGTGACGGTTGAGTTCGCCTACACCGGCAAGGACCAGAAATCGGTGATCGACCTGGGCGTGCGCGACCCCGAGCGGTTCCGAGGCTGGAGCGGCGGCAACAAACAGGGCTTCACGATCAGCGACGCCGAGGCGACGCCGTCTTACCTGCCCGGCCCGATCCCGGCCGGGACCTGGAAGCTGATGCTGGGCGTCCCCAACCTGCGCGCGGGAGTCGAGGCCCACTACACGGCCAAGGTCTTCTTCGGGCGCGGGACCGGCTTCGCCGGATTCAGCGCGGCGCCGGTCAAGGCGGGTCCGGGCTGGTACCGCGGCGACCTGCACATGCACACGGCCAACTCCGACGGGACCTGCCTGTCGATGAAGGGCGTCCACGTCCCCTGCCCGGTGTTCCGCACCGTGGAGGCGGCCCACGCCCGCGGCCTCGATTTCATCTCGGTGACCGACCACAACGACACGGCGCAGAACAACGCCTTGCGCGAGCTGGCTCCCTATTACGACGACCTGCTGCTGATCCCGGGGCGCGAGCTCACCACCTTTTGGGGCCACGCCAACATCTGGGGGCCGAGCGCGCCAATGGACTTCCAGCTTGGCTCGACGCGCGCACCCACCCTGGCGGCGATCCAGACCGAGGTGGAAAGGGCCGGCGGCCTGATCTCCATCAATCATCCGGGCCAGCCGTCCGGCGAGGCCTGCATGGGCTGCGGCTGGACGGTCAAGGACACCGACTTCTCCCGCATCCAGGCCATCGAGGTGGTCAACGGCGGGGCGCTGCGCCTGCCCGGCGGCGCCGAGAGCGTGATCTCCGGAATTCCCTTCTGGGAGGCGCGGCTGAACGCCGGCTTCCGGATCACGGCGGTGGGAGGCTCCGACAGCCACGACATCGACATCAGCAAGGTGGCCGCGGCCGGCGTCGGCCATCCGACCACCGTGGTCCACGCCACGGAGCTCTCGCAGCCGGCCATCCTGGCGGCGATCCGCGCGGGCCACGTCTTCATCGACATCGCCGCCAGCCGCGACCGGCGCCTCGAAGTGACCGCGGCCTCGGGCGGCCGGACCGCCGAGATGGGAGATGCGATCGCAGCGCCGACGGGTCAGCCGGTGCGGGTCACCGTCCACGTCAGCCATGCGGCCGGCGGCTCGCTGTCGCTGGCGGGCAACGCGCCGAAACCGAAGCTGGCGGACACGGCGCTGAGCAGCGACGACGAGACCCGCACCTTCGAGGTCTCAGGCGACGGCCAGCATCACTGGCTGCGCATCGACGTGCGCGGACCGGACGGAAAGCTCTGGCTGCTGGGCAACCCGATCTACTTCAACGCGGTGCGTTAGGCGACCTCAACGGCCGCCTCGACCGGCGGCTGGGCGGAGATGGCGTCCAGGATACTCTCGATCAGCGCCTGGGCGTGGATCGGCTTGGAGAGGTGCAGGTCGGCGCCGGCGTCCTGGCTGGAACGGATGTGCTCGTCCAGGGCGTTGGCGGTCAGCATGATCACTGGCGTGCGGGGCGCGCCCGTCTCGCGCTCCCACTCGCGCAGCAGGGCGGTCGCCGACAGGCCGTCGAGCTCCGGCATCTGCATGTCCATGAGCACCACGTCGAAACGTTCGGTCTTCAGCAGGTCGAGCGCCAGGCGGCCGTTCTCGACGATCACCGGGATCACGCCCACCGACTCCAGGATCAGCTCCACGACCTTCTGGTTGGTCGGATGGTCCTCGGCCACCAACACGCGGCAACCCGCGATGTCCAGCTCCGGCGCCGCCTCGGCGCCCTCGACCGTCTGGCCCTCGGCGATCCGCTCCAGCGGGACATAGACCGAGAACACCGAGCCCTGGCCCGGCGTCGACTGCACGACGATCCGCCCGCCCATCAGTTCGACCAGCGAACGGCTGATCGCCAGGCCGAGGCCCGTGCCGCCGAACCGGCGACGGATCGAGGCGTCGGCCTGCTCGAAGCGGCGGAACAGGCGCGCGCCGGTTTCCTCGTCGAAGCCGATGCCGCTGTCGGAGACCTGGAAGCGCACCTCGTCGCCGAACGCGATCACATCGAGGACGACCTCGCCGGCTTCGGTGAACTTCACGGCGTTGGAAAGCAGGTTGGACAGCACCTGGGTCAGGCGCACGGTGTCGCCCGCGTAGTGGCCGGCCGCGTCGGGCGCCACCGACCAGTGGAAGTCCAGTCCCTTGCTGTAGGCCGAGGCGCTGTGCAGTTCGGCGATGTGGCCGACCAGACGCTCCATGCTGAAGTCGTCGCGGCTCAAGCTGATCTCGCCGGCCTCGATCTTGGAGAAATCCAGGATGTCGGTCAGCACTCGCTCCAAAAGGCGGCCCGACGAGACGATCAGTTCGGCCAGCTCACGGCCCTTGGGCGTCGACTGCTGACCGGCCAGGGTCTCGGAAATGGCAATGACGCCGTTCAACGGCGTGCGCAGCTCATGGCTCATGTTGGCCAGGAAGCGCGACTTCTCGGTGTTGGCCCGCTCCAGCTGGGCGGTGCGTTCGCTGACGCGGTCCTCCAGCGAGGCGAGCACGGCCTCGGTCTTCTCGCGTTCGGTGCGCAGCGAGGTAGCCAGCACGCCGATCTCGTCCTTGCGGCGCTCCACGTCGCTGACGTCGACACGCTCGTTCGCGCCCGGCTCGCAGGAGGCCGCCAGGCGCTCCACCGGACGCACGATGCTGGAGCGCGCCAGGAGCACGACGGCCAAGGCCTGGATCGCCGAGGCGATGCCGCCGATCAGCAGCACCCAGGACGCCGAGCTCAGGGCGGACGCCACGACGTTGGCCTTGGGATAGGTCAACAGCAGATACCAGTTGGGCCCGTTCAGCCGGCCGAAGGCCACGATCTGGCGGCCGTCGCGGCTCTCCACCACCCCGTTCTCGCGGCCGGTCTTGGCGGCGCGGGCGACGATGTCGGTGAGGGCGAATTTCTTCTCGTACTCGGCGAGGGTCTTTTCCGGCGAGTGCGTCTGGTCGGTGAACCCCGGATAGGCGATCAGCTCGCCCTTCGAGGTAATGATCATTGGCGAGGCGCCTGAGGGGGTGTCCTTGAGCGCGTTCAGGAAGAAGTGGGTCAGGCCCATGGAAGAGCCGAAGGACCCGATGTAGCGGCCGTTCACATATGTCGGCGTGATGCAGGCTGTGGAGAGCCGCTTGCCGACGGTGTCCTGCACGAGGCGTTGCAGGTTCGTGCAGCGGGTCGCCCGGCCTGGGTCGTTCTGCGGCAGGGTGATTGTCGCCATCTCCTCCTTGTCGATGGAGAAGTCTGACGGCGCCTCGTGCCGGTAGTACATCAGGTGGTCGGCCCGGTCGGGGCCGTACATGACCAGGCGGGTCGTCCAGGGCGTGAAGAAATATAGGTTGTCGTAGTCGTGGCGCGCCGCCGGGCCCAGGTCACTGACCAGCCGGAAGGCGGCGACGAAGGCTCTGAGTTCGTCGATTGGCACGTCCTTGCCGTGCGCCAGATAGGCGCCCATGCCGTAGGTGAGGTCGCCGTCGCGCACCGCGCCGTCAAAATACTTGTCGCGGCTGCGACGCGTGCCGTCGGGCTGGAGCGGGAAATAGTCGTCGGCCAGACGGCGGACCTGGGTGTCCGAGAGGGCCTTCATCCGTTGCGCCAGCTCCTCGCCGGCGGCCTTGTGCAGGGTCGAAAGGTTGGAGAACTGACGATCCACATTGGAGCTGCGCTCCCGGACATAGTCCGTGAGGTAGCCGATCTGGCGGTTCGAGAGCTCGCGCTCGAACACGACGAATGCGCCGAAGGTGCCGAGCACCGTCATGATCAGCGACATCAGACCGACGCTGACCAGGAACCGACGCGAGAGCGATTTCATGGACCGATGAGGACTCCGCTTAACCGGCGGACCTTAGCCATCGAGTGTTAGGGTCAAGTTTACACGGTACAGTGTTTTGCGACCGGGCCGCCAGCGGCCCGCAGCTGACCTCGCTGCGGAGTGCGAGCCCTTCCATTCATGGAAGGAGAGGCCGCCCGTCGTAGAGCCGGCGGTCGCCTCCCCCGCTGCGCGGGAGAGGAATTCACCGGTCGAACTTTGTCGCCAGGACGATCGAGGAATTGGTCCGCTCCACCCCGCGAAGCGCGCCGATCTCGTCGATCAGTCTGTCCATCTCGCCGACGTTGGGCGCCTCGACGGCCGCGATCATGTCCGACGGGCCGCTGACCGACTGCAGCTTGCGCACGCCTGGCATGCGCTTCAACGCGGCGGTGACCGCGGCGGCCTGCTTCGGTTCGACCGTCAGCATGATGAAGGCATGGATCAGAGCGGCCTCGCGCGCCTCCGACAGCTTCACGGCATACCCGGCGATGACGCCGGTGCGTTCCAGCCGCGCCAGCCGGCTCTGCACCGTGGTGCGCGAGAGGCCGAGCGTGCGGGCCAGTTCCGCCACCGGCGCCCGGGCATTGTCCCGCAGGCGTGCGAGCAGGTGGTCGTCGAGATCGTCCATGGGCGTTTCGCCGAATGCTGCAGTCGATATGTCCAAATATGCCACGAATATCGCCGAGCTGCGAATTGATACCGACGGCGATGCGAATCATCCTGAACCTGCACAGGAATGGAGCAGGACATGCGCAAGATCGCCGTCGTCGGCGCCGGCAAGATCGGCTCCACCATCGCCAGCCTGCTGGTCGGATCCGGCGACTATGAGGTGCTGCTGATCGATCAGAGCCCGGCCGCGCTGGCCGAGGCGGAGGGCGGCGCCCGGACCCTCACCATGGCCATCGACGATCCTGAGGCCTTGGCTAGCGCGCTCACCGGCGCCTTCGCGGTGATCAGCGCCGCGCCCTATCACCTGACCACCGCCGTCGCCCAGGCCGCCAAGGCCGCGGGCGCGCACTACCTCGACCTCACCGAGGATGTGGCCGCCAGCCGTGTGGTTCGCGATCTGGCAAGGGACGCAGGCACCGCCTTCATCCCGCAATGTGGTTTGGCCCCCGGGTTCATCACCATCGCCGCCTGGGACCTGGGGCAGCATTTCGACGAACTGCACGACGTGCGGCTGCGGGTCGGCGCCCTGCCCCGCTATCCGTCCAACGCACTGAACTACAACCTCACCTGGTCCACCGACGGGGTGATCAATGAATATTGCGAGCCTTGCGAGGCGATCGTCGGGGGCAAGCTGCGCGAAGTCCCCGCGCTGGAGGAATGCGAGGAATTTTCCCTCGACGGCGTCACCTACGAGGCCTTCAACACCTCGGGCGGCCTGGGCACCCTTTGCCAGACCCTCGACGGCAAGGTGCGCAACCTCAATTACCGCACCATCCGCTATCCCGGCCACGCGGCGATCATGAAGGCGCTGCTCAATGACCTGGGTCTGCGTAACCGGCGCGCGCTGCTGAAGGACATTCTGGAACACGCCGTGCCGGCCACCCTGCAGGACGTGGTCATCGTCTTCGTGACCGTCAGTGGGCTGAAGGATGGCCGCCTTATGCAGGAGACCTACGTCAACAAGGTCTACGCCCAGCCGGTGGGCGGCCGGATGATGAGCGCGATCCAGATCACCACCGCCGGCGCCGCCTGCGCAGTTCTGGACTTGCTTGCCCAGGGCAAGCTTCCGCAGGCCGGCTTCGTCCGCCAGGAGGACATCCCGCTCGCCGACGTCCTGGGCAACCGCTTCGGTCGGTTCTACGCTGAGGCCGACGCTGTCTTCCAACCCGCCCTGCGCGCCGCCGCCGAGTAGACGACATGACCCTGCAGACCCCCATCGGCTCGGCCCGCGCCGAGGCCGCTGACGTCCTGATCCGCCTGGGCGTGACCGAGGCCCTCTGGACCGGCGGCGGCCGCCCGGTGCGCTCGCCCGTCACCGGCGAGATTGTCGCCGAGGTGCATGACACGACGCCCCAGGCGGTCGGCGAGGCGATCGAGGCGGCCCACGCGGCCTTCCTGGCCTGGCGTGCGACGCCCGCGCCGCGCCGCGGCGAACTGGTGCGCCTGCTCGGTGATGAACTGCGCGCCGCCAAGGCCGACCTGGCCGGCCTTGTCACCCTGGAAGCCGGCAAGATCGTCTCCGAGGCCGCTGGCGAGGTGCAGGAGATGATCGACATCTGCGACTATGCCGCGGGCCTGTCGCGGCAGCTGTTCGGGCTGACCCTGGCCACCGAGCGGCCGCAGCACCGGATGATGGAGACCTGGCACCCGCTGGGCGTGGTCGGCGTGATCAGCGCCTTCAACTTCCCCGTCGCCGTCTGGTCGTGGAACGCCGCCCTTGCCTTGGTCTGCGGCGACGCCGTGGTCTGGAAGCCGTCGGAGAAGACGCCGCTGACGGCGCTCGCCGTCCAGGCGTTGTTCGAACGCGCCGCGGCGAAGTTCGGCGATGCGCCGGCCGGCCTCTCCGCCGTGATCGTTGGCGGCCGCGAAGTGGGTGAAACCCTAGTCGACCACCGAAAAGTCCCACTGGTCTCGGCCACCGGCTCGACCGCCATGGGCCGCGCCGTCGCTCCGCGGCTGGCCGCCCGCTTCGCCCGCGCGCTCCTCGAACTGGGCGGCAACAACGCCGCGATCGTCGCGCCCACCGCCGATCTGGACCTGACCCTGCGCGGCGTCGCCTTCGCGGCCATGGGCACGGCCGGCCAGCGCTGCACGACGCTGCGCAGGTTGTTCGTGCACGACAGCCTCTATGACGCCTTCGTCCCGCGCCTGAGGGCCGCCTACGCCTCGGTGCCGGTGGGCGATCCGCGCAAGGCGGGAACCCTGGTCGGCCCGCTGATCGACGCTGCGGCCTTCGAGGCGTGCCAGAAGGCCCTGGCCGACGCCCGCTCGGCTGGGGGAAAGGTCACCGGCGGTGACCGAATCGAAGCCGGCGGCGCCGAGGCGGTCTACGTCCGCCCCGCGCTCGTGGAGATGCCGACCCAGACCGACATCGTCCGCCGCGAGACGTTCGCGCCGATCCTCTATGTCATGCGGTACTCGGATATCGCCGACGCCATCGCCGCGCAAAACGACGTGCCGCAGGGCCTCTCGTCCTCGATCTTCACCAACGATGTGCGGGAAGCCGAGCTCTTCACCTCGGTGAACGGCTCTGACTGCGGGATCGCCAACGTCAACATCGGCCCCTCAGGCGCCGAGATCGGCGGGGCGTTCGGCGGCGAGAAGGAAACCGGCGGCGGCCGCGAAGCCGGCTCCGATTCCTGGAAGACCTACATGCGCCGGGCCACCAACACCGTGAACTACGGCGCCACGCTGCCGTTGGCGCAGGGCGTCAAGTTCGACGTGTGAAAAGCGGCCCAAGGTCCGCTCGTCCCGGCCAAGTCCGGGAGGAGCGGGATCTGGTTCAGCGTTCCACAGCCTGACGCTGCATCGGCGCGAGCTTGGCCAGGAAGCGGTTCTGGTCGCGGAAGCCGATCTTCTCGTGATCCATGGCCACCTGCAGGTGCTCCACGAGCGCGTTGAAGTCGGTGTTCTGCAGACCCATGTCCTTGTGCACGGTCTTCATGTCGCGGCCCGAATAGTCGCAGCCGCCATTCAGCAGATAACAGAATTGCTCTTTCAGCGTGCGGCGCAGGCGCACCATGTCATGGCTCTTGAAGATGTCGGAGATGCGCGGATCCGCCAGGCTGCGGTCCACGAGCTCGTCCACCACCCGATCCACTCCGGCCTTTTCGTGGAAGGCCTTCCACATGCCATCGCCTTCGAAGGGCGTGGTCCCGGCGTTCGCGGGCGCGTGGGCGTAGTCGGCGATTTCTTCCTCGCCGGGATACTTCGTTGACGGATGTTCGATCTTGAAGGTGGGAGCGGCGGCGGGCGCCGGCGTGGTCGCCACGGCCGCGGCGAACAGAAGAGCTTGGATCATCTCAGAACCCCGCTTGCAGTGAGAGATAGCCGCCGCGCTGATTGCGGAAGGTGGCGATCTCGCCAAGGTCCACATAGGCCGCGGTGACCGACAGGTGCTTATTGAGCGCGTAGGCGACGAAGACGTCTTTCCAGTCGTCCTCCTTCAGGCCAAGGTTGTTCGGCTTGGTGCGGTACTCTACGCCCGCGGCGAACCGCTTGGTGAGCAGGAGCGCCGCTGAGCCCTCGAACTCGGTGTGGTAGTTGTCGTTGCCCGGACCGCCGAAGCCCAGCAGGCCCGTCTGATTGGCCTTGGTCTCGCGCACGGCGCCGTTCAGCACCAGGCTTTCGTTGAGGAAGACCTTGGAGGCGGCCACGAACCAATCGACGCCGGAATTGTCCTTGGCGCCCAGGAAACTCAGCACCCCGCTTTGTGAGGCCCTCTTGTACTGCGCGCCCACCGAGACCTGCGGGACCCAGCTGTCCTGGTCGTAGACCGCGTCGCCGAGGAGCTTCACCTTCGCGCCATAGACGTCCTGGGAAAAGGTGAAGTCGCGGCCGAGGCCCAGCTTCACGCCAGTGCCCTGGGTGTCGAATTCCTGGTGCGCGTAGCTCAGCTCCACCCGGTCGCGGATACCGACCGCCGCGCCATAGGCGCGGAACTGATAGTCCTTCAACTGGATGCCGGTGGCGTGGACATTGGCGCCGATCCCATCGCGGGTCTCGTAGCCGGTGATCAGGGCCCAGGTGGCGATGCCGCCGCCGCCGGCGCCCTCGATGTTGCTCACGCCCTCGGTCAGCAGCAGCTTGCCGCCTTCCCGCATCTCGGTCTGCGCCTGTGCGGCCTGTGCGCACAGAACCATCCCGGCGCCAAGCAGCGCCGCGCAAATTTTTCGCATCCCTGGAACCCCCAAAGCCCCGCGTTTTGCGGTAGTTAGCCTCAGAGGCTATGGGGAAACCATTTACATAGCGTTCAACGAAACACGTTAGGCGAACGGCATGCGCTTAAATTTCCTGCCCATCGCGGCCCTGGTTGTAGCCCTGGCCTTCGCCGGGCCGGCGCTCGCCGCCGACCTGACCGTCACCGTCAAAGGCGACGACGGGACCCCGCTTCCGGACGCGGTCGTGCTGGTGCATCCGGCTGGCGGCGCGGGCATGGGCGGGCCGATCCACTACAGCTGGCCCATCGTGATGACCCAGCAGAACATCTCCTTCAATCCGTACGTCCTGATCGTCCCCGTCGGCTCCACGGTGGCCTTCCCCAACAAGGACAAGGTCCGCCACCACGTCTATTCCTTTTCCGCGGCCAAGAAGTTCGAACTGAAGCTCTACGGCCAGCAGGAGGAGCGTACGGTCAACTTCGACAAGGCCGGCGTCGTCGCCCTGGGCTGCAACATCCACGACGTCATGATCGGCTACATCTATGTCGCCGACACGCCCTTCGCGGCGAAGACCAATGCGGCCGGCGAGGCGGTGATCCACGGCCTGCCCGGCGGCGCCGGGACCCTCACCGTCTGGCATCCCGACATGAAGGCCAAGGCTCCCATCGATCAATCCCTGGCCGCCGGCGCGGACACCGCGGCTGTGGCCCTGGGCCTGAAGCCGGTCTCGCTGCGCCACAAGAAGTCCACGGCCTCGATGGCGATGTAGCCTAGCCGTAGGCCTGGTTGCGCTGGTCGTCGGACAGGAAGGCCAGCAGGTCCTTGATCGGCATCGGGCGGGCGATCAGGTAGCCCTGCGCCAGGTCGCAGCCCATGGCGCTGAGGATCGAATAGCAGTCGTTTGTCTCGACGCCCTCGGCGGTGACCTTGAGGCCCAGGCTGTGGGCCAGGTCGATGGTCGAGCGCACGATCAGCGCGTCGCGCTGGCTTTCGGTAACCCCTTCCACCAGCGACTTGTCGATCTTCAGTTCCTGGCCGTGAATCTGTTTCAGATAGGCCAGCGACGACAGGCCCGTGCCGAAGTCGTCGATGGAGATCGCGATGCCAGCCGCGGCGAAACGGTTGAGCATGGCCAACGCCAGCTCCGGGTTCTCGATGACCGCGGTCTCGGTGACCTCGATGGTCAGCCCACCGACCGCCCGCTTGGCCTCGGCCAGGGCGAAATCGGCGAAGTCCGGCTCGCCAAGGGTGCGGCCCGAGACGTTCACCGACATATCGACGACGTGACCGGCCTCGGCGAGGGTCCGCTGGACGTCGATGGCGCGCTTGAACACCCACTCGGTCAGTGTGCGGATGTGGCCGGTCTCCTCGGCCATGGGAATGAACAGGTCCGGCGGCAGCATCCCGCGCGCCGGGTGACGCCAGCGTGACAGCGCCTCGACGCCGGTGACCTTGCCCACCCGCATGTCGAATTTCGGCTGGTAGAAGAGGTCGATGGACCCGTCTTCGATGGCGCGCAGCATCCCGCTCATCAAGGACAGGTTGGTGGCCGGGTCGCCGTAGGCCACGGCGTCGAAGAAGGCGACCTTCTTCTTGGCGCCGCGGGCCTGGTCGAGGGCGATGTTCGCCTGCTCGATGGCTGCGCCGGGGCCGGCGCCCCGCTGGATAGGCGCCAGGCCAAGGTGCAGGGTCACGTCGATCACGTCGCCGCCGACGTTCAGCGGCGCCTCGAGCTCGATCATCAGCTGGGCCGCGCCTTCTTCGGCCGCAACCAGGTCCTCGGCGATCAGCACGAAGCCCAGCACGTCGCTGGCCACCCGGGCCACGCCGGAAGCCGGCGCGAGGCCGGCCAGCCGGTTGCCGATCATCCGCACGGCCTGGGCCGCCAGCGAATAGCCGATAGCTCCGCGCAGGTGGTCGAAACGATGGACGCCCAGCGCCGCCACATAGACCTGGCCTTCCGGCAGGTCCGACAGCGCCTCGACCACCCGCTCAAGGGCCAGGCGATTGGGCAGGCCGGTGTCGCCATCGTGCAGCGCCAGGTGGGTGATCCGCCGCTCGCGGTCTCGAATCTCGGTGGCCATGGTGTTGAAACTACCGGCCAGGCGGCCGATCTCGTCGTTGGTCTCGATCTCGACCTGGGCTTCCTCGCCGCGCTGCAGGCGGTGCGCCGCCTCGTCCAGCGCGGTGATCGGCCGGGTGATGCCGCGGGCCAGCACCCAGGAGCCCCAGCCCACAACGGCCAGGCCGATCAGGCCGCCCAGCGCCACGATGGCCAGCATCAGCTGATAGGGCCGAAGCGCGAGCGCCAGCGGATAGCGCAGCACCAGCACCGACGGCGCGGTCTTGGTCAGGCTGGGCAGGGGTTTCACCAGCGCCAGGGTCGTGCCGCCGCTTTCGTCGATCGCCTGGGCGGTGGCCAGCTTCCTGGCTGTCGCCTGGTCGATGAAGCGGCTGAGTAATGTGCGGTCGTGCTCGCTGACACGCCCCTCCTGCCGCCAGCCGCGAGCGTCGCGGTTCAGCACCGAGGCGCTCAGCGGGATCGACGACAGCTTCTCCAGGCTCGACATCTCGTCCCGGTCGAGCTGCACGGCGAACACCAGCCAGCCGATCTGGTCGGGGGACATCACCGGCGCCGCCACCACCTGGAAGGACTTGCCGCCCAGAGTGACCACGCCGGCCGGGTCTTCGGCGTTGTCGAGCGCCTTCTCCAGACCGGGGCCGTCAGCGGCCAGCGCCTGGGCGTCCGCGCCGATCATATGGCCGTCCGTGGTGACGATGAATGCCGCGTCGACGTTGAAGCGCGCCTTGAGGTTTTCCAGCTCCGAACCGATGGTCGGTCCGTCGTGGGTGGCCACGGCCTCGCGGAAGCCGAAGTCCTTGGACAGCAGCGCTGAGCCCTCGCGCAGGCGGTCCGACCGCAGCGACCAGACCCGGTCGAACACCGTGCCGGTGGCGGTCAATTCGCCGCGCACCTGACGCTGGGCGGCCTGGTTGACCGCGGCCCAGATGCTGACCGACACGACCAGCAGCGTCGCGCCGAATAGGGCGACGTAGAGGACGGTCAGACGGGTGCGAAGGCGGGTGAACACGTTCGGTGAATCTGGTCTTCGTTTCAGGGCGCGCCGGTCGGCACTGCCTCATCGTCTAACCGACCTTTGGTGAAGCCCCCGTAAACCACGGAAAAGTTTTGGTTTCTGGATTCAACCGACGCGCGAAACGGGTTCGCGTTTGCCCTGGCGCGGGCCGCTTGGCACAATCAAGAGATTAGAGATCGCTTCCCGCGCGGGATCTTCGCGCACCCATTTTTGAAAGCTTATGGCTTTGACGATTTCCGCGCCGGCCCCAGTGGGCTCCATCAACCCCTTTGCGTCGGTGGACGCCCTGGTCGAGGGCCTGGGCGGCGTCGGCTACATCGCCTCGCGCCGCATCGCGACGGCCCTCTACATGGCCGTCCACCTGCAGAAGCCGATCCTGGTGGAGGGCTCGGCGGGCGTTGGCAAGACAGAGCTGGCGCTTTCGACCGCTCGCCTGCTGGCCCAGCCCTTGATCCGCATGCAGTGCTACGAGGGCCTGGACGAGTCCAAGGCGCTCTATGAGTGGAAGTACGGCAAGCAACTGCTCTACACCCAGATCCTGAAGGACCGCATGGGCTCGGCGCTGGCCGACGCGCCGGACATGGACGCGGCCATGGACCGCCTGCACGGCATGGGCGACCTGTTCTTCTCCGAGCCCTTCCTGGAGCCCAGGCCCCTGATGCAGGCGCTGCGCCACGACGACGGCTGCGTCCTCTTGATCGACGAGATCGACAAGTCCGACGAGGCTTTCGAGGCCTTCCTGCTGGAGGTGCTGTCGGCCTACCAGGTCTCGGTGCCCGAACTGGGCGTCATCGTCGCCAAGACCCCGCCCCTGGTGTTCCTCACCTCCAACAACGTCCGTGACCTGGGCGATGCGTTGAAACGGCGCTGCCTGCACCTGCACATCCCCCTTCCGGAGCCGGCGCTGGAGGAGCGGATCGTGGCCACTCGCGTGCCGGGGATCGAGCAGGCGTTGACCGGCCAGCTGGTGGCCTTCGTCCAGTCGTTGCGCATGCTCGACTTGCGCAAGGCCCCTTCGATTTCCGAGACCGTCGACTGGGCCCGCGCGCTGATCCTGCTGCACGCCCGGGACCTCGACCCGGCGATGGTGCGCGACACCCTGAACGTGATCCTGAAGTTCGAGCAGGACATTGCCGCCGTCGAACCCCAGATCGTCGAGCTGCTCGCGCGGCGCTGAGGGCTCAGGCCATGCAGCACACCCTCGAAGAGTTCCTCCGCGCGCTCCGCGCCGCCGACGTGAAGGTCTCGCCGGCCGAGGCGATCGACGCGGCGCGGACGGCGGCCACGGTGGGCTACGCGGACCGCGAACTCTTCAAGGACGCGCTCTGCGCCACCCTGGCCAAGTCGAAGGACGAGGTGGTCCGCTTCGACCAGGCCTTCGAGACCTTCTTCACGCGCGCACCCTTCGCCCTCGGCGCGCCGCCGCCGGACGAGGGTGAAGGTCGGGAGGGCGGTCAGGAAACGCCCGGCCTGGCGCAATCGCCGCTTGCCCAGATGCTGCTGAAGGGCGACGCCGCTGGGCTCGCCCAGTCGATGGAAGAAGCCGCCGCACGCGCCGGCGTCGCCGAGATCCGCCTCTCCACCCAGCGCAGCCGCCTGACGCGGCGCCTGCTGGACGAGATGGGCCTCGCCGAAATCGAGAAGATCATCGCCAATGCGCGCCGCATGCCCGACGGCCAGGGGGTCGCCGACCGCCTGGACGCGGCGAAGAAGGGCCTGGTCGCCCAGGCCCAGGCCTTCGTCGAGCGACAGCACGAGCTCTACGCCTCCGGCTCCGGCAAGCAGTTGCGCGAGGAGATGCTGGCCAAGAAGGCGCTGAACGCCGACGGCGGCATCGATCCCGTCGACCTCGTCATGATGCAGGCCCTGGTCAAGCGCATGGCCAAGCGCCTGGCCGACCGCTATTCGCGCCGCCGCCACACCGCCAACCGAGGCCACCTCGACGTGCGCAAGACGCTCCGCAAATCCATGGCCCACGGCGGTGTGCCCTTCGAGATCGAGTGGAAGGTCAAGAAGGTCGACAAGCCGTCGATCGTCGCCATCTGCGACGTCTCCAAATCGGTGGCCGCCGCCGCCCAGTTCCTGCTGACCTTCCTCTATGCCCTGAACGAGGTGGTCGACCGGCTGGACGCCTACGCCTTCTCCGGCCGGCTGATCCCGGTCAACGCCATCCTCGACGACAACGGCGTCGAGGGCGCGATCCTCAAGGTGCTGCAGACCATCGGCTTCCAGCAAACCGACTACGGCCGCGCGCTGGAGGACTTCGTCGACAACCACATCGACCGCCTCGACCGCCACACCACGGTGATCATCCTGGGCGACGGCCGCTCCAACTTCGCCGACCCGCGCCTGGACCTGATGCACCTGATCCAGCAGCGGGCCCGCGCGGTGATCTGGCTGAACCCCGAGCCCGAGAGCTATTGGGGCCAGGGCGACAGCGTCATGTACCGCTACGTCCGCTTCACCCACGTGGCCAAGCAATGCAACACGCTGGGCCAACTGGAGCGGATCGTCGAGGACGTGCTCCGGACCTACTCGGCCCACTAGGCCTATTGGCGCATCCGCCAGGGGGATCGATCGTCCCACTTGGCGATCTCGCCTGTGGCCCAGGCGGTCGTCTTGTCGGCGTGGCAAACGTTGCAGGCGTTGGGGATGCCGAGATTCTCCGTCGCGGTGGGCGTCACGAAGTGGAACGTGTGGCTGGCGACATTCACCTTGCCCAGCGTCTGTTCGATCTTCGGCATGTGACAGGCCACGCAACTGTCCCCGGCGCTTCCGACCGCGTGATGGGTGTGCGCCTCGATCGTCGCCGCGCGGGGCCCGTTGCGGCCATTGGCGCTGTGGCAGGTCAGGCAGACCTCGTTGACCGGCTTGCGAAGCATGGCTTGATTGTCCGTACCGTGCGGATCGTGGCAGCTGAAGCAGGTCACGCCCCGCGCGTACATCAGGCTCTGAACGAAATCGTTGCCCTGCATCCGGTTCTTGTGGGCCGTGTCGTCCGGG